>DATGGN010000030.1:0-8467 GCA_035308485.1 Rhizomicrobium sp.
CGCTCGACGGCATGTCGCTGCCGGGCAAGCTGGCCGATTGCCAGGAGCGCGATCCCGCGAAATGCGAGATCTTCATCGTCGAGGGCAATTCGGCCGGCGGCAGCGCGAAGCAGGGACGCAACCGCGAGAACCAGGCGGTCCTGCCGCTGCGCGGCAAGGTGCTGAACGTCGAGCGCGCGCGCTTCGACAAGATGCTGTCGAATGCCGAGATCGCAACGCTCATCACCGCGCTCGGCACCGGCATCGGCCGCGAGGAATTCAATCCGGACAAGCTGCGCTACCACAAGATCGTCATCATGACCGACGCCGACGTGGACGGCGCGCATATCCGCACGCTCCTCCTCACCTTCTTCTACCGCCAGATGCCGGACCTGATCGAGCGCGGCCACATCTTCATCGCCCAGCCGCCGCTGTACAAGGCGACGCGCGGCAGGTCGGAACGCTATCTCAAGGACGAGCGGGAACTGACGGATTACCTCATCGCCGAAGGTTCGGCCGGCGCGACCTTCGCGCTCCATACGGGCGAGACGCTGGCCGGCGCCGATTTCGACGCGCTCGTCACCCGCGCGCGCGCCGCCGTCGCCGCCGTCGAAGGTTTCCCGCGGCAATATCCGCGCTTTCTCATCGAGCAGGCGGCGATCGCGGGTGCGCTGAACCCCGAGATTCTCGCCGATGCCGAGCGCGCGAGCGCGACCGCTCTGTACATCGCGCGCCGTCTCGATTCGCTTTGCGACGAAACCGAGCGCGGCTGGCACGGCGAGCCTACGCCTGACGGCGGCATGAAGTTCTGGCGCGAAGTCAGGGGCGTGCGTGAGGCGGTGGCGATCGACGGACCGGTGATCGCAAGCGCCGACGCGAGGAAGCTCGACAGGCTCGCGACCGGCCTCCAGGCCGCGTATCTGAAGGCCGGAACGCTCGTTCGCAGGGACGAAAAGCGCGAGGTGCGCGCGCCGAGCCAGCTGCTCGACGCCATCTTCGAATGGGGCCGCAAGGGCCTCGCGCTGCAGCGCTACAAGGGTCTGGGCGAAATGAACGCCGAGCAGCTCTGGGAGACGACGCTCGACGAGAACGCACGCACGCTTCTGCTCGTGAAGGTCGAGCACGCCGACGAGGCCGACGATCTCTTCGCCAAGCTCATGGGCGACATCGTCGAGCCGCGGCGCGAATTCATCCAGGACAACGCCTTGTACGCAGCCCTGGATGTGTGATGTACCCTATCGAGGCGCGCTTCAGCTTGCCTCCCCCGCGCACTCGCCGCGCAAGCGCTGGCGCAGCGGGTGCACTGCGCGGGGGAGGTGGTGCGAAGCACCGGAGGGGGCACCTGGTGTTGACATTCAACCGCCCCCTTCCCTGCGGAGTTTATCCTCGCGCCGGCCTTCGGCCGGACGCGGGGGCAGGACCTCCCCCGCTCTGCTGTCGCTCCGCGGGGGAGGCAAGTGTCCCCGCGCGAGCCTCATCTCGAACGTACAACTGAAGGAGCGAATCGATGCAGATAAGGGCGGCGGTGGCGTGGGAGGCGGGAAAGCCGCTTTCGCGTCGATGAACCCCGCGCCCGCGCCGTTCAATCGCGCCACCCTCGAACAGGCGTTCGAACGGCTCGGAGAATTGTCGGCGGCAGCCGGGAAAATTGTCGAAATATCGGTTTACGGTGGCGCGGCGCTCGTACTCACGATGCCGCATCGCGTTGCCACGCGCGATGTTGACGCCGTCTTCGAGAACGATCGCTCTTTCGTACGTCAGGCCGCGGCGACCATCGCCGAAGAATTCGGCTGGCCCGAAAACTGGCTGAACGACGGCGTCAAGGGATTTCTCAGTCGAAGCGACACAGATGCGGAATCAAAGAATCTGTTCCGAACCTACCCCACGGGCAGTCAACCCGGCTTGCGTGTCTTCATTGCTTCGCCCCCCTATCTGTTCGCGATGAAATGCCTCGCCATGCGCGCGGGTGGCGTGGAGCAGGCTCAGGATATTTCCGACATCCGAAAAATCGGTGAGGTCCTCGGAATTCGCGCGGCCACTGAAGCGCTCGAGGTTGTTGCGCGGTATTACCCTTCGGGACAGATTCCGCCAAAGACGCGGTTTGGAATCGAGGAGATTTTTGGCGCGGCATCGCCGCCCGAAAGGTGAACGATGGGACAGTTTCGCCCACGAAGCATCTCCGAAATCGCGGCACGAGCAGCACGTGGATCCCAGCCGTTCGATCCGGCGGTCGCCGAATTCCTTGACGAATGGCAGGCCATGCCCGACTCCGAGCGTCGGCGCGCCGTCGCGAGCGAGCCGATGCGCATGGACCCGACCAAGGACGCCTATCTCGCGGCGCTTGCGGAGCACCTTTCCGGCACGGCGGGATTCGACGTGCCGTCCTGGGTGGAAGAACCTTCGCGATTTCTCGGTGAACCGTTTTTTGCGGGCGGACTGGAGTCACTGAAAGCCACGCTGCTTGCGGAGTCGCCACCGGCATTCCGCCGCCGGCTCATCTTCATCAGCGCGGACGCGCTGTCGCGTCCTGACCGCAACGCGGCGTTGCACAAGGCGCTGGAAGTGTAAGAGGATTTCGCGCGGAGGCGCGGAGAACTTCCTCCCATGCTCGCGCCGCTCGCACGGGGGAGGAAAGCGTCTCCGCGCGAACCGTTTTCTTTTGAACACGAACTGAAGGAGCGAATCGATGCAGACAAGGGCGGCGGTGGCGTGGGAGGCGGGAAAGCCGCTTTCCGTCGAAACGGTCGATCTCGAAGGACCGAAAGCGGGCGAGGTGCTGGTCGAGATCAAGGCGACCGGCATCTGCCACACCGACAAATACACGCTCTCCGGCGCCGACCCCGAAGGACTGTTCCCGGCCATTCTCGGACATGAGGGCGCTGGAGTGGTCGTCGATGTCGGTCCCGGCGTCACCACCCTGAGACGCGGCGACCACGTCATTCCGCTGTACACGCCGGAATGCCGGCAGTGCAAGTCGTGCCTATCCCGCAAGACCAATCTCTGTACGGCGATCCGCGCGACGCAGGGGAAAGGCCTGATGCCCGACGGCACCAGCCGCTTCTCGAAGAACGGCAGGCCCATCCTGCACTACATGGGCTGCTCGACCTTCGCCAACCACACGGTCATGCCGGAAATCGCGCTCGCGAAGGTGCGCGACGACGCGCCGTTCGACAAAATCTGTTACATCGGCTGCGGCGTCACCACCGGCATCGGCGCGGTGATCTTCACCGCGAAAGTCGAGCCGGGCGCCAATGTGGTCGTGTTCGGGCTGGGCGGCATCGGCCTGAATGTCGTCCAGGGCGCGAAGCTCGCCGGCGCCGACAAAATCGTCGGCATCGACAGGAATCCGAAGCGCGAGGCGCTGGCGCGCGCATTCGGCCTCACCCACTTCGTCAATCCCCAAGCGGTGACAGGCGACCTCGTTGCCCATCTCGTCGAACTGACGAACGGCGGCGCCGATTACAGCTTCGAATGCATCGGCAACACCGAGACGATGCGCCAGGCGCTCGAATGCTGCCACCGCGGCTGGGGCACTTCGGTCATCATCGGCGTGGCTGCGGCCGGCAGGGAGATTGCGACGCGGCCGTTCCAGCTCGTCACCGGGCGCATCTGGAAAGGCACCGCCTTCGGCGGCGCGCGCGGGCGGACCGATGTACCGAAAATCGTCGACTGGTACATGGAGAAGAAGATCGCGATCGACGATCTCATCACCCACACCATGCCGCTCGAAAAGATCAACGACGCCTTCGATCTGATGACGAGGGGCGAGTCCATCCGCAGCGTGGTGGTGTATTGATCCACCCTCGCCGACGCGGGAAGCAATCGTCAGCCTGGGTACCATCCGGGAAATAACGCCGTAACGGGACGCCCAGGGGCCATTGTCCGTTGACGGATGGAAATCGAGGCGGACAGATGACATCAGGAGAACATTCGGGCTTCCCTTGCGACCGCGGGCGGTCGAATGAGCGTCATGCCGCATGCGCGCGCGGGATTTGGGCCAGATCGCGCGCCATCACTTTCCTGAGAGTTTCCAGATCGTAATTCGATTGCATGGCGAGCCACAATTCCGGGCCGTTGCCGAAGAACTTTCCGAGGCGGAGCGCCATGGCGGCGGTGACCGGCGCTTTCTCCGAAAGGACCGCGTAGAGCTGGGCACGCGAAATACCAAGCGCACTGGCGATATCCGACTTCGTCATGTTGACATGCGGCAGCACATCCTCGCGCAACAACGCGCCGGGATGCACCGGCAGAAGCCCCCGAAGCAGACCGGTTTTCTTTGACATCAGTGGTAATCCTCCAGGTCGGCATTAACGGCGGCTCTTCGCTACCCAATTCGTATGTTGCAAGCAAAGACTCGTGCCAGAAATCAGGTCCCCAAAAGCAGCTCCAGCACTTGCCTGCATTTCCGTCTGGCGGCAACATGTTAAGGAGAATATTCCGTGGGGAGAATAGACGATGCTGTGTCGCTGCATTGGTCTGGTGCTCGGCGTGTCGGCGCCCGTATCGCTTGTCGAAGATGCGGGGGCGAGGGAAAAAACGATTTATTCCTTCGACAACAGCGGTACAGACGGCTGGACTCCCGTGGCGGGTCTGGTCAGCGTGAATGGCACGCTGTTTGGTACTACCCCTTATGGCGGGAACTACGACAATGGCGCCTGCGATCTGGGCTGCGGCACCGTATTCTCGCTCGACAGACACACGGGACAAATGACGGTGCTCCACGCCTTGCCACCAGCGGCGGCGACGGAATGACCCCCGAGGCCGGCCTCCTCAATGTCGGAGGTATCCTGTATGGGACGACCGAATCCGGCGGCGCACATGGCGGCGGAACAGTATTTACCGTCGATCCACACAGCGGCGTCGAATCCGTCCTGTACTCTTTTGGTATCCCGATTGGAGACGGATTCGACGTCGTTGCCAGCCTCATTGGAGGCCGGGACGGGATTTACGGAACGACGGAGGGCGGCGGCAACGGCGAAGGCGAAGGTTGCGGGACCGTTTTTTCCATAAACCCAAGTACCGGTCAGGAGAACGTACTGTATGCTTTTCAGGCTTTCCCGAGCAGCGACGGCTGCAATCCGGTTGCCGGAGTGATCCGGCTCAACGGTGCATTGTACGGAACAACGCTGAATGGCGGCACGCACAGTTTGGGCACAGTGTTCTCGGTCGATCTCAACACGGGGGCCGAGACCGTATTGCACTCATTTGGCGCCCATGCCGACGGGGCCAACCCGTGGGCCAGCCTGGTCGAATTCAACGGGCTGCTTTATGGCACGACTGCGGGCGGACCTGACGGATGGGGTGCGGTATTCGCGATCAATCCTCAGACCGGCGCGGAAACCGTGGTCCACACTTTCCTGGGTCCCGACCAGGACGGCGGCGTGCCGACTGCTCCGCTGATCAATGTGGATGGTGAGTTGTACGGTACCACGGAAGAAGGCGGCGCCCGCGCCTGTGATGGCGCAAGGCCTGGCTGCGGCACCGTGTTCAGGATCCTGCCAAATGGCCGGGAGAAAGTGCTTTACAGCTTTTGCCTCGACCTCGTGTGCGCCGATGGAGGAGGACCCGAGGGAGGACTCCTCAGTGTAGACAAAGCCCTGTACGGCATGACCTCTTTTGGCGGAACAACAAACTTTGGTGCGGTGTTCAAGATCACGGCCCAGAGCCTGAAAGGACAATAGACCCGTCGATAGGGCTGGAACTCATTCGGATTTTCAGGTAGTTTCTTGCAGGGGCGTGGTCTGGGTCTGCCTCTCCTTGAGGGTGAGTGGGGTCGAAAATGGGGTTCTTTAGCTCTGTGCGCCACATCGCTCGCGCGTTTGCGTGTGCGTTTCTCTTGACTTCGGCTTTTTCGGGCGAGGCCGCCGGCCAAGACGCTCTAACTGTCACCGTGGTGACCACTTATAGTGGCACGTTTTACCAAGTCTCGGCTGCGCCTCAACTTGTCGTGTTTAATTTGTCTCCTAGTGAGCCTACGACGGTCCAGCTTCCGTCTGACCAAGGTTTCTCCACCTCGCAGACCCCCTGTACCTCTTCGAACCCTACGTGCCCCGTGATCAGAATCAAAGATCTGAATGGAACGTCGACTCCCCTTGTCGTGGTTCCCTACCCCAATGACGGTATCATGATAGAACAGGGCGCGTCATACACACAGAGCGCCCCGAGTTCCGAAGTTGATTACGTTTTGGTCCCAGTGGGACATACGTACATGTGGGTCGTCAAATGAGACGCCTCGGCGTGGCAGCCGGAATCATCCTGTTTTATCTGCTCGCCCTCGTCAGCTACGGTGCGTACCAGATTTACTGGGGAGTGAACACGCCGCAGACGCTTGCGGGTGCGATGCCGTGCACTGTACTCCCATCGATCCAAAACCCGCCGCCTACCTGTCCTGATTCCTCCAAGGAAGTAAACAACGCCATATTGATGGCGGCGACGCTCGGCATTCCCCTGTACATCGATCAGCCGTATGCCGCGAGCAAGCCAATCATCCTCCAGTCGAATCTCACGATCTCGGCAGCGCCAGGCGCCTGCATCGTTCAGCAATTCAAGCCGGGAAACCACACCGGGGTTATCGGAAACGGCGACTACACGGAGCCTATCAACAACGTAACGGCGATCAATCTGCAGATTTGCGGAGACCCGTCGCACAGCCTGGGTGGCAGCGCGTATCGCCTCAACGTGACAAACTCCCGCTTCTACAGTCCGACCGTCGATCACACCGGCGCCGGGCCGCCGAGCACCAACATCGGCGGACGCGCTTTCACCGTCATCGCCGTGAATTCGCAGTTCTATAATCCAACATTTTATGATCCGTATCCACATTCAGGCAACGGCGCATTTCGTGTGGAGGGTTGCCGGGATAGTCAGGTGATCGGCGGATACGGCGTTTCGGGAGACGGAACCTGGCAGTTCTCGCCGTCACCGACCGGGACGGTCCCAAATCAAAGCGTTGTCCGCTGCCGTTTCGAACATGTGGGCGGGCAGTCGCTCGACGGCGGATTTTTTTCGGCACAGCTTCACGTAGAATCCTCGGACCAAGAGATCCAGTACTACATGCTCGGCAGCGCCTGGCCAGCCACCGGTACCACGGCAATAGCGCATAACGTGGGAGATATCCTCACCTGTACGGGTGGCACATACGTGGCGCCATGCCAAATCCAGATCACACAGGTGACGCCCCCCGTGTCCGGGGTGCCCACTCAGGCCATCGTCTTTGCTCCGGGCTACTATTCCGTCCTGCCTAGCACAACGCAACCCTATACCGTGACCATGTCGGACACTTCGACTTGGAACGTCACCTGGCCAAATGCCTATCAGACCTCCGGCTGCATCATCGATTCCGGTATTTCCGGAGCTCCGGGACAGGCCGTTTCGGGGCGTGCGATCACGATTGGCAACGAAAGCTCCAACGGCGGCCAATGCCCCGGGCGCGCGGCCATTGACGGGCTCACCATATCCGACATCACGCTCGACGACAGCCAGGACCAGGAATCGGCGCAGGTGATTTCAGTCGATGGTTCCGATCTCTCCCATTCTGTCGGCAGCGTGACCTTTAACAATGTGAGCGTGCCGCACCCATATGCGGCATGCGTGGACCTGAGCGGGCAGGTCAGACACGTGGTTTTCAACCATCTGACCTGCGGCCGGTCTCACTTGGGACTGGTGGGATACCTTGCCGCTACAGCAGCTGCCGGCTCTCCCTCTGTGAGGGTCGGTGCCGCGCAGTGCGGAATCATCGGCAGCAATGACGTGCTCGGGATCGCGCTTGACGACAACCCGGCCGCCAACGGCAGCTACGCCGGCAAGCAGCAGATTGTCGCCCAGCTCACGTCGCCCTGTTCGAATGGGGTGATATCTTTGCCTCAGGCACTGCTCGGCACTGCCTCCGGCGGCGTGGCCGCCGTGTACGATTACACCGAGCAGGTGTACAATATAACGGCACCGATTGTCCCCACCCTCGATCGATGTGCGGTCACGCTGCAGTCAACCAGCAATATAGGTGCGAACAACGCCGTGTGGCTCGTGCAGGACGATAATACCGTTGTGCAATCGCAGGTGTACATGGTCACGTCCTCTACGACGCTGGAATTGAGCAGTCCTTGCCCGACCGGGTCGACATCGGCCGGCAACCTGTTTGTGGATCGCAGCACGCCCAGCAACCTCTCCATGTTCACTACCGAGAGCGTGCGCGGGCTGGTGTTGAACCAGCCGGTGCTTTATGGCGCCGATAACCCCGTCATTTCGCTGGGCGCGGTGAATGGTTCGCCGGTCCCGACCTCGGACGTGTCCGTCAACGACGCGCGGCTCCTGGACGTAGCGCCTGGTGAGGCCGGGGTGCGCTATCAGAACTGCGATTTCTGCGTGATGAGGGGCGGATCCGTCGCCGCCACCGCCGGTTCGACCACGTCCAATCTCGCGGCATTCTCCCACTGTCAACCCAATCCGCTTCCGCCGCCGGCCTGCGGCAGCCCGTACACGGACAATCTGG
>DATGGN010000031.1:0-18690 GCA_035308485.1 Rhizomicrobium sp.
AAGGCATTTGCGTGTTCGCCCTCGTATAGCGCCAAGCAAGCGACCAAGAAGATCGGCGTATGCTGGGAAACACTCCGGCGAGAACGGCAGCTTGTAAGCGTGCCAATGTACTGGGCTGAACCACAAATCGGTGCCAATCCGCTCCGCCATTGCAGCCACGTCCAGCAAATAGCTGCCGGTATCTGCAGCCAGGTCTCCGATGGCTCGGTTAGTCTCATCAAGCATGAAGCGAATAGTTCCGGGTAGCCGCCGGTCGAAACTCCCGAACAGTTGCAGCGGGGGAACGGGGACGGTCTGAAGGATCGTTGGCGCTCCGCCGCTGGCGCGCAGCGCATCAATGATGCAACGCAGTTGCTGGACCGCGGCCGCTACGTGCGCGGCTGGGTTCTCGACGCGCAGTCGTTCAAGTCCAAACCAACGATGATCCACGGCAACCAGCACGGCGTCGCATCGAGACCGATTGATGATCGATCCGGGGTCAAGTGCCTCCTGCACCACCTGGTCATAAGCAGAGGTCTCGATTTCAAGAGCAATCCCATGGCGGGCTGCGGCAGCTGGAATCAGGTCAAGCAACAGATCAAAGGTATTGCTGGCCAGCACGCCCAAGCGGAACTGCAAGAGCGGCGAAAGGTCGGTTTGTTGCGCTTGCATCTTTCTGAGGCGCCTCGTCAACTTGGCTGATTGCGAAGCACTGAGGCGGAACGTCGCTAGCGCTTGTGCCTCCGTACCTGGACCGGTCTTGATGCCGGGAAGCCGTTGGCACCTCTCGGCGAAATCGGTGGGTGCCTCGACGAGCCAGGGAAGTGTGAGGATTTCAGGCATATGTTTTGTCGCTGCGAAAGGCCCCGGAAAGCGGTGGCGAGCCGCGTTCGTTTGCTTCTATAATGGCCCCAGCGTGTTGTGCAAGCGGGTATCGAAATTGTCTCAGGAAAAGCAGTTCGATCACTTAGGAGTAGTTGTGCCTTCTCTCATTGAAGGGCGTGAATTTCTCCGGAACACGCTGCTTATCCGCGAGTGGACCGCGGAGTTCGAGGACAGGCTAAACGGGGTGCGGCTTCAGTTCGGGCGGGATGCGGCGGGGATGTGCTACGAGCTCCTAGAACCAATCGATGAAAAGAGTCCCGTATATCGGGCCCTAAATACGCGAAGCGCAATTCTAAACCACGTGGCGTACAGGGTGCATGATTTGGCAACTAACGCGCACGCTTTGCGCCGATCTGGATGTGCGCCAACGTCTCCGCCAAAGCCGGCGGTCGCGTATGGGGGAAGCTTAATTCAGTTCTTCATCACTCCGTTGAATTTCGTAATCGAGTTAGTTGAACGGCCACATCATCAGCATCAATATCAAAACGCTTGATAAGGACGTGGCGGAAGTGATCGACCTGACAGATTATCCCGCACTTTTGGCGCTGGTGTCCGCTGTCCGGACAAATTGGTCGGATCACACGGATTACATAGAAAAGAGCCTTGCTGGGCGCTTGGCAGTCGAAATGGAGACATCCGAGGAAATTGCCGCGTTTGCTTTAAAGTTGGCTGCTCTCGTAAACGGAGGACTGGACCAACTGTGCAGCGATTACCGGTTCCTATGCGAGGCAATAGTCCTGCCGGAAGAAATCTATTTTCGCCGGCACGGCAAGTACCGTCTGGCGTCATTCGCCGATGCAAATCGTGAATGTTATGCGAATGCCCCCTACATGACGCGGTATATGAACGGCCTTCTGATTTCCAATATTCTCTGGAACAATCACGCTCGGGCGATCACGTCTTATGCGCGTGATTATCTACCGAAATTGAAGCGCGGTTTTGACCTGCTGGAGATAGGGCCCGGGCACGGACTCTTTCTCTATTTTGCTGCGCGCCAAAGGGGTGCGTCGACAATAACGGGTTGGGATGTCAGTCCGACCAGCGTTGAACAGACTTCGAGAGCACTGCGGCTCTTCGGGATGAATAGACCGGTCACGCTCGTGCTGCAGAACGTATTTGAGGCTGGAGAAGCAACGCCCCGTTTTGATGCGATTGTTATGAGCGAGATACTGGAGCATCTGGAAGACCCCGTGAAAGCGCTCCGCGCGGCTGCAGCTTGGCTGCGGCCGGGTGGTACGATCTGGGTCAACGTGCCAGCGAATAGCCCGGCACCCGACCACATTTATCTGGTTGACGATCCGGAACACGCCTGCGACTTGGTCAGAGCGGCAGGACTCGAGGTCCGCGATTCTCATGCGTTCCCAATGACGGGAGCGACGCTCGAGAAGGCATTATCGCGCAAGCTTGCAATTTCCTGCGTCGTCGTGGGTCGCAAACCCGTCACGTAAGACGAGGCGGGAATGAAAGTGAAGTGATCAGTTCACCGGGGCCCGCGGAAACGCCACGGACGGAACTATCCCAGTTCTTCAGGCTACTTTTCCCTTCTCAAACTGTACTTTTCCCATTGACTATCTCCCATTGAAAAAGATATTAGCGAGTGCGCCGTGGGGCGCGTGTTTCTTTGGGTCAGAAGGGAGGGCGAGTCGATGGCTATATCTCTAGGTAAAGAAGGGCAAAAAACTCCACGAACAGAGCTCGGCAAGGCGGAGCTGCTCGAAGCCGTGGAGATTGCTGAATTGCGCGCAAGACAAGCCGAAGCCGCCGTTCGCCTGATCGAGGCAAACAAGAAACTCCAAGACGAGAGGCTGTCGCGCAAGAGCCGGAAATAGGGTCTCCACATGGTTGTCGCTTGAGCGGGCATCGTCACACCATTACCTCAGGTTCCCCTTGGAGGCTGGTTTTCGCACGGGTCCGCTCCTATCGCCGGATGCGCAGGCCTGTCGCGCAGGGACGGCTTGCTCTGCGGTCGGCCCGGTATGGGGGAACGGCGTAACCCGGGAAGGCTCGCGCCGAGGGCGCGAAGTCAACGCATGAAGAAAGGGAAGAAAGGAAACGCGATCGATTCGCTGCCGCGCGTATTCGTCATCGGCTTCAACAGGTGCGGTACAAGAACCATCCACTGGTATTTCAAAGCCAACGGCCATCGCGCAATCCACTGGGACGATGGAAACCTCGCCGACACGATCTTCCGAAACCTCGGCGCCTCGCTCCCTCTGCTTACGGGTTATGAATCCTATTCCGTGTTTTCCGACATGGAGCGGGTCTCCCGGGAGGCTGCTCTCGAGGCCTACAAGCTCTATGCCCAGCTGGACGTTTCGTACCCGAATTCGGTCTTTATCCTCAACACGCGCGATGTCGACGGGTGGATAAGAAGCCGGCTCGCGGCGGGGGAGGGGCGCTATGCGAAAAAATGGAAACATCACCTGAAGGCGAAGAGCGATGAGGAACTGGCTTTCCTCTGGCGGCAGGATTGGGAGACGCATCACAGGAATGCGGAGCGTTACTTCTCGGGCCGGCCGTCGCGCTTCCTGAAATTCAACATCGAAACCGATCGGCCGGAGAAGATAAATCAACTGGTGCCGGAATATGGCCTCGATCCGGAAAAGTACGCGCCGCGCGGGCGCGGCGGCCCCACGAGCTGACGGATCGATGCGCCAATGCCACTGCTTCAGTGGCCGGCCTCGGCGTCCAGGATCGCCGCGGTAAGTTTTTCCAGGGGGATCGACATTGCTCTCGGATCGGAAGGGCATTCGGCGACCAGCATCCGATAGAAAAGATCGCAGCTCTGGGCCAGTTTGAAATAGGCCAGCGTACCCCTGTTGGGATTCATGATTTCGATCAGCGTCGCGGGCGCTTCTGCGAAGGCGATGGAGGTCAGGGCAGCCCCGTGCGGCGCAACGACAAATCGCGCCTCGTTGACGAGCGAAATCTGCGTCGCGGGCGGAAGCGTGCTCATCTGCAGGATCGTATAGCCGAGTTTCCGGAGAGCCGTTTCAACCTCTTCCTCGTTCAACAGCGGCCGCCTGTTCCGCGCGTCCTGCCGCGAGAGGTACAGCTTTCCCGCGCGTTTCGCCTGTCCGGTTTTCGGCAGGCGCTTCAGAACGCGCTCGCGCAGGAAACCCATGACCCTGCGGTCGCAGTGATGGGCCGGATGATTCAATCCTGCCGAGGAATCGGCGGACAGGTAGAACGTATCGAATTCATACAGCGTGTCGAACTGTACTTCGGCGGCCGATGGGAAGGTCGCTTCCTTGATGGTGCGCTGGTAGTCGTTCACGGCCGGCGGGAACAGGAGTTCGTCCGCGGCGAGGCCGAACAATGACGAGGCAAAGAAGGCGCGCGCGACATAGTCGAAGGTGTAGTGGCAGATGCTCTTTGTACGAAACTGGTCGCCCGCGTAGAATCCGGACGGCACTCTCCTTCGTTCGTCCGTTGGAACGCGGCGGGCGTCGAAGTCCGGTATCGCGGACGAGCATGGAAAGAGGGCATTTCCCCGCCAGACGGCGAATCCCATGGGCGAGAACGCGACGGTTACGTCGCGATACACCTCCATGACGATGTCCTCCGCCACATCCGAACGCGAGCGGAGGAAGTTCACGCCCGGAATTTCCTCTTGGGGCGGCAAGCGGCCAGGGTCGAAGCGAAGGGGCCGCCCCCGCTCGATCAGGATTTTTTCGTCGGGACCGGCAGCCTCGCTCCACGACGACAGCGAAGGTACGGCGCGGCGCCATTCGTCGGAACCAATGGGATAGGGCCGTTTTGGGTTGTGCGCCTTTGTCCTGGCGGACGTTGCGGCGAGCAACGCGCGGATTTCGCGGACGGTGAGCAACAGCCGGTCCACGATTGATCGCCCTGCCTATTCTCCGGGAGCTGTATAGCCAAGGCGGCCACCGGCCTCAATTCGTCTGTGCAGACTCATGGTGTCATGCGCCGGCAGACAGCCGCTCAGTCAGCCCGCCGGGTCGGTACGCATCGAAACTCACGCGTCGTCAGGCTCGTGTCGCCGGAACCAGCGCCGCCATGGTCGCAGCAATCCGAACGGCACGATTTTGTTGTCGGCGTCGTGGCCGATGTCGGCGGCGCCGAGCCAGGGAATGCCGGAATCGGCGCACCAGTGGCGGATGATCTCTTCCGGCGTCCGGCCGAATTCCGGCTCGTTGGGCGGCACAAGGCTCACGCGCCCGAGGCGGAAGCCGGCCGCGCGCCGCATCTTCTCGTTGCGCGTCAGCTGACAGAGCGCGCGGTCGATGCGGTAGAGATGCTCGGAAACCTCCTCGAGCATGATCACGTGGCCGGAGAAATCCGGCTCGTACGGCGTGCCGAGCAGGTGGCAGAGAATGGTGAGGTTGAACGCGACCACCGGCGTCTCGGGGTCGATGGAAGGCTCGAGCGTTTCGGGTGTACCGTCGAGAAGGAACGAGAGCGCACGTACAACCGTCCTGTCTCCGCCTTCGCGCAGGATGTCGGCCGGCATCGGGCCGTGCGCCACGTGTCCACCCTGCCCGTACACCGCGGAGAGCAGCGAACCCGCATCGCTGTAGCCGAGATAGGTCTTGCCGGCCGCATCGGGGCCCAGGCGCGAAAGAACGCGCGGCACGATCCGGCAGGCGCCATAGCCGCCGCGCGCAATCCACACCGCGTCGAGATCGGGGTCGTTCGCCAGTTCGACAAACGCGTCCGCGCGCTCCTCGTCCGTTCCCGCGAAATGACCCGAGGCGAGAAAGCATTGCGGATGAAAGCGGAGCGTCGCGCGCGCGCCGAATTGCATGTCCGCCAGGCGCGTCACGCGTTCGGCAATCGTCGCATCGATGCGCGATCCCGGCGCCGCCACACCGATCCGGATTGTGCGCATGGTCTTCAACGCCGCCGTTTGCGGTTTCGCCCGCGCGCCTTATAGCTTCGCCGCATGGGGCAGGACAAAGATTATTTCCTCTGCGGCATCGGCGGCAGCGGCATGCTGCCGCTCGCGCTGATCCTGAAGGCAAAGGGCGCGCGCGTTGCGGGCTCGGACCGCGCGCTCGACCAGGGCCGCACCGCGCAGAAATTCGCATTCCTCCGCGCGCACGGCATCGCGCTTTATCCGCAGGACGGCAGCGGCATCGTGCGGTGCGATCAGGCCGTCGTCATTTCCGCCGCGGTGGAGGAGACGGTGCCCGATGTTGTCGCCGCGCGGGCGCTGGGCGCGCCGATCGTCACCCGTGCGGCGCTGCTGGCGGAGCTGTTCAATGCGTCGCCCTGGCCGATCGGCGTGGCAGGAACAAGCGGCAAATCCACCACCACCGGCATGCTCGGCTGGATTCTCGCGCGCGCGGGGCGCGCCCCCACCGTGATGAACGGCGCCATCATGAAGAATTTCGTGACGCCGGACATTCCGTTTGCGAGCGCCGTCGTGGGCGCGGGAGACGCCTTCGTCAGCGAGGTCGACGAGAGCGACGGCTCGATCGCGCACTACGTCCCGCGCGTCGCGGTGGTCACCAACATCGCGCTCGACCACAAATCGCTCGACGAGCTGCGCGCGCTGTTCCGCGATTTCGTGGAGCGTTCGCAGGTCGCGGTGCTGAATCTGGACAATCGGGAAACCGCGGCGCTGGCGCGCGAATCGCCGCCCGGAAAACTGCGGTCGTTCTCGCTGCGGGACGAGACCGCGCCGCTGTTCGCGGCCGACATCGCGCCGCTGCCGGAGGGTGTCGGGTTCGAAGTTTGCGAAAGCGGCGCGCAGGCGCGCGTCAACCTTTCCGTTCCGGGCCGCCACAACGTACAGAACGCGCTGGCCGCGATTGCCGCCGCGCGCGCCTCCGGTGTACCGCTCGGGGAGGCCTGCGCCGCGCTCGAGAGTTTCGCGGGCCTCAGGCGGCGGTTCGAAAAGGTGGGCAGCGCGCGGGGCGTCACGGTCATCGACGATTTCGCGCACAACCCCGACAAGATTGCCGCGACGCTCGCGACGGCGCATGAATTTCCCGGCCGCCTGCTGCTTCTTTTCCAGCCGCACGGCTTCGGGCCGTTGCGGCTGATGAAGGATCCGCTGATCGAGGCCTTCGCGCGCGGTATGCGTTCGGGCGACATGCTGGTCATGCCCGATCCCGTGTACTTCGGAGGCACCACGGAGCGCAGCGTGACGAGTGCCGACATCACCGGCGGCGTTGCGGCGCGCGGATTTTCGGCCCGCGCCATTCCCGACCGCGCGGAGTGCGGGCGCGTGCTGCTCGCCGAAGCCCGCTCCGGCGACCGCATCATCATCATGGGCGCGCGCGACGACACGCTCGCCACCTTCGCCGCCGATCTGCTGAAGGCGATCGAAGACAAGCGTGGCTGAAATGCTTTCCGTCCGCGTCGACCCCGGTTTTGCGCCGGAGGAGAGGGGAAGGGGCGGCCCGCGCCGCAGCAGCGGTGGAAGGGGAAGGTCGCACGCGAAGACGCGGAGACGTGGAGGTGTTTTCAAAAAAAGGACTGTCATCCCCGCGAAAGCGGGGACCCAGCGCCCGCCAGCATCGAAAGGTGCGCACGATCGCTGGTGCGCCATTCCAGACAGCTGCAGGAGCTGGGTTCCCGCTTTCGCGGGAATGATAGATCTTGTTTGTTTGGAAAACCTCTTCTCTCCTGCTTTCCGCCCTTCTGTACCTGCACGCGGAATCCGCAGCGCGCATGCTCAACGCCGGCGGCGGAATGCGGATGGGCCGGTAACTCCCCTTTGTACATTGCCTCCCCCGCGCACTCGCTGCGGAAGCGCTGGTGCAGCGGGTGTATTGCGGGGGGGGGAGGCCCCGCACCTGATGCGGGGTGGTGCCCCCGCGTCCGGCCGAAGGCCGGCGCGAGGATAAACTCCGCACCGGAGGGGGCATCTGGCGTTGACATTCAACCGCCCCCTCCGCGGCTCCGCGTGCATTTGATCACTTGGCGCCCTAGCGGTTCGAGCGCTTTTTCCGCGTGCCGGAGGGTAGGAAAACCGAAGCGCTTGACGCTTGCGTACGGCGGCAGGATGTTTTCCCCGGATTTTGCCTGGAGAACCGCACATGATCGCACTGGCAACATCGTTGGCCATGCTGACGGCAACGCCCGCGCCCGCTCCGCCTGTCGAGCAGGTGATCGTCACCGGCCACCGACCGAGCGCCGACCCGTGCCACGCGATCGCGGAAGCGAAATTCCGGCAGTGGCAGCAACAGCGTTTTTCGCGCGTGCAGACGGAGACGTTTGCGGACGGAACGGAGAAGACACGCGAGAAAATCTACACCGACAACACGCTCTATATCGGCCACGGTACGATGTGGGGTTCGTTGCAGCTCTTCGCGACGCAGCGCCACGTCGAATCCGCCTGAGACGGTCGCGAAGAACATGGGCCTCAGCGATTGCGCAAAGGGCGACAGCGTTCAGGAAGCCGGCCAGGCGGCGACCGTCTACACCTACGACGTCGGCACGGACGACAACACCGGTTCGGCGACGGTGTGGATTGCGGATTCGACCGGACTTCCCCTGCGCGAGGAGATGCAGGACGACAAACCAAAGCCGTCGCAGCCGGTCAAAATCTCCGCCGTGTACGCCTATGGGTCAGCCGTACAGATACCGAAGGCCGCCGAACTGGCGGAGCAGGTGCGGCTGTGGCGAGTGCAGGACCAGGTCCGCGCGCTGCAACAGGGCATGCTCAACGCCGGCGGCGGAATGCGGATGGGCCGGTAATCGGCGGAAGCCCGCTCCGGCGACCGCATCATCATCATCATCGTGGGCGCCCGCGACGACACGCTCGCCACCTTCGCCGCCGATCTGGAGATGTTTTCAAAAAAAGGATTGTCATCCCCGCGAAAGCGGGGACCCAGCGCCCGCCAGCATCGAAAGTGCGCACGATCGCTGGTGCGCCATTCCAGACAGTTGCAGGAGCTGGGTTCCCGCTTTCGCGGGAATGACAGATCTTGTTTGTTTGGAAAACCTCTTCTCTCCTACTTTCCGCCCTTCTGTACTTGGGCGCGGAACGCTGCGATGTCGCCGGATTTGAGCTTGTTCCACTGCGCGAGCAGCGATTGCAGCTGCGAATGGAAGTCCCCATAGGTCGACGTCTCTTCCGGCGTCGGCGCCGTGTCGGCGTCTTCGAGGAGGCCCGCAAAGGTGTAGATCTGCTCGTTCAGCTTGCCGGGGAAGTTCAGGTTCGCTTCCGAACCTTTCATGTTCACCTGCATCAGTTGCTCCTCGATCCCGCTCGCCTGTTCCGCAATGGCATCGCCTTTTGCGAGCAGCGCCTTGTCGTTCGCGTGGCTCTTCTGCGCGCCCGCGACCAGCGCCTTCGCGTCGCGAATCTCGTTCACCGCGCGATGGAGCGCGTCCTGGTCGTGGTACACTTCCATGGCGAGCGCGAATTTCGGCGCCAGCCCCGGCGCGCTCTTCTCGCGCGGATCGAGGATGAGGGTCAGCGGTACCGTCTGGCTCTTCCCGTTCACGGTCAGTTTCACCGTGTACGTACCCGGATTCGCGATCGGCCCGCGCGGCGCGTCGCCGGTGTAGAACGCGCCCGGAATCTCGGCCGGATCGTCGTAACGGAGATTCCAGACGAAGCGGTTCATCCCCTGCGACGCCGGGATGGTCTTGGTCGGCAGGATCTGGTCGGGCCATTCGGGCGGCTGTTCCTCGCCCTTGGGCGCCTTGCTCGAAATATGGCGCACGCGCTGGCCTTTGGAATCGAGAATGTCGATCGTGATCTCGCCCGCGGGCTTGCTCGCCAGGTAGTAGTCGATGATGGCGCCGGCCGGCGGATTCTCGCCCACCGGCGGCCGCGTGTCGACCTGGTCCGGATAGTAGAGGCGCACGGCCTTCTGCGGCGTGTACAGGATCGTTTCCGCCTTCGCGGAGGCGGCGCCGATCTGCCGCAACGGCGTGATGTTGGTCAGGATCCAGAACGAGCGGCCATGCGTGGCGACGACAAGGTCGTCGTTCTTCACGACGAGGTCGTGGATGGGCGAGGGCGGCAGGTTGAGCTGCAGACTCTGCCAGTTCTGTCCGTCGTCGAAGGAGACGAAGACGCCCGCCTCCGTGCCGGCGAAGAGAAGCCCGCGCTTTTCCGTATCCTCCCGCACCGCGTGGACGACCGCGCCCACGGGCAGGGTCGCATCGAGCCGCGTCCAGCTCTTGCCGCCGTCGGCGGTCTTGAAAATGTATGGCCTGATGTCGTCGAGCTTGTGGCGATCGACCGCGACGTACGCCGTTTCCGGATCGAAATGCGAGGGCTCGATCATGCTGATCGTGCTCCATTGCGGCATGTCGTGCGGCGTCACATCCGACCAGTGCCCGCCGTCATCGGGCGAGGTGTGAACGAGGCCGTCGTCGCTTCCCACCCAGAGGAGCCCGCGCTTCACCGGCGATTCGGCGATCGCGAAGATGGTGTCGTAATATTCGACGCTGGTGATGTCCTTGGTGATCGGCCCGCCCGAGGCGATCTGCTTCGATTTGTCGTTGCGGGTGAGATCGCCGCTGATTGCCGTCCAGCTGTTGCCGTCGTTGGTGGAACGGTAGAGCCGCTCCATGCCGGCGTACAGCGTGTCGGGATTGTGCGGCGACATGGCGATCGGCATCGTCCAGTTGAAGCGATGGAGGAGGTCCGACGCCGGGTGGCCCGAGGCGTCGTACGGCCAGGGCGAGATCGTCTGCGATTGCCGCGTCTTCCTGTTCCAGCGCCAGATCGAATTTTCGTTGTCGGAATAGACGATGTTCGAGTCGCGCGGGTCGGCGAGCACGAAGCCGCTTTCGCCGCCGCCCGCGTCGTTCCAGTCCTTGCCGGTGATCGCGCCTTCGTCGTCGGCACTCAGAATCTGGATGTTCGAATTGTCCTGCTGCGCGCCATAGACGTGATACGGAAAATCGTTGTCGGTCGAGACGTGATAGAATTGCGCGGTCGCCTGGTTGTCCTGCGTCGACCAGGTTTTGCCGCCGTCGACGCTGACGGAGGCGCCGCCGTCGCTCGCATTGATCATGCGGTCCGGATTCGTCGGATCGATCCAGAGCCCGTGATGGTCGCCGTGCCGCGCCGGCAGCAGCTTGAAGGTCTTGCCGCCGTCGGTCGAGCGGAACAGGCCCGTGTTCAATGCGTACACCGTGTCCACGCGTTTCGGGTCGGCGTACACTTGCGAAAAATACCATGCCCGCTGCCGCAGCCGGCCGTCATTGTTGACGCGCTTCCAATGACCGCCGCCGTCGTCGGAGCGGTAGAGGCCGCCATCCTTCGCCTCGATCATGGCGTAGATGCGCTTCGAATCGGCGCCGGAGACTGAAACCTTGATGCGTCCAAGGATGCCGGCGGGCAGGCCGTTGCCCGTCAGCTGCTTCCAGGTCACGCCGCCGTCGGTCGAGCGCCAGAGACCGCTCCCGGGTCCGCCGCTCGAGAAATTCCACGGCTGGCGCACCGCCTGCCACAGCGCGGCATAGACGATGCCGGCATTGTGCGGATCGAATTCGACATCGATGCCGCCGGTCCTGTCGTCCTTGCCGAGCACGCGCGTCCAGTTCCTGCCGCCGTCGGTCGTGCGATAGATGCCGCGCATGGCATTGGGCCCAAAGGCATGCCCGAACGCGGCGACCAATACGATGTTCGGATTGGAAGGATCGACGACCAGCGCGCCGATCTGGCGGCTGTCGTCGAGCCCGACATGCGTCCAGCTCTTGCCGGCATCGGTCGATTTCCAGACGCCGTTGCCATAGGTGATGTTGCCGCGCGGCGCCGCTTCGCCCCCGCCCACATAGACGACATTGTGGTTCGAGGGTGCGACGGCGATGGCGCCGACCGACCAGAACGGTGCCTTGTCGCTGACGGGGAGCCACGTCTGGCCCGCGTCAGTCGATTTCCAGACGCCTCCTGCCACGTAGCCGCAGTAGAAAGTGTACGGATCGCCGGGGACGCCCGTCACCGCGAGCGCGCGCCCGCCGCGATAGGGACCGATGCCGCGCCAGTGCAGCGCCTTGAAGAGAGCCGGGTCGACCTGCGACGGCGGCTGCGCACCCTCGGCGATCACGGATACCGACAGGAGCGCCAGAGTGGCGGCGCAGGCGATCAGGCGCAGTGGCGAGAATGGCATGGAACGGTTCCCCTGGCGGCGTTCGAGGCGCCGCTCTTCGAATTCCCCGCCCCGGCCGGGACTGTGCTACGACTGCCGGTGTCTCTCAAGCGCGCCGGAGTCACAGTTTTGAGACGCCTGTTCGCCGTCATCCGCTCGCACGGTCCCGCATGGGACGAAAGCCGGCCGCTGGAAAAGCAGGCCGATTGGCCTGCCCACGTGATCTTCATGAACGCACTCGCAGCCGAGGGATTTGTGGTGGTCGGCGGGCCCCTGGACGGGACGGAAGACACGCTTCTCATCATTTCGGCGGAGCACGAGGACGAGATTCGGCGGCGGCTCGCCAGCGATCCGTGGAGCCGTGGTATGCTCAGGCTGGGGCGCATTGCGCCTTGGTCGCTCAGGCTCGGGGAACACAGGCTTGCAGGCGGGGACCGCAACTAGGCAATCTGTCCCGCCGGTGATTCGAAGGGGAAGCGACATGGCGAGCTATGTTTCCAAGGTGCTGCAGCCGAACGAGACGGTGCGCTACGACGGCACGCTGCACTGGATCATCTACCTGCCGGGCATCGTGCTCTTCGCCTTCGGAATTGCGGGCCTGATCGGCGTGCTCACCCTGGCGCACGCTGCACCCGGCTACCGGATCTACTCCGTTGTCGTGTACATCGCGCTCGGCGTCGGCGCGCTGCTTCTCCTCTCTTCCTGGATCAGGCAACAGTCGACGGAAATCGCGGTCACGGACCGGCGCGTGATCTACAAGACCGGTCTCGTTTCGCGGCGTACCGTCGAGATGAACATGGACAAGGTGGAGAGCGTGGATGTCACGCAGAGCATCTGGGGCCGCATCTTCAACTTCGGGACCGTGCTGATTCGTGGTACAGGCGCGAGCCTCGAGCCGCTTGCGACGATCGCAACCCCGCTCGCGCTGAGGAACGCCATCACCGCGCGATAGCGGCTATTCGTTTGAAATATTTGCCGTCATCCCCGCGAACGCGGGGACCCGGCGCCCGCCAGCATCGAAAGGTGCGCTCGATCGCTGGTGCGCCATTCCAAACAGTTGCAGGAGCCGGGTTCCCGCCTGCGCGGGATTGACAACCTTTTGGCGGGCAAACGCCTGCTCTGACAGCGTCACGCCTTGGCTGCGAGCGTGTGGGCGAGATAGAAGAGCAGTCCGCCGGCGAGGCAGAAGAGCAGGGCCGCCAACGCGAGATCGATCCGCGACCCGGTTCCAGGATGCGTGCGCGCATCGTCGATCTCTTTGGCGGTGCGCACGAAACGTACGGCGGCGATCGCGATCATCCCCATTCCGATGATGATGAGGACAAGCCCGGCGACATGCCCAAAGCCGCTCCTGGGGACCGGCAGCGCCGGCTTTCCCGCCAGCGAGGCGAAGGCGAGAAACAGGTCGAAGCGCTCGACGATGAAGCCGAAGGCGATCACCGCAATCGACGTGCGGACCCAGGCGAGAAACGTTCGCTCGTTCGCGGCGTGATCGCTGAAATTGGTGATCATGAAACCCGGCCCGTTTGGCTCTGCACGAAAAGCGTAGGTCAGAGCCGACCCAAACGGAATACTCGGTCCAAACCCGCTCCCGATTCCGCCTTGCTACGGGGTGAAAATGTAGCCGTGATCCGTGTTGTTGCTGTCGACCCAGTGCCCCGTGACGACGCCGGTGTTGTTGATCCCGTATGCTTCCGTGTCGGTCGAGCCCTTCGGATCGAACGGCGTGATGGTACCGTCGGTCGCGCGCACAAAGCCGTGCTCCACATGACTGCCATCGGTAAAGTAGCCGGCGATCGTGCCGCCGTCATTCATGCCGCTGGCGAAGGAACTGACGGCGCCCGACGGATCGAAGGTCGTGATCGCGCCCGCCGTGCTTCGTACAAAGCCGTGATAGATGCCGTCGCTGTCGGCGTACACGCCCGCCGTGGCGCGCGTTTTGTCGATCGTGTTGGACTCGGTGACGATGGCGCCCGACACGCCGAATGTCCGGAATTTGCCGGTCGGCGAGAGCAGGAAACCGTGATAGGCGCCGTCCTTGCTGCTGATGAAATAGCCCGCGATCGTGCCCCCGGCGTCAATGGCATTGGCCACCGTGAAGGTCGAGTCCCTGGGATCGAAGGCGGTGATTGTACCGTCGCTCGTGCGCTGGAAACCATGGGTCACGCCGCTGCCGTCCATGTAATATCCCACGACGATGCCCTTGTTGTTGACGCCGGTGGCGGCGGTGAGGATCGATCCGGAGGGGTCGAATGACGTGATGACGCCATGGGCGCTGCGGACGAACCCGTGAAAGGTGAAGCTTTCATCCGCATAGTCGCCGGCAATAACGCCCTTGCCGCTGATGGCGTTGGGCAGGGTCGCGATCGCACCGGCTGCGTCGAAGCTCTTGATGCCGCCGTCGGCCGAACGCACGAAACCATGGGTCGCGAAACTCGTATCTTCGTACGAGCCGGCGATTGCGCCACCGTCGTTGATCGCCGTCGGGTCGGTGGAGAAGGCGTCTTTCACGTCGAACTTCACGATCCCGGCGCAGGCCGGCAAAGCCGTTGTCACACACAGGGCGGCGGCGCACAGAGCGAGGCTGCCGCGGCGCGCGGCAAAGGCCGACAAAGCGGCGATGCGTTCACGTATCATGGAAATCCCCCTCGAGAGTACCAGGGGCTATCATAACAGCAGCGGCGCCCGGCACGCCAGAGATCGCCCATTCGAAGGCGTGTGCCTATGGATCATTTGGAAAGCAAATGAGACGGGCGTCCGATATCGTAACGTCTCCCGAGCCTTCCAGCCGAAAGCGTCCGCACAGGTCTCGAGGACCTTGCGCATGCGCTGGTCCGACAAATGCTGCATGCGGAAGGCCAGCGCATCGGCCCTGGCCGCTGCGGCTAGGGCTGTCGATGGTCGATTCCACCGACAAGGCGTAAGCACACGGACATTCCCGGGGGACGAGACCGACGCGCGCCCCGCCACTTCACAGCAGCCGGCCGGACCGCCCACATGGACCGCGATCAGGTGCGGCAACAGCGTACAAATAAATGTACATAACGACGTCTCCGACAAATGCAGTCCGCCAGCTATTATAACAAATGCTACAGGCGAATAGACGAAAGGCCAATGGATAACCCCGACTGCACCCTTCACCATTTGCAGCGGAAGGGCGGCGAGCGGGAGAGGAGCTTTCGATGCGGCGAGGCGCCGCGCCGGGTCTGTACTTTCGCGGCGACATTTTCGCCTTCTGACCGCTCGCGGATGCCATGGGGATCATGTTCAGGAGGCAAGACAGCGAGAGGCTGCAACCAGCAAGGAGCCCGACATGACAGAATGCACAATCGATCCCAAACGCAAACTCTTCAAATCCATTGCCGTCGGTCTGTGCCTCGCACTCGTCGCAGGTACAGCGGATGCGCGCCGCGGTGGCGGCGGCGGATTCCGGGGCGGAGGCGGAATGAGCCGTGGAGGCGGAATGAGCCGCGGAGCCGGAATGAGCCGTGGCGGCGGCTTCAACCGTGGTGGCGGCTACGCCGGAAATCGCGGTTACGGCGGAAACCGCATGGCCGGCGGAAGTTACGGGAGGAACGCCAACTGGAGTGGCAACAGGAACGGCAACTTCAATGGCAATTACAATCGGAACACCAACATAAACCGCAACGTCAACTATAACCGCAACGGCAACTGGAACGGCAACGGCAACTGGAACGGTGGCCGTTACGGATACGGCTATGGCGGCCGTTACGGTTATGGCTACGGCGGTGGTTGGGGTTACGGCGTGGGGCGGGCGGCAGCCTGGGGAGCGGCAGCAGGCCTTACGGCTGCAGCAATCGGTTCAACCGTGTACAGTCTGCCGACCGGTTGCGCGTCGTCCTATTACTACGGCAATCCGTACTATAACTGCGGCGGCACCTGGTACCAGCCCTCGGGCAACAGCTACGTCGTGGTCAACCCACCCCAGTAAGCCCAGGCCGCAGTGATCCTGGAAAGCCGGCTTCGTTGAAGCCGGCTTTCTTTTTTCCCTGAGACGTCATGGGACCCGCGGAAACTGACAGGCATTTTTGCCTCAAGTCGCGAGCAGGACGATTGCGCCTTTCCACTGCGCGAGCACGTTGGCCACGGTCTGGCCGAGATAAAGCGCGTCCCCTGTACGCTTCGCGGCACCGATGACGATCAGATCGGCGTTGGTGCGCTCGGCCTCGGCAAGGATTGCCACGTCCGGCGCATCGTTCGTGCGCACCGTGGTAGCAATCTCCCTGTGGCCATAGCGACCTGCGAGCCCGGACACGTCCTTCATCAGCGCCTGTTCGGCGCGGCGACCGCCGCGACGTGAGCCCGTTCCCGGACGCTCGGCGACGTGGAGCGCCGTGAATTTCACCGCTCCCGCGGGGGCGAGCGCAAACGCAAGTTCGGCGCCGCGGCGGGATGGCTCCGTGCCATTCACCGGCACGATGATTCGCAGAGTGTCTCCCGGATCGCCGCTTTCCCCGGCGATCGCGAGGGCCGTCGCGCCCTCGAACCCCGACGCGGCCCTGTCTACGTTGCGCGTGAAAGTTCCGTCGGTGTTGCGCATTTTCTCAACGCCGACGAAGAGAAGATCGTATCCTTTTCGCCCCTCCTTTTCGACCGCTTCGTGGACCCGCGCCGTCTCGACCCTGGCGGAAACCTCGACGCGATCGGGCGGGCTCTCGCCCGGTTGTACGCTTACGGCGCGGTGTCCCTGCTTCGCCCCCTCTGTTGCGACGACCTCGAGCTCCGCCTTTTGTTTTTCGCTCTGCGGTTCGCTCGCCGCGGTCCGTTTTTCCGGAACGTGGAGCACGGTCATGGGCAGGCCCTTCTGGCCGGCGATGAATCCCGCGATGCGCGTGGCAAGCTTTCCGTTCGCGCTTTCATCGGCCGCTATGAGGAGACGCTCGAAACGGCTGACGAATCCTTTGGCATCCAGCTCTTCTTTTTCAAGCCGCGCCTTTTCCTCGCTTCGCATCGGCACCCGCGCCAGCGACCAGCGGAGGAGCGGCGGCATGGACATGGTCGTGATGACCGCCATGGTCACGATCATCGTGTACAGGTTGTGCGTCAGCACCCCCATGCCGAGGCCGATGCTCGCAACGATCACTTCCGTGCTGCCGCGCGCGTTCATGGCGCAGCCGAGCGCAAGCGACTCGCGCGTGGTAAGGCCGCTTGCGATGCCGCCCGCAAAGGCGCCGCCAAACTTGCCGACGCTCGCGACCGCAACCAGTCCAAGCGTCAGCAACGCGATCTGCGGACTGGCGAGAATGGTGAGATCGGCCGAAAGGCCGGAAAGGCCGAAGAAGATCGGCATCATGAAGGCGGTGATCAGTCCGCGCAGCTGATCCTGAATATGCTGCGTGAGGATGGGCGAGCCGCCGACCAGTACGCCGGCAACGAAGGCGCCGAGGACGGTGTTGACGCCGATCACGTCGGTAATAAGCGCGAGAATGCACATCACGATCAGGATCGCCGTCACGACCGCATACTCGCTGGCGAAATTGTCGTTGACGAAGCGGATCAGCCGGAACACCCAGCGCCTTCCGATGGTATAGCTCACGGCGAGGAAAACCGCGGTGCCGATCAACGGAACCGCCAGGGCGGCACCGCCCTGGCCCCGTATTCCGGCGACGGCGAGGGTGATCGAGATGATCACCCACCCGGCGGTGTCCTCCATGATCGCGGATGCGACGATGATCTGGCCCAGGTTGCGGCGCATGAAGTTCATCTCGCGCACGATCATCGCGACGATTTTGATCGAGGAAATCGAGAGCGCCGTTCCAAGGAACAACGCTGCGACCAGGCGGTGGTTGGGGTCGGGCAGGAGAGACACCGGCAGCAACCATCCGAGTACAAAGCCGCAGATGAATGGCACGGCAACTCCCGCCGCTGCGACCGTCACCGCCGGCGCTCCCACTTTGCGCGCGAGCTTCAGGTCGGTTTCCATGCCCGTGAGGAGCAGGAGAAGCATCACGCCGACATTGGAAATCCCGACAAGGAGGCTTTTCTGTGCCGGCGTATCGGGAAAAACAAAATGATGCGCGGCGGGCAGGAGCCAGCCAAATAGCGATGGACCGAGGATGAAGCCGGCCAGCAACTGCCCGATTACCGCCGGCTGTCCCATCCTCTGCATCAACTCGCCGAGTCCCCGGCCGACGAACAGGAGGAGCGCGATTTCGGCAATGAGGATCGCTTCGCCGCTGCCGCCGGCAAGACCGGCTCCTCCAGAGCTTTTTGCGTGCGCTGCGAGAGCGGTACAGGTGAGGAGAACGAAGGCCGCGGCGCATAAACGGACCGCCCAACGCGCCTTTGCCCTGCGCCCGCGCGTCTCCTCGCTCCGCGGGGGAGGCCACCAACGCGCGCAGGTGTACAGGATCACGCGGCGGCCTCGGACAGGGGTTGTGCGTCCTTGCTTTGGGTGTCCTCGGCCCCTGGTTCGGCTGGCGGCGCTTCGATTGCGGCAACGATGCGCGCCAATGCGTCCTGGAACGTCGTCACGACTTCGCCCTCGGTCGTTCCGAACGCGTCGAGAAAGCGGCTGTCGTCGTTGGTGAGGCCCCAGAAGCCGGCAATCGCGGGCGCGTCGGGAATGCGCCGCCGCAGCCGCCGCATCAAATAATGCGCGTGCGCGCCGCCGCTCGCACCAAGATGCGACAGGCAGACGAAACGCACGCCGTCGACATCGAGATTCTGAATGCGGGCCGTCGACGCCTCATCGGAGGCGATCATCCGGGCTCCGATGCCGCGTTTCTCGAGCAGATACACGAGCAGAAGCGCAGCCGCTTCGTCGAGAGCGCCGCGT
>DATGGN010000032.1:0-1750 GCA_035308485.1 Rhizomicrobium sp.
TGTTCACGGGGCTGACCGCCTGGGACACGCAGTCGATCAAGGAAATGTATGTCGAGAACGACGACGGCACGGTCGCGGGCCGCAAGGCCATCTTCGGCGCGCTCCGGCTCTATCTCGATTTCATCAACCTGTTCGTGATGCTGCTGCAGCTCATGGGCAATCGCCGCTGAGCATCGGCAAATGTGACGCAAAAATCGCCCGGCTTGTCCGGGCGATTTTTTTTGGCGCGATCCTGATTAACAAGACAGGTCATCACGCAGAGCCGCAGAGCCGCAGAGTAGATTCACCACGAGGGGCACAAAGCACACGAAGGAGTTTTGCGCGCGATTTTCCCTTTGTGCAAATCTTTGTGTTCTTCGTGGTCGCACCTTTTTCCTCTGTGCCTCTGCGCCTCCGTGTGAGCTTTTTCTTCTTGGAGCTTACGGAAAGCGAAGCTGATTCGGGCTAAACAATCATGCTCTAGCGCATCGCGCAGAGGTGCCGACCCTCCTGCTCGTCTTCGGGATCACCGGATTCCCGCATTGCGAACAGCGCCGCGCAGAAGCAGCGCGGCGCCGGGCCCGGTGTCACCGCAGGAGCCACGCGCGCGAAGGCTTCGGCCTGGGCGGCGGCCGCGTCCCAGTCACGCCCGATCTGCAGCCAGGAGCGGCAGATATCCGAAATTGCCGCAGAGGCAGCGTTACGCCGCGCCTCCAGCGCCCTTTCGCGGCAGATTCGGGCGCGGTCCCGCCAATCCGGTGGACTTGCTGCGGCGTCGGCACAACACCCACCGCAGCACAGGACCGAGGAGTCCGTCGCATGGGGCGAAACTGACAACAATCGCTGCTCCCGCCTGTCTGGTGCAGGCGCGGGTATAGGGCGTCGCCCGACAGGAAGTTTGGCGGCGGTGACCGTAATTGTCGCAATTCGTCGCAACCAGCGAGCGGTGAGATGGAACGAGGCAAAATTAATCCGATGGACCCGCGCCGTGCGAAATTTGCGGGATGCTCGTCGGACCGGCGATTGCGGCCGTCACATTCCGGCGAATAAGCTGAGCGATGCGCCGATCCTTCCGCTCGCCGCTCAGCGCCATGCTGCGGGAAGCCTGCGAGACGTCTCGCGAGGCAAGGCTCACCGGCGCTCCGCCTGGCGAAGTGAGCGCGATGCGGAGCGAGCGCGCTGGCCTTGTCCGGCGTCGAACTTTTCTCGCAGGCGCCGCGGGTGTCGCGGCCGGCATTGCGTTGCCGGCACGCAGCCTTTCGATCGGCCAGCCGCGCGTCGTCATCGTCGGGGCCGGGGTCGCGGGGCTGACCTGCGCGTACCGTTTGTGGAGAGAACGCGGCATCGCGGCGCGACTGTACGAGTGGAACACGCGCGTGGGCGGCCGCGTCCAGACGCTGCGCAACTACTTCGCCGACGGCGAGCTTGCCGAACAGCACGGCGAATTCATCTCCTCCGAGCACACAGCGACGATGCGGCTCGCGCACGATTTCGGGCTGCAATTCGAAAGCACCTATGCCGATCCGAGACACGTGCGCGACACCTGCTGGTTCGCCGGCGCGCGCTACACCCAGCATGACCTCAACCGCGACTGGCACGATTTCGGCTGGAAGCTGTTTCGCGATGCAGTACGGAAAGCACCGGGCGCCAACTATCGCCACGCTTCGCCGACCGCGTACGAATGGGATCACATTTCGGTCAGCGAGTGGATCGAACGCTACGTTCCCGGGGGTTTGAACAGCGCATTCGGCCAGCTTTGCTATTCGGACGT
>DATGGN010000033.1:0-2621 GCA_035308485.1 Rhizomicrobium sp.
GAAGTATTTCTGGTCGAGCGACCAATTCACGATCGCGGAGCCCGTGTAGGCCGGGCCCGTAGCGCCGCATCGCGTGCAGAGCGGGAAAGGCCTGCCGCCATCGGACGGGTAGACGATGACGGCATTGGGGGAATTGCTGCCCGTCTGGCCGACCCACACGACGATCTCGCGGCCATCGGGCGATACACCGAGCAGATAGATGACGGGATCGGGAATGACGCGCTCCTGGGCGGCACCGTCGTCCTTCATGCGATAAACGTAATCGCGATTGCCGTCGCGGTTCAGGTAGAAAATCTCACCGCCGGGAGCGAGGTACGGGCGGTAGGACTCGGTCTTCGTGAGCTGGCGCGGCGGAAAACTGTGCGAGAGGGAGGCGAGCCAGATAGTCGAGCCGGTCTTCTGGTCGAGCGCCGCGAAGACGATGCGCTGGCCGTCGCGGGAGATGTCGTAACGGGAGATGGAGAAGCCCGGCAGAGAATTGTCGTCGCGGCCCGTGGCCAGATCGACGGAGTGCAGTTCGCCCGCGACAAACGCACGCGCCGAATTCGTGCGCAGCAGGTAGTAGATCTGCTTTCCGTCGGGCGAGATCGAAGGCGAATAGGCGTAGCCTTGCGAGGTGATCTGGCGCAGTCCTTGAGAATCGTGCAGGAAGATGCTGCTCTGCTCGGTGCCAACCGCGGTGACGAGCGACTTGCCGTCGGGCGCGACCGCAATGCCCTCTTCCTGGCTGGTGCCGGATGTGATCTGCTGCGGGACGCCGTCCGGAAATTTCTCACGCCAAAGATGGAAGCCGCTGCCGGCGTCGGCGGAGAAGTACATCCACTTGCCGTCAGGTGACCACGCCGCGCTGGTGCATCTCGATGGCGCGGGGCCGACGACCCGCCCCTGTGAGCCGCCACTGAAGGGCGTGAGGCGGCAAGGCAGCCAGCCGCGATTGTCCATTTCGACCACGAGCACCCACTTGCGATCGGGCGAGAGGTAAGAACGATGCGCCATGCCGATTTCGCGGTCGGGCGGTAAGTAGACGTCGCGCTGGCCCCCGCGATTTTCGTCCGAGGTAACGATTTTCATGTACAGCCCGGTAGTGATCTCGGAAAACATCACCTGGCGGTCGCCGATCCAGGTGAGGCCGGAAGCGTCGGGCAAAAGGAGCGAAGGCGTGCCGCCCAGCGAGGGAACCGCCCAGGTGTCCCAATTCCACTGCGCGAGATGGGTGTAGGCGATTCGCGAACCGTCAGGCGAGAACTCGACGCCCATTTTTGTGGAACCGTCGTGCGTAAGCTGAACCGGCGCGCCATCGGGCAGCAGCTTGATCCAAACGTCTGCGGGGCCGTCGAAGGTGCTTTCGCCGTGGAGGAAGGCGAGCATGCGACCGTCGGGCGAGAGGGCCGGGGAACTGACGGAGTCGGAGAAATTCGTGAGCTGTTCGTAGCGGACCGCCGGCGGCTGTCGACGCGGATAAAAGATCGCAACGGCTGCAATGGCGGCGAGCAACAGCACGCCGCCCGCGATGGAGACGTACCGCAGCGCCTTCGCCGAAGATTTCGGACGCTGTGGCGGATGAAAAACAGGAGCAGCGATGTCCGCCGTGTGCGTCTGAATAGCTTCGAGAGCGGCGCGCACTTCGGAGGCTCGCTGGTAGCGCTGCTCGCGTTCCTTCGCAAGGCAGCGCTGCGTGACGGATTGCAAGCTGAGCGGCACGTGCGGCGGCAGAGGCGCCGGCATTTCGCGCAGAATCGCCGAGCTCAGTTCGTAGGCCGTGCGGCCGTGAAACGGGGGAGTGCCTGCTAGCATTTCCGAAAGCACCGCGCCGAGAGCCCAGATGTCAGTGCGCGCGTCGGCGGACTCGCCGCGGAGAGTTTCCGGAGCCATGTATTGCAGCGTGCCGACAATCGCGCCCGCCTTCGTGAGCGCGTTCGCCGGGAGCGTGGCTTCGCTAAGCTCAGCGAGCAAAAGTTTCTTGGCCAGACCGAAGTCGAGGATTTTTACGTGGCCGTCCGCGGTGACGACCACGTTCGCAGGCTTTAAATCGCGATGCACGATGCCGCGCTCGTGGGCATGCGCTAGCCCGGCGGAAATCTCCAGCGCGTAACGAAGAGCGGTCTCAAGCGCCAGGCCCTCGCGGTCGATGACGGCGCTGAGCGGGCGTCCCTCGACGAATTCCATGGCGATGTACGTCTCGCCGGCATCCTCACCGATCTCATAAATGGTCGCGATATTCGGATGATTCAAGGACGAGGCGTTTTGAGCTTCGCGCAAGAAACGGGCCCGAGCTAACGCGTCCGCAAGCGCGCCTTCGGGAAGAAGCTTGACGGCAAGGAGTCGGCCGAGTTTCGGATCGCGGGCTTTGTAGACCACGCCCATGCCACCGGCCCCGATGCGCGCGACGATTTCGTAAGGACCGATCTTGGAACCGGCTTGGCGAGGCTCGCGCTCGCCGGCCGCGGCCGGTCCAACTAAAGTGGGTCTTTCCCCATCGTGCGCGGCGAGGAGCGATTCCACTTCACGGCGAAGCAAAGGATCGGCGCAACTTTCGTCGAGGTACGCGCCTCTTTCGTGCGCGGCCCGTTCGAGAGCTTCTGCGAGCACGTTTTTGACTTGCTGCCAGCGTTCGGGGGTCA
>DATGGN010000034.1:0-1716 GCA_035308485.1 Rhizomicrobium sp.
TTGCGAGATCAACTGGTTGGGGAAGGCGCTGCGTTGGAATCCTGCTGATCGCTGCCGGAATCATGCTGGTTGGATTTTCGTGGTGGCGCGCGGCGTACCGGGCGAAATCGGAGGCGCAGAGGATCTTGAGCGCCCTGGGGACAGAAGAAGAACCCTCCGAGCGGAGTGCGCTCGCGCTGGTTGCGCTTGCACATTCAGATCACGAGGTTCGGATTGCGTTTCTTAGGGCGGCGCTGGGGAGCGGGCATGACTTAGGTGCGATCGAATCCCGCGAACAGGGCATTTCGGTTGCGCTGAGCCAGGTCGACTATTCGGAAGCCGTGTCTTTGTACAGAGACGCGATTCGTCCGGCGTTGATGTCGCCGCACTCATCGAAGCTGCTGCGAGCATGCTTCGCTCTTATTTACCGCTGGAGCCTGTTCTCGCAGATCAGCGCGGCGGATGCAGCCAGGATCGCGTCGCAGATGGCGGATGGGCTCGCGACCGAACGCGAGGCGGCAAGTTTGGATGTTTATTCGGCGGCGATCGAGGATCTGGCGCCCAGGCTGAGTCCGGAATCGGCCGCTGCGTTAGCGGCGAAGCTTTTCGATCGGGCGACCACTGCCAGCGAGGTGAGTGTGGTTCGCGCCGCGACCCAGGCGCTGATGGCCGTGGCGCCGAGAATTTCGGCCGACTCTCGCCGCGAGCTGGCGAAGGCGCTGGTTGCCCGCCTGACGACGGAGCGGCGGCGGGCTGTGATCCTGCTTCTTTCGCCCGCGCTCGCGCCGTTGGGCGCGACGCTTGATGCTGCGGCCGCGGGCAACCTTGCAGGCTTGCTCGCCGGCAGAATCGCGAGCGAGTGGAACCCGGAAACGATTGACGCTTTGATTTCCGCATTTCGTGTCACGGCGGCGAAGGCTGACGATGCGGCGGCACGGAAGATCGGGGCGACGCTGCTCGATCACGTCAAGCTGGAGCCCGACCCGTCCGTTCTGCTGCTGGTCACGCAGGCGTTGGTCGCGTTTGGCGATAAGCTGCCGGCGGGCATATATCAGGAAGCCGGGAAGGCGCTGTTGCAACGTTTGAAGACGGAGGGCAATGCCGGAACACTCTCGGTTTACGCGTTCAGCCTGGGCGTGCTGAAGGATAGAGCGGGCGAGGATCAGCTTGAGGGAGCATCGTCTGAAATCGTCTCGCGGATTGTGAAGGAGCGTGACCTGCAAACGCTGGCATCCCTCGCGGCCGCCGTGGAGCCGGTGGCCGACGATCTGGATCCGGCGGCGGCGGAACGGCTCTCGACGATGCTGGTAGACCGCATGATGCGGGAATATGACGCCGGATCCCTGCTTTATCTGGCCGTGGCGCTGGACTCGATCGCGGATGAAGCTCGCGGGAGAACGGCGGCTTCGCTGGTCGCGCAGTTGAGCGGACGGATGCGGCGGGAGGAGAGGGCGAACGTACTGCGCAGTCTGGCCTTTAGCGTGGCGGGATTCAAGAACGCCGACGGAAATTTCGAAGCGCCGGCAGAGGTGTTGGTCTCCCGCATGAAGCAAGAGAATGCCCCGGACGAACTGCGCGCGCTGAGCTCAGGCCTTTATGCACTGCGCGACAAGGTGAGTGCGCAGGCTTTTGAGAAAGCGGCTGCCGTCCTGGCTTCACGGATTGAGACGCAATTGAATCCGACATCGATCCGGAGCCTCGCCGACGGCCTGCATGCGTTAGGGGGAAAGGCGAGTG
>DATGGN010000035.1:0-12661 GCA_035308485.1 Rhizomicrobium sp.
CCGTCTTCGCCCCGGCTTCCTGTTCCTGCAAAATCCCGACAATCTGCTCTTCCGTAAATCGTCCCCGCTTCATCGTCCGTACCCCTTTCCAGGTCCGGACTCTAACTCCAAAACCGGAGGAGTTTTACGGGCTCAGGTCAAGCCGGGCAACCCGGCGTACCCAGCCGTGGCATGCATCCAGCGATTTACGATGGCTAACGGCGGGTACGCGCACCTACCCGTTCAGACTGATTGCCGTGACGCATCCAAAAGCGCCTGCGCCGCGCTTGCCCGGAATCTCTCGAAAACCAAGTGGTGAAATTCAAATTAGGACACTACCCTGGTTCTCTCGCGGGAAAATTCAAATTAGGACACTACCCCGCGCTCTAACCGGTTGGAATTGCGTGCCGATTTCCAGGGGGCGGCGTCCCCGGCGTCCGGCGCGGTCGCCGCTGCGACGTAATCCATTTGCATAACGCGGCGGCCGGCGACGGCCTCTATCCTTTTGGCGAGACCCGCAAGAGGAGAGGACAATGACGACATCGGCACAGCATGGGAATTGCGGCGGCAAAGGCGGTGGCATTCGGGCGGCGGCTCTTTCGACGGCCATGGCAATGGCGGCGGCAGCTTCCCTCCACCCCGCCATGGCGCAGACCTACAGGTTCAAGACGATCAACATCCCCGGAGCGACACAGACATCGCTCTATGCCGGTGCGCGCGGCACCCTTCTCGGCTGGGCCTACGACTCGGCCGGAAATCCGACCTGTACGATTATCCAGGACAAGACCTATACGCCGATCAGCGATCCGAACGGCGTCCAGACCTATTGCTATGGAATCGACAACGCCGGAGAGGTCGTCGGTTACTACAACAAGTCCGACGACAGCGCCGTCGGGTTCACGTACAGCAACGGCAGTTTTTCGGATTTCTCCCTGCCTGACATTTCCGGCGCGCTGCCGAGTTCGATCAGCACCAACGGCGTTATCGCGGGCTATTACTACGACCAGAACAACGCGCCGTGGGGTTTCACGCTGAAGGGCACGACGGTGAGCACCTTTCAGATATCCGGCGCTACGAACATCTTTCCCGTCGGCGTGAACAAGCATGGCGAAATGGCGATCCAGGAACTCGACACGTCGGGAAACGTGCACTGCCTGGCGGGAACAGTCTCCGCCCAGTCCGAACTGACGGTGCCGGGCGCGACCGAGACGATCTGTCATGCAATCAACGACGACGGCAAGGTCGCCGGAACCTACCTGGATTCCTCCGGCAATATCCACGGCTTCACCTATGACCCGTCCACGTCCGGCTACTACACGATCGACGATCCGGGCATGGCCGCAACCGGCATTCACGGCATCACCAACTCCGAAACGCTCCTTGGCTACTCCGAGGCGACAAGCGGCGGCCCGATGCAGGGCATGAAAGCGAAGGGGTCTTTTCCTGCGCGCCGGTGACGTGACAATGTCGAGGCATGTGCGGACGATTCACCAATCAGTTCACTTGGCGCGCGCTGGTCGAGCTGTACCGCCTTACCGAACCGTACCTGACGCCGCTGTCCAATCTTCAGCCGCGCTTCAACTTCGCGCCCACCGACACGGGACCGGTGATCCGGCTCGACTGGGAAGGCCGCCGCCGGCCCGTGATGATGCGTTGGGGCCTCGTGCCGTCATGGGCGAAAGACGCAAAGGGCGGGGCGGCGATGATCAACGCCAGGGCGGAAACGGTTGGGGAGAAACCCGCTTACCGCGAAGCCTTTGCGTCACGGCCCTGTCTGGTGCCGGCCGACGGTTTCTATGAGTGGGTGGAGCTGCCGGACGGGCAGAAGCAGCCCTGGTTCATCACGACGAGGGACAGAGAGCCGTTTGCGTTCGCCGGATTGTGGGAATGGTGGCGGCCCCGGGACGCGTCCCGCGACGACGCCGCGCTGGAGACGTTCACGATCCTGACGACGGAGCCAAACGCGGTTTGCGCGCCGATCCATGATCGCATGCCCGTGATGCTGGCGCAGGAAAGCTGGACGCCCTGGCTCGGTACAATGAAAGACCGTCAGGGCGTCCTTGCGCACGCGCAGTTTCCGGCCTATCGCATGGAGTGCTGGCCGGTCGGGAAAGCAGTGGGAAACGTACGCAACGAAGGGGCACGGCTGATCGAGCGGATTGCCGCATGAATGGCAGGCCCGTCGTGACGGCGTTTCGGGGCTGGAAAACCGGCGGTCATGAACCGGTCTGAAAATACTGCGGCGGAGATCCTGGAGCATGGCGAAGCTCGTTTTTGGGATGCAGCAATCGCTGGATGGCTACGTCGCCGGCATGGCGGGCGAGCTGAACGTGCTGCCGCCGCCTGGTCCGGCGCTTTTTCGCCATTTCACCGACTGGGTGCGCGGCCTCGCCGGCAGTGTGTACGGTCGCCGCATCTACGAGGTCATGCGGTACTGGGACGAAGACCATCCCAAGTGGGGCGCCGGGGAAAAGGCGTTTGCGGCGGCATGGCGGCGCCAACCGAAATGGGTCGTGTCGCGCTCGTTGACGTCGGTCGGCCCCAACGCCACGCTTGTCGGGGATGACATCGAGGCGGTGATCCGCGGGCTGAAGGCCCGGCTGGATGGAGAGATCGAGGTCGCCGGGCCGGAGCTGGCGCAAAGCCTTACCGACCTCGGTCTTGTCGACGAGTACAGGTTCTACTTCCGCCCCGTCGTGCTTGGTCGCGGCAAACCATTCTTCGCCGGCGCCCGGCCGCCGCTCCGCCTCGTCGCCAGCGATCTGGTTGGCGAGGACGCGATCCGGTTGACGTACGTTCCCGCGTAGCGCTCCTTGATCGGCACGAGATGAACGATTCCGACGGAATTGAAAGACCTGAGACTGACCCGCTGAGTGGCGGACAACGGTTTTTGTTGTTCGTGCCCACATCGCTTGCCCTGTTGATGGTGTACCTCTACGCGCTCACGCGGCTTCCGCTTCCGGACAAGCCTGTTTTCGGTTCGACCACCGGGCGCTTGATCAGCGCCTACTTCTTGCCGGTGTTGATCGCTGTTCTGACGGGAATGGCGTTCCGCCTCTGGCGCGGTGAGCTTCGTTACCGCATCTTTGCAGCGCTGTTCTGCATCGTCGCGCCGGCTGTCGCCTTTCTCCTGTTCCTGTACATTTCGTGCGTCATGTCGTACTGCCTCTGATCGGCCCCTCCCGCTCTCGCCAAGTCTGGCCCGCGCCGCGGATCATCAGGCGCCGGCATCGGGCTTCCTCGGCCAGAGGCAAGCATCAGAGGACCCCATAAAATGCCCAGCCACATCCATTGGTTGGGAGGCCGTCCGCGCGACGTGCGAGGCGTCGCGCGACGTACGCCGTCACGACGGCGACCAGCAGCAACGCGCCGATTGTCGCGAGAACCGTCATGATTCGGAATACAAACCTCGAGGCTCGTCGGGCATGCGTGCATTATCTGCCACGATTTCGAGCGGGACAAGGGACGGAGAACGCCTCTGCAGCCGGCTTGTCCGCCGCGACGGAAGGGAGTATTACCGGGTAATACTCTAAGGCACAGGCCCATGGAAACCACTTCTGTCACCAGCAAAGGTCAGGTGACAATTCCGAAAAGCGTCCGCCAGCAGCTCGGGATCAGGACCGGGACAAGAATCGCGTTCGAGGTGGTCGGCGATCATGCGGAATTGCGCCCGAAAAACACGCCCGGCGCGGCGCCGAAGAAAGGCTTCGGCCTCCTGAAGAGCCCGCGACGGAGCGTGCCGAGCGACTTTGATCCTGCTGCCCTTCTCAAGCGATGATCGGCCTCGATACCAATATTCTGGCGCGCTACTACGTCGAGGACAAATCCGACGCCCAGGCCGCGAAGCAAAGAGTGGCGGCAAGAAAGCTGATCGAATCCGGTCAGCCGCTCATGGTGTCCAAGACCGTTATCCTCGAGCTCGAATGGGTGCTGCGCGGCTATTACGGCTTTGGTCGCAACGAAATCCTGTCGGTCTATCGGCACATGATGAGCCTGCCCCAGGCGACGATCGAGGACCGCGATGCCGTCGATCGCGCGTTCGACGCCTTCGCGGCCGGAATCGATCTCGCCGACGCGCTGCATCACGCAAGCTATGCGAAATGCACGAGGATGGCATCTTTCGACGATCGCAGGTTCGCGCGTCGCGCCAGGAAATTGGGGCTGACACCGACGGTGATGACTCCGGGGTGACGCGAGACACCGGAAGAAAACATCCCCGGTGAGCTTGTGGGCGTCGGACCGGCGCACGCTCACTAATCCTTGAACCGAAGAACGGTGAGAACGGTGTTACACCGGGATCGAATCGTTGGCGTACCTTCCGCAGATGACGACCCGGTGCACGCTCGTCTCCGGTATCGCAGTGGTTGCGGCCGCTTTGGCATTCCTCGCCGCCGCAGCGATCCCTCGCGCTCTGGCCGCAGACGACGCGGGCGCGACCGGATTGCGGAAGGATGTCGTGTTCACGGATTACACGCCGCTCTCGGCGAACAGCGAACTGATCCGGCGCATGCTTTCGCCGCTGGCCGCCGCGCAGATTCCCGCGGCGGAGGCGCGTACCGGGTTGCGCCTGAGCGAGCAGCCGGTCGACCTCGCCCGGGAAACATTCATGCTGTACGTTCCGCAGCATGCGCCCGAAAAGGGTTACGGTCTGCTCGTTTTCATTGCGCCGTGGGACGGCGCGAGCCTGCCGGCCGACTGGGTCCCGGTGCTCGACCAATTCGGGCTCATTCTGGTCGAGCCGGTGGAATCGGGAAACGACCAGAGCCTCTTTGGCCGCCGCTTTCCGCTCGCCATTCTGGCGGAGTACAATGTCGCGAAGCGTTATCGCCTCGATCCGGACCGGATCTATGTGTCTGGATTTTCGGGCGGTTCGCGCGTGGCCTTGCGGCTTGCCGTCGCCTACCCCGATATTTTTCGCGGCGCGATCCTGAACGCCGGCAGCGACCCGATCGGCGATCAGGTTGCGCCCCTGCCGCCCGCGGATCTGTTCCACCGCTTCCAGGAATTTGGCCATCTCGTCTACGTCACCGGCGACCGCGACATCAAGAATGCGTCGTTCGATCACGCGAGCATGCGCTCGCTCGACAGCTGGTGTGTTTTCAACGTGGATTCCTACGCCGAACTTTCCGTCGCTCACGACGTGATGCCTCCGGGCGTACTCACGCGTGCGCTCGGACTCCTGTCCGCGCCGGTACAACGCGATCCGGAGAAGCTCGCCGCGTGCAGAAACGCCCATGAAACGGAATTGAGCGGACAATTGGCGGACGTCGAAGCCCTTCTGGCACGGGGCGCGCGCGACGATGCCCGCCGGAAGCTCATAGACATCGATGCACAGTTCGGCGGCCTCGCCGCGCCGCGCAGCGTCGCGCTGTTCGACCGGCTCGGCGGGAAATAGCGTTCCAACGGTGATTCTGCTCGAAATCGAATCGGCATTGGCCGAAACGTTGCGGGCATCAAGGATTGGCCGAGCGTTGCCCGGCGTGGCACTGTTTTGCTGGAAAGCCGCAGCAACACAACGCGCGGTCGGTGCACGGCGATGAGCGCCAGACTGCCGATTGTAACAACCCGCGCCTGCTTCAGAAAAAAAACCGGGAAATCCGGCGCAGTGCGCAGTCAACTCTCTAGCCGCTAATGACCCTGTGAAGCGCATCGGACAGTTCATCAAGGCCGTACGGCTTCGGCAGAATGCGAATGTGCTCTGCGGTCGCGCGTTGCGCCACGGAGTCGGCATAGCCGCTGGTGAGGAGGACCGGCAGGTCCGCGCGCCGCCTGCGAATCTCGAGAGCGAGATCGAAGCCGTTCATGCCGCCCGGCATCATGACATCGGTGAAAACAACGTCGACCGACCGCCCATTGGCGAGCGCTCCGAGGGCGGCGGCCGCCGTTGCCGCCCTCGTCACCTCATAACCCAGGTGATTGAGCATCTCGCCGGCCAACGCAGCAACCTCGTCATCGTCTTCGACCAGGAGAATGCTGCCAGGCCGGTGATCGAGCTGCCGCTCCGTCGGAGATGGATCGCCGTGCTCGCGGAGGGGCGGCGACCTGTCCGATCTTGGAAGATACAACGCCACAGTTGTACCACGACCTACCGCCGAATCAATGCGTACGGTTCCGCGGGATTGCGCGGCAAAGCCGTACACCTGCGCGAGACCCAGACCCGAGCCTTTCCCGGCTTCCTTCGTCGTGAAGTATGGCTCGAAAACGTGCGCCTGCACCTCCGGCGGCATGCCGGTGCCCGTGTCGCTCACCGAGAGACGGACATAGTCGCCGGTCAGTTCCGGATCGTCGATATTCGGCATGTTCTCGCCGCGCACCACGATCGTGCCGCCTTTCGGCATGGCATCGCGGGCGTTGACTGCCAGATTGATCACGACCAGCTCGAGTTCGCCCGGGTCAAGTTCGACCGGCCACAGCGCATCCGCGAAATCGAGCTCGACGTGTACCTCGCCGCCGAGACTGCGGTCGAGCAGGTCGCGCATCGTTTCGATCTGGCGGGCAATGTCGACCGTTTCTGCGTTCAGCTCCTGTCGCCGCGAAAATGCAAGGAGTTGCCGGGTGAGCCCCCTGCCCCGCTGCGCAGCCTGAAGCATGCCCTCCATCAATCGCGTTCGCTTGTCGGCGTCTGTTTGACGGGGCAGCATTTCGAGGCCGCCCGAGATCACCATCAGCAGGTTGTTGAAGTCATGCGCAATGCCTCCGGTGAGTTGTCCGATGGCTTCCATCTTCTGTGCCTGGCGGAGCGTCTCCTCCATGCGCGTGCGCTCGGCCATCTCCACGCGCAGTTGCCTGTTGGCGTCCTCCAGCGCGCTCGTGCGTTCGACCACCAGCCTCTCAAGTTCGCGGGAAGCCTGTTCCCGCGCACCGATCATATCGTGAATCTCGTATTGGCGCCGGCGCGCTCTGAGTGCCGCCTGGATGCTGCTCGTGAGCGTGATGGCGTGTACAGGCCGTTCCAGAAGCGAGACGTTGCGAAGCAGGGCGACGAGATTGCGGCGCCAGGCAAGAACCGCCAGCTGTTCCTGATGGCTGGTCAGTACAATGAACGGAAGGTCCGACCAGGGCGGCTGGCGGTCGACCCAGCGTGCGAGCGGTCCGGTATCCTTCCCGAAAAGTCCTTCTTCGGCCAGAAAGACCGCTCCGGCGCCAGCCTCGATTTCGTCCGTCAGCGTCGCCAGGTCGGGACATACGACCGCGCTGACCTTTGTAAGGCGAAACAGTTCGGCCGCCGCCAGTGCGTCGCGGCCAATGGGGGCAAAGACGAGAACTCTTTCGTCGCGATCAGCGCTGCCCATCTTTGTCGTCCGCAACGTTGGGAATCTGACCGCCCGTGTATTGCGGGTTGCCGGAAAAAATCCCGCTGAAAGCGGTGAGCGGCGGCCCAAGGCTGACGCCCGCGCTGCCGAGGCGGAATTCGCGGATGGAGTGCTCATGGTGGCCGCTGCGCTTTTTCACGACCGAAAGGGCGCGGCGTACAGTTCCGGCCACCTCGAAATAGCGCAGCATGAGAACGGCGTCGCTCAAATAGCTGATGTCGAGAGGCGTATCCATCGGGCCGACCAGCCCGTGCTGGGCGAGCACAAGCATCGTCAGGACTCCCTGCTGTCCCAGGTAGCTCAGCAGTTCATGCATCTGCAGAATGAGGAAGCGCTCATCCGGCATGGCGTTCATATAGCCATTGAGGCTGTCGATAACGACGATCCGTGCGCCGTCGGCCTCGACGCTGTGCCGTACATCTGCCGCGAACTCTCCGGGCGAGAGTTCGGCGGGATCGATCTGCTTGAAACGGATCAGACCCGAGGCGACGTGCTTCTCCAGGGGCAGTCCGAGCGTACGGGCGCGAGCTTCCACGGTGCCGCGGCCCTCGTCGAAGGCGAAGAACACCGCATGTTCGCCACGTTCGGCGGCTGCGATGACGTAGGTCAGCGCGAGTGAGGACTTGCCGACGCCGGCCGCCCCGATGAGGAGTGCATTCGTGCCTCGCTCGAGGCCGCCGCCAAGAAGCTGGTCGAGTTCGGCATTGCCGCTTGGCGTGTAATCGCCCGCGAACGCCTTGTGGTGCTCGGCGGCCACGAGTCGCGGAAAGATCTTCAGTCCGCCGGTTTCGATAGTGAAATCATGGAAGCCGCCCCGGAAAGGGATGCCGCGCATCTTTACCACGCGCAGGCGGCGGCGCTCGGCGCCATACTCGATCGCGAGCTGTTCGAGCTTTACGACCCCATGGGCGATCGAATGCAACTGCAGATCGTCGCGCGACGATGAGAGGTCGTCGAGAACGATGACCGTGCAGCGGCGTTCCGTAAAGAAGTGCTTGAGCGCCAGCACCTGGCGGCGATAGCGCAGCGGACTCTGGGCGAGCAGACGCAGCTCCGAAAGGCTGTCGAGCACGACGCGCGCAGGGTTGATGCGTTCGACCTCCCGAAACACCAGATTTGTCGTTTCGCTCAGTTCTACCTCCGCCGGATGAAAGACGGTGAGTTCGCGTTCCGGATCGAGCGCCGTCTCGGGCGGTACGAGCTCGAACACATCGATGCCGGCGAGCGACCAGCCATGCCTCTTGGCAACAAGGTTGAGTTCGCGCCTGGTTTCCGAGAGAGTAATGTACAGCCCGCGCTCGCCCCTGCGCGCGCCCTCGAGAAGGAACTGGAGGGCGATCGTGGTTTTGCCGGTCCCGGGCTGGCCTTCGTAGAGATAAAGGCGGTCTGCATCGAAGCCGCCGCCGAGGATATCGTCGAGCCCCTCGCTTCCGGTCGAGATCCGCGGCAGATCTGTGCGTTCGTCGCCCTGGTCAGGTGTCGATTCGCTAGCCATAGAAGCTCTCCGCGGCGAGGCGATATCGTCATCCTCGCTTCCAAAGGTAGAACAACGCGCCAGCACCGGCGCCCGCTCCGTGGTCAGCCCCTTCGACGTGTTCAGCATAGCGAGCCGGACCGGAGGCTGAAAGTGGCGTTCCTGTCGAGGCGAGGGGTCCGAACCCTCATCATGCGAACGACAGACCGAGCGGGGGCAACGTGGGTGCGAGAGCCCGCAGTCCCGGAAGGACGACCTTGGCGCCAAGGTCGGGGGGCGCGGCAGCACGACGCGCGGATCGAGATGCTGACCGTAATGACTGTACGGCCGCGCACGGCTCGCGGGCCACGGACGGGGGTTGACGCTCGCCGCCCTGACGCACACCCGGACTTGAGAAGCGTCCGGCAGCGAGGGTTCGACGTCGTCAGCCTGAAGAACGTCCGGGCCGCCGAAGCGGTGTATGCGCATCTCGCGGACCTTCGTCATTCCAAGCACCCTTTTCCAGGTCTGCTGTTAACCGGAGTAACTATCCGGCGTTCCGCGCCGGGTCGTTATCGCCCTCCAATCTCCAGCGGGGCTGACAAAGGTCGCGGGGACTGAACGAAGTCTGCGCCTTGCCGTTATGTCTCGCGGGTCGCGGCCGAAAGCATGAGCGAGTACCTCACACAGGAGGACATGGAACAGCTGGAGCCCGCCAGCCGGATGTTTCCATCGCCCATTCCGACGCAGGTTGTCTCAAACGGCGAATTCATGCCCGGGGCCCAGACGCGTGCGCAGAAAGAGGTGCAGAAGCGCATAAGTGCCGCGGCATCCACTCTTGCGCCGCGTCATGGTTTGAGTCGGCGCGATTTCCTCGCAAGTGCCGCTGGCATGGCCGCGGCGTTTGCCGTCATGAATACGGTTTATGGCCATTTGTTCGACGTCGGCCCCGCCGAAGCGGCGGTACCCGATGCGGCCAGGGCGCGCGCCGACGCGCTCTCGGATCAATTCATTGTCGATCTGCACACCCATTTCATTCGCGACGACGCCGGGCCGGGCCTCGAGTATTTCGTCCAACTGCGCGACAAGACCCGAAAGAGGAGAGAGAATCCGAAACTGCCGGACCGTCCGGCGACGCTCGATGATCTCCATCTCGGAACCTATGTGCGCGAGATCTGGCTCGACAGCGACACAAAAATCGCGGCGCTGTCGGGCGCGCCGTCCGATATCGAAAAGGACTGGCTGGTCCCCAACGATGCGATCGCAGAGGCCCGTCGGCGCATCAACCGCTTCGCCGGTTCGCGGCGCCTGCTTTCGCACTTCATCTTCACGCCCGGCCAACCCGGTTGGCTCGAGGAAATCGATCGCGGGATCGAGACGCTGAAGCCTGACGCGTGGAAGGGCTACACGATCGGCGACAATACCCACAAAGACATCAGCCGCTATCCCTGGCGGATGGACGATGAAAAACTCGCGTACAAGGCTTACGAGAAATTCGCGAAAGCCGGCATTCGCAACGTCGCCGTCCACAAGGGTCTGTACACGCAGAGCGACGAGCAGAAGTTTCCGCGGCTGAAGGAATATGCGCGTGTCGATGACGTGGCGAGAGCCGCGAAAGACTGGCCGCAGCTCAATTTTCTCATCTACCACGCGGCTTATCGATACACCGGGGACGGCGAGCCGAAGATCGCGCTCGCCGAATTCGAGAAGACCGGCCGAATGGAATGGGTGAGTGACCTGGCGGAGATTCCGCAGAAGCACGGCGTAACCAACGTCTACGCGGATATCGGTGCGAGCTTTGCGGCCTGTTGCGTGACGGAGCCGAATACCGCTGCCGCGATGCTGGGCATTCTCGTCAGGGGTATGGGGCACGAACGGGTGATCTGGGGGACCGATTCGATATGGTTCGGCTCGCCGCAGTGGCAGATCGAGGCGCTGCGGCGTATGGAAATCCCCGACGACATGTGTCGGCGGCATGGCTTTTTGCCGTTGGGACCGGCCGGCGGCGCCGTGAAATCGGCGATCCTCGGCGCCAACGGCGGGCGGCTGCACGACCTTGAACCGGTTCGCCACGCCGATCTGATGGAGCAGCACAAAGCTTCGTACCGTGCCGCCGGATTCGTCCGGACCAACCGCGCGTACGGATTTGTTCGAAAGGCCGCATAAGAGGAGGGCGACAACCGGAGCGGGAACCGCTGCGGCAGCGGCCGCGTTAGCGCGGGGCAGAATCGTGCGAGCATGGCGATGCCGGCGGAGAGGCCCAATCCCGACAATCCGCGTTCGACGGCAACAATAGCCGGTCATCCCATCCACCCGATGCTGGTACCGATTCCGATTGCATGTTTCGTCGGCACGTTTTTCACGGATCTCGTGTACGTAAACACCTACGACATGCAGTGGGCAAACATGTCGGCGTGGCTTCTGGCCATCGGGCTGATTGTCGCATTCTTTGCCGTTATCGCCGGGCTGATTGATTTTTTCGGCGAGCGCCGCATCCGCAACCTGCATGCGGCGTGGATTCACGGGCTCGGCAACGCGCTCGTGCTGATTCTTTCGGTCATCAATATGTTCATTCACTCCCGCGATGCGTACACGTCTGTCTATCCCACGGGGATTATCCTTTCCGGGATAGTCGTGATAATCCTCCTCGTCACGGGCTGGAACGGGTGGAGCATGGTCTATCGGCACGGCGTCGCCGTCCGCAGAGAACCATAACCGTGACGACTATCCGGAGTGCGCTGCTCGCCTGTACGGCACTCGCCCTTGCCGCGTGTGGGCCCTCCCCAGGCGATCCCCGGCGGCAGATCGGACCGCATCCCTACCTGCCGCCCATCCACCAATATCTGCTCCCGCCCATGCATGTGGTCAGCAATGTTGGCTGGGGAAAGTTGACGCCGAAAGTGGCGTCCGGTCTCCACGTCAAAGCCTTTGCGACGGGTCTCAAGAACCCACGCTCAATATACGTCCTACCGGACGGCGACGTGCTCGTCGCCGAAACCCAGGGACCTTCCGCGCCCGTTCATCGCCCGAAAGAACTCGTGATGAACTGGATCGAGAAGCAGTCGCATTCGAGCGTCCAGGCGGGCAATCGCATTCTGCTTTTTCGCGACACTGAGGGCTACGGCAGCCCGCAATTGAAGGAAGTGTTTATCGACCACCTCAATTCGCCTTTCGGTATGGTGCTCGTGGGCCATGACTTCTATGTCGCCAACACCGATGCGGTGCTCAGATTTCCGTACCGCACCGGCGAAACGCACATCGACACGCCCGGAACGAAGCTGTGCGACCTGCCGGGCGGACCTATCGATCATCATTGGACAAAAAGCCTGACCGCGAGTCCGGACGGAACGAAGCTCTATGCCGGCGTCGGTTCGAACAGCAACATCACGGAGAACGGTCTCGAGGCCGAAAAGGATCGCGCCGCAATTTGGGAAATCGATCGCAAGACCGGCTCGCATCGACTGTACGCCACGGGGCTGCGCAATCCGAACGGGTTGACGTTCGAACCAAAAACACACGCGCTCTGGGCTGTGATCAACGAGCGCGACGAGCTCGGGCCCGACCTCGTGCCAGACTATATGACATCTGTGAAGGACGGTGGTTTCTATGGGTGGCCGTACAGTTATTACGGGCAGCACCTCGATCCGCGCGTCATGCCGCAGCGCCCCGACCTCGTGGCCAAGGCCATTATTCCGGACTACGCGCTCTCGAGTCATGTGGCCCCGCTCGGTCTCGTGTTCTACACCGGGACGAATTTGCCGGCACATTACCGGGGAGGTGCTTTCGTCGGCGAGCACGGCAGCTGGGATCGCGAAGTGCTGAACGGCTACAAAATCGTGTACGTTCCGTTCACGAATGGTCACCCGAACGGAATCGCCGAGGATGTCGTTACGGGATTCGTGAACGGCGACAAGGC
>DATGGN010000036.1:0-16380 GCA_035308485.1 Rhizomicrobium sp.
CCGAGCGCGAGCTGGTTCGCGTAGCCGAGCCGGTGTCGAGCGTGCTCGAGCTCACCGAAATCCAGACCCGATTGATCGCCGAACAAGGGCCGGCCGCGCTGTTCGAGAACGTCGGCAGGGCCGACGGCGAAAAGAGCAGCCATCCCGTTCTCGTCAACCTGTTCGGAACGGTGAGGCGCGTCGCGATGGCCGTCACCATGGGCGGCGTGGAGCGCCGCGACGCGAAGTCGCTGCGCGAAGTGGGCGAAGTGCTCGCAACCCTGCGCCAACCGGAGCCGCCACGCAGCTTCTCCGAGGCGTTCGATTTGCTGCCGCTCGCGAAAACCGTGATGTCGATGCGCCCGAAGACGGTTGGCGCACCCCCCTGCCAGCAACTGGTGTTGCGCGGCAGCGAGATCGATCTTTCGCTGCTTCCCGTACAGACCTGCTGGCCGGGCGAACCTGCGCCACTCATCACCTGGCCGCTGGTGGTAACGAAAGGTCCCGGCGACGCGCGCGAGGACAATTTCAACCTCGGCATCTACCGCATGCAGGTGATCGGAAAAAATCAGACGCTGATGCGCTGGCTGAGGCACCGCGGCGGCGCGCAGCATCACGCGCGTTGGGCCAAACAACACGCCGCGCCGCTGCCTGCTGCAGCGGTAATCGGCGCCGACCCCGCGACGATTCTTGCCGCCGTGACTCCGGTGCCCGATACGCTGTCGGAATATCAGTTTGCGGGACTGCTGCGTGGTGCGCGCGTCGCGCTTGCCGATTGCGTCAGCCAGCCGCTCAAGGTGCCCGCGGAAGCCGAGATCGTACTCGAAGGCGAAGTGTCTCTCTCAGATTACCGCGACGAAGGGCCGTACGGCGATCACACCGGCTACTACAACGCGGTCGAACAGTTCCCGGTGTTCACGGTGACCGCCATCACCATGCGCCGCGATCCCATCTATCTCTCAACCTACACCGGCCGCCCGCCTGACGAACCTTCGGTGCTCGGCGAGGCGCTGAACGAAATCTTCATTCCGCTGCTTCGGCAGCAGTTTCCCGAGATCGTCGATTTCTGGCTCCCGCCGGAAGGGTGCTCGTATCGCATTGCCGTCGTCAGCATGAAGAAGGCCTACCCTGGGCACGCCAAGCGCGTGATGATGGCGGTGTGGTCGTACCTGCGACAATTCATGTACACAAAGTGGGTGATTGTGGTGGACGACGACATCGACGCCCGCAACTGGAAGGACGTGATGTGGGCTGTGGCGACGCGAATGGACCCGGCGCGCGACATCACGGTCATCGAGAACACGCCGATCGATTACCTCGATTTTGCCTCGCCCGAATCGGGCCTCGGTTCGAAGATCGGTCTCGATGCGACGAACAAGCTCCCGCCCGAGACGACGCGCGCGTGGGGCCGGCTCATCCGGATGGACGATGAGATCGTGCGCACCGTAACGGAGAAGTGGCCCCGCCTTGGCCTTCCGGTGAGCGGCAAGCCGGTCTGGAACTAGACTTGCTTAATGATAGGCCGGACGCGGAACCAACCCTCTTCTTGATTCAGCACTTCAATTGGTGAATTGATTGCTTCGGGCATGCCGGAATCGAAATGGGGCTGGGGCCATGACATCGCACACGGCGCGCACGCTGATCGCGTGCACACTTACATCAGTCTTCCTCACGTCCACTGCATTCGCGGACGAGTGCGGGCCACTCAAAATATTTGCGTCCGTCGATCTCAGGATGGCCACAGACGATCGAGCCGCATTCGTGCCGGTGACTTTGCAAGGACAGACAAAGTACATGTTGCTCGATACCGGCGGAACGGTCAGCGAAATAACCGGTTCTACCGTCGCATCCCTCGGTCTTGAGTCGCACAAAACGCCGACTCTCCGGTTCTATGACGTCAAGGGAAATTATGTGGACCATGCCACCATAGTCCCGGATTTCGCGATCGGCGATCTCAAGGGAAACAATGTCGACTTCGTCGTGGGACCGGATGATCTCTTTCCCACAAACGAAAACATTGCCGGAATTCTCGGGCCGGGGATTTTGCGTTTCTATGACGTTGCCATCGATTTCGCCGATCGCAAACTGACCCTGCTCTCACAGGATCATTGCGAAGGAAAGGTGATCTACTGGAAGGCGGACACAGTCGCGGCTGTCCCAATGCAGGTCGTCAGGGCAAGCGGGCACATTGTAGTGTCGGTCGTGCTGGACGGCCACAAGCTGAACGCGATGATCGATACAGGCGCGACCAATAGCGTCCTCAACCTCAGCGTGGCCGAAGGCGATTTCGGACTGAAACCAAGAAGCCCCGATATGCCCGCGATAGAAGCACTCGGTGATCGCGACAATTCGTTCGTGTATCAACACACATTCAAATCATTGGGTTTCGAAGGTATTGGGGTGACGAACCCTGTCCTCGACATCATTCCGGATCTCGCAGGCAGCCAGATGGAGCAGTCGGCACCCATCGGTACTCGATTCAAGGATCCGAGCACCGAGGACGCCACGCCCGACATGCTGATAGGGATGGATATCCTCCGGCACTTCCACATGTACATCGCCTACAAGGAACAGAAACTCTACATCACACCCGCGTCGACTCCGGTCGCCGTAGCGGCTGGCGCGACTCCGGCTTCCCCCGCATCGAGCACACCGGCTAAGGCCGCCGGCTCGCACTGACGCCATGCGCAGGGCTGTTCTTATTTTGGTAACGCTAGTTGCGACAGCGGCCGCGGGTTTTCAGGCGATCGCCGACCAGGACAATTGCACACTCAAAGGACTCGCTTCGCTGGAAATCACGACGAGCACTGACGGTTGGGCACTTGTTCCCGTCCAACTGGGTTCGACTACGCTGGAGTTTGCCGTAAATCCTGCGCAGATGTTTTCTATGTTGACGGAGTCGGTTGCGAGAGAACAGCAGCTGAAATTTGTTACCATTGAGGGTTTCTACGAACGCACTGCGTTTCTGGGTATGACCAAATTCATAGCAATGTCTCCCATCCGATTGGGGCATGCCGATGTTCAAGGCACGAACTTTGCTATTATACCCCGCCAAATCGGCAATGATCCACGCGTTGCAGGTATCCTCGGGCTGGACGTGCTGAGCGCATTCGATGTGCTGTTGGATTTCGCGCATTCCAAAGTGGTTCTAATCTCAAGAAAGCACTGCTCGCTCCAGGGTGTTCTTCAGGGGCCATCCGTGCCAATGAAAATCACCAACTGGTTTCGAATCCCCGTACAGGTAAACGGCAGAAATGTGGAAGCAGAGATCTCAGGGATAAGCGCCAGCACGTATGTAAATCCCCACTCCGCGATGGAAAATTTTGGGGTTGAAGTGCACGCGCCGGCTTTTGCCGACGAAGCCGCCGCGGTTCAGCCCCTCATGCCGCACGGCAGAATCACGCCTGCCATTAAACTCGGGATCAACACGATCACAGTCGATGGTATTGCCATTTCAAACCCGATTACGCGCGTTTACGATTGCGAGGACGCGCCATCTAACTACAGAATTACATGCGACTCCCTCCCTCCTCTCGAGTTGGGTATTTCTGAACTGCAGAAGGTGAAGGCATATCTCGACTTCCAGGACGGATTGTTTTTTGCAATGCCGGCAGATGCTTCCCCTGCGGCGGGGGCAAGCCCTGAATAGCGGGAAGCGCCAGCCTACTCGCGTGCCCCCGCCTCTGGCTTGACCCGCAAGCCGCCGGGCTTGCACATTGCGTCCATCCGCCCGCGCGCCTTCCCAAGGGGACATCATGCTGCTTCTGGAATCCTCGTATTACGCATTCGGCTTCTACACGGCCGTGAACGCGCTCATCATGCTGGTGCTCTCCATGCGGGTCGTGCAGGCGCGGTTCAGGACGAACACCGCGATCGGCGACGGCGGCAACCCGGAAATGGCGGCACCGCTCCGTGCGCATGCCAACAGTGCCGAATACGTCCCCATCGCCCTCCTTTTGCTGTGGGCGCTGGCCTCACCGCTTGGACGTTCCATCTGGGTCATTCACGGGATGGGCATCCTCTTGACCGTTGGCCGCATCCTGCATGCAATCGGCCTTTCGCGTTCGCTCGGCCCCTCGTCGCTTCGCTTTGCCGGCATGGTACTGACCTGGGTCGCGCTTGTGGTGGGGATCGCCGGTGTATTGTGGTTCGTTTTCATCCCGCAGCAGAACCCGATCATCACTCAGTGACGGATCGCCAGGACCCGGGTGAGTTCCTCGACGGCCTCCTTCGCGACGCACGGCGCGCGGGCGCCGATGCGGCCGACGCCATCCTTGTCGCGAGCGTAGCCGCGAGCGTTTCGTACCGCCTTGGACGGCTTGAGGAACTTGAGCGCGCCGAGTCCTGGGACCTTGGTTTGCGCGTGTTTGTCGGCGAGCGCGTGGCTTTCGTCTCCTCGACGGATCTGTCGCGTGCCACGGTTCGGGAGTTGCCCGCGCGCGCCGTAGCGATGGCACGCCTCGCGCCGGAGGACAAATTTGCTTGCCTTGCGCCAGCAGACCGCCTCGCCTCTGCGTGGCCCGATCTCGATCTTGAGGATCCCCACGAGCCATCTGCGGAAATTCTGATCGAGCGCGCACGCGGGGTGGAGGGCGCGGCCATGGCCGTGCCTGGCATCACCAATTCGGAAGGCGGCGGCGCGAGTTTCGGCCGCAGCGAAATCGCCCTTGCGACCAGCGAAGGCTTTTTCGGCCGGTATGCAGGCACGTCGCACGGCATTGGCGTGGCGGTCGTTGGGGGTGAAGGCACCACGATGGAGCGCGATTACGACAGCGTCAGCGCGCGGCATTCCCACGATCTCGAATCAGCGGAGGCCGTCGGCCGCCGCGCCGGCGAACGGACGGTCGCGCGCCTCAATCCGCGCAAGGCGCGATCGCAGGCCGTGCCCGTCGTGTTCGAACCGCGCGTTGCCTCCGGCCTGCTCGGTCATTTTGCCGGCGCGATCTCCGGCGCCTCCATTGCCCGCGGCGTGAGCTTTCTCAAGGACGAGATGAGCAAGACCGTTTTCGCACCCGAGATCACGATCGTCGATGACCCACACCGCCCGCGAGGCTTGCGTTCAAAGCCTTTCGACGGCGAAGGCGTACGCAACGAACGGACATCCCTGGTCGAAAACGGCGTCCTCAAGACCTGGATTCTGGATTGCGCCAGCGCAAAGCAGCTGGGCCTTGAAACCACCGGTCACGCGTCGCGCGGGACGGGAGGTCCACCCTCGCCTTCAACAACCAATCTCTACATGGAAGCGGGAAGCGTTTCGCCCGACGATCTCATCGCCGATATTGTCCAGGGATTTTACGTGACCGAACTAATCGGCATGGGTGTCAACACCGTCACCGGCGATTACAGCCGCGGTGCCTCTGGCTTCTGGATCGAAAATGGAAAAATCGCCTGGCCGGTGGCCGGTGTGACGATTGCCGGCAACCTGAAAAACATGTTCCGCCAACTCACGCCCGCGAGCGACCTTGTTTTCCGATACGGCACCAACGCGCCGACACTGCGCGTGGAAGGAATGACCGTTGCCGGCGAATGAGGATATCGTCCTCATCGAAAGCGCCGTCCGAGAAGCGGGAGAGATCGCGCGGCGCTATTACGGAAAAGAGTATCGCCGCTGGAGCAAGAGCCGCGGCGAACCGGTCACCGAGGCCGACATCGCAATCGACAAACATTTGCGCGAACGCCTCGAGGCGGCCCGGCCGAATTACGGCTGGCTGTCGGAAGAAACCGGCAAGGACCTCTCGCGCCTCGATACGGAACGCATGTTCATTGTCGATCCCATCGACGGCACGACGGCATTCCTGAAGGAGCGGCCCCACTTCTCGATTTCCGTGGGCATCGCCGAAAAAGGACGATCAGTAACGGGCGTTGTGTACAATCCCATTCTCGACGAATTTTTTTCGGCTGCTGCGGGCGGCGGCGCGCGCCTCAACGGCGAATCAATTCGGGTCAGTGCCTGCTCCAAACTGGAAGGCTGCCGCATCGTCGGCCAGAAAGATCTGTTCGCGCACCCGAGATGGACCGAACCGCCGCTCGAACCCTGGCCCGTGATGCACATCGAATCGCGCAGTTCGGTTGCCTATCGGATGGCGCTGGTGGCTGCCGGACAATTCGATGCAGCAGTGATTCTGGACGCAAAACACGACTGGGACATGGCGGCGGGCGACGTCATCGTGCGCGAAGCCGGTGGTCGCGTTACCGACAAAGAAGGAAAACCCCTCCGGTTCGGCAACCCGGACGGCATCCAGCGCTCGCTCGTCTGTGCCGGCCCGGCGCTGCACGGACAAATCCTTGCGCGCCTACATCATCTGGACTTGTCAAAACGATGATGCTGGCATCCTCGTCCATCGGATGAGGCTCTTTTCAACGTAAGGACAAGACATGCACGAGCATGAAAACCAGCAATTGCTTCATCTCGTTTTTGGCGGGGAGGTCGCCGCGCCCGAATCAGTAAAATTCAAAGACCTTTCGAAGCTGCACATCGTCGGCATCTACCCGAACTACAAGCAGGCCTACGAGGCCTGGAAAGCTGCCGCGCAGGCGACCGTCGACAACGCGCAGATGCGCTATTTCGTGGTGCATATCCATCGCCTCCTCCAACCGGATTTGCCGAAGCTGTAAAGCTTGCGCCTGGCGCGCAAGATTCGTGCTAAGACCCCGGAGATGAACGACCAGACGGTATCAATAGATAAGCCCGATCGCTTGCCGCTTTCGCGCGGCGGGACGGTTTCGCTGCCAAAGTCGCGTCAGCAGGGCGAGATGCATGATTTCGCCATCATCGGGCGTCTCCTGCACGATTATATGCGGCGGCGCTGGAGCCGGCTCGCGCTCGCCGCCGTCTGCATGATCGTGGGAGCCGGTATGACCGGCGCGCTCGCATGGCTCGTCGATCCCACAATCAAGCATATTTTCATCAAGAACGACGCCAGCATGCTCCCGATCATAACGGTCGCGCTGGCGGGCGTTGTCACGCTCCGCGCGATCGCAAGCTTCGGCGAGCAATACACCCTCAGCAATCTAGCGGAGCGCGTCATCGCCGACGTGCAGCGGGACATGTTCCGGAGCCAGATTCGCCTCGACATCGGGACGCTCAACGAAGTTCACTCCGGCGAAATGGTCTCGAAGTTTCTGTACGACGCGACGCTGCTGCGCGGCTCGATCACCCGCGGGCTTGCAGGTCTCGGCAAGGAACTCGTGACCCTCCTCGTCCTCTGCGCCGTGATGGTCTACGAGGACTGGCAGCTCGCGCTCATTTCCCTGATCCTGTTGCCGCCGGTTGCGCTCGTCACCGAGCGCTTGAGCCGTTCGCTGCGCAAGTCCTCGACGCGCGGGATGGAGGAGACCGGCACGCTCAGCCGCGCGCTGTCCGAAGCGCTGGCAGGGCGGCGAATCGTAAAAGCGTACGGGCTTGAGGCACTGGTCGCCAGGGCGGCGGAGGCACGCATCCGGGAGCGGCTGCGATTCCTGTTGCGCGCGGCGCGGGCTCGTTCGGCCGCGGTCCCGTCAACCGATCTCATTGGCGGGATTGCAGCCGCCGTCACAATCGCCTTCGCCGGCTGGCAACATCTGCACGGCCATCTCGGTTTCAACCAGTTTTCCGCCTTTCTCGCCGCCATGTTGATGGCGCAGCAGCCGGTGAGAAACCTGAGCCAGCTGTGGACGATCTCCACCGAAGGACTCGCCTCGGCCAATCGCATCTTTCATCTGATTGACAGCAGACCGCGGATTGTCGACCGCGCGGATGCGCGACCGCTCGTCGTCAAGCGCGCCGGCGGGGCGATCCGTTTTGACAATGTCTCGTTTCGCTATGCAACCGATGCGGCCACAGCACTGAACGGCATCAGCTTTGATGTACAACCAGGACAAAAGATCGCTCTCGTCGGCCCGTCGGGCGCGGGCAAGAGCACGATCTTCAATCTTCTGCTTCGATTCTACGATGTCGAGGGCGGGCGTATCCTGATCGACGGCCAGGACATCTCCCGCGTCACGCTCAATTCGCTACGCGCTGCGATCGCGCTGGTGACGCAGGAACCGTTTCTGTTCGACGAAACCATCGCCGAGAACATCGCCTACGGCCGGCGGGATGCGCCCCATCCGGATATCATCGAGGCCGCGCGCGCCGCCGCTGCGGATGGGTTTATCACGGAAATTGCGGATGGTTACGACAGCCGTATCGGCGAAGGCGGATTGAAGCTCTCCGGCGGACAACGCCAGCGCATCGCCATCGCGCGGGCGATGTTGCGCGATGCACCGATCCTTCTTCTTGACGAGGCGACCTCGGCGCTCGATCCCGAAAGCGAACGGCAGGTGCAGTCGGCGCTGAAGCAGTTGATGCGGGGACGTACCACCCTCATTATCGCCCATCGCCTCTCGACCGTGCTCGATGCCGACCGCATCTATGTGATCGACCGCGGCGAGGTCGTCGAATGGGGAACGCATCAAGAGCTGGTGGCCCAAGGCGGTGTATACGCACGCCTGTACCGCGACGAACTCGCGCCCGACGTGACAGACGAAATGCCAAAGAGCGTCGTGCTCTCCCGATGAACAGCCGAACGCCGCTCCCGCTCGTCACGTATCGCGCGGCGGCGCGAGTGCTCGCGCCGGCCGCACGTCTCGTTCTGCGCGCGCGCGTGCGAGCCGGGAAGGAAGACCGGTCGCGACTGTCTGAGCGCTTCGGCAGGACCTCGCTGGTCCGGCCCACAGGCGAACTGATCTGGCTCCACGGCGCGAGCGTCGGCGAATGTCTTTCGGTTCTGCCGCTGGTTGAAGATTTGCTGCGGGACCCGGGACGTTCCGTGCTTGTCACCAGTGGGACGGTAACCTCGGCCAAGCTGATGCAGGAACGCCTGCCTGAGCGTGCCATTCATCAATTCCTGCCGCTTGATTCGCCCGGCGCCGTCGAACGCTTTCTCGATCACTGGAAACCGAAAGCCGGTCTGTTCGTCGACTCCGATCTGTGGCCGAATCTGATCTCGTCCGCGCGCGCCAAAAGTGTCAGACTCGCACTCATAAACGGCCGCATGTCCGCCAGATCGTATGCGGGCTGGCGGAGGGCGCCGAAAAGCGCGCGGCACCTTCTCTCCTGTTTCGATCTCTGCCTCGCCCAGGACGATCTGAGCGCGGAGCGATTCCGCCTACTCGGGGCGAGGGACGTATCTGTTACCGGCAATCTCAAAGCGGACGCGCCACCGCCTCCGCTCGATGCGGCGAAATCGGCGAAACTCCAGGATGCCATCGGCGGTCGACCGGTGCTGCTGGCCGCTAGCACACATCCGGGCGAGGACGAAACCATTCTTCCCGCGCACGATGCGCTTCGGAAACAGTTTCACGACCTGCTCACCATAGTCGTCCCGAGGCATCCGGCTCGTGGACCAGAAATTGCCATGCTGTGCGGCAAGCGGCAGCATGCGCGGCGTACCGAGAACCAGCTGCCCGACGTCGACACCGCAGTGTACATCGCCGATACGATCGGCGAACTGCCGATCTTCTACAGCATCGCCCCCTTCGCCTTCATGGGTGGAAGCCTCGTGCCGCACGGGGGACAAAATCCACTCGAAGCGGCAAAACTCCGGCGTGCGGTGATCGCCGGCCCGCACACGGAGAACTTCGCCGGCGTGTACGAAACAATTTTCGCAGCCCAGGGCGAGGGCCGTGTGCAGGGCTGCGCGGAGATCGTTGCGCTTGTCAGCCGATGGTTTGCCGACGGCGAATTGGGGCGCGCGAAGGGGGTATCGGCAGCGCAAGCAGTCACGGCACTGGGCGGTGCATTGGGAAAAACGCGTACGGCGATTGAGGCATTGCTGGGCCATGCGCCCTCCTGAATTCTGGTGGCGCAAGACGCCCGGTGGGACGATCGCCGCAACAGCGCTTGCGCCGCTTGGATTCCTGTACGGCACGAGCGTCGCCTGGAAAAGTCGGCGGAGCGATCCATATCGAGCCAGCGTGCCTGTGATCTGCATCGGCAACCTGACGGTCGGTGGCACGGGCAAAACACCTGTCGCGATTACGACTGCACAAATGCTCCAGGAAACAGGGGCCACACCGGTATTCATCCTCCGCGGCTACGCACGCAAGACGGATGAAATAATTGCTGTCGACCCCGAACAGCACGATTGGTCGCGCGTCGGCGATGAGGCACTCTTGCTCCGACGTATTGCGCCGACCGTGGTTTCACGTGATCGCGCTTGGGGGGCGCGCGTCGCCGAGGCGCTCGACGCAAGTGTGATTGTCATGGACGACGGCCACCAGAATTTTTCGCTGGCGAAGGATCTTTCGCTTGTTGTCGTGGATGCCGAAACGTCCTTCGGCAATGGCAAGATATTTCCCGCGGGCCCCCTGCGCGAACCCGTACAGCAAGGATTGGCCCGCGCCGATGCCGCGATCCTGATGGGCGACGGCAGTCCCAATCTGGTTGGATTTCAAGGACCCGTTTTGCGCGCGCGATTATGCGCGATGCAGCGACTGGATGGCCGCCGCTTGGTGGCGTTCGCGGGAATCGGGCGACCAGACAAGTTCTTCGCTACTTTGCGTGAGTTGGGCGCCACCCTTGTGGAAACGCATGCCTTTGCAGACCACCACGTCTATTCCAGTGCAGAAATTGCCCGCCTGAGGGCCCGCGCCACCGCGGCGAAAGCTACACTGATGACTACGGAAAAGGACTTTGTACGCCTCGCTCCGGGTAATCGCGACGGCATCCAGGTTCTGCCCGTGCGTGCCGTTTTCGACGACGAGACGGCGATTGCCCGCCTCATCGCACCGTTTGCGGTGCGGCGGGCGCGCGAAACATGAGCGGCGGACCGCCCACCAGGCGATTGACGCCTCTCGCTCTTGCCCGATACGGCGCAGAGGCGACGGTCTTCTTTTCGGTGATCGGTTTCTTTCGCCTCTTTCCGATCGACGTTGCGTCGGCGATCGCTGGCTGGCTGGGCCGGACGCTGCTCTATCGGTCTCACGTTACCGCCCGGGCGGGCGCCAATCTGGCGGCCGCATATCCGGCGATGGCGGGAAACCAGCGCGAAGCAATTCTCCGCGAGATGTGGGACAATCTTGGGCGCAACGTTGGCGAATATGCGCATCTCGGGACAATGTCGATCCGCGGGGAGAGGCCGCGCATCGAACTGACGGGGCTCGAGAATTACGAAAGGGCCGTCGCGACAGGAAAAGGCATCATCTTTATTTCGGCGCACTTCGCCAATTGGGAAGTGATGACGTTCGCGGCCACCCAATACGGCGTTGACGGTGCTGCGGTGTACAGGCCTGTCAACAACCCGTTTGTGGATCGATGGCTGGTGCGCCAGCGCCAGAAAAGCGGCCCGAAGGAGCAGATTGCCAAAGGGGCTCAGGGAACGCGGCGCATTTTCACGCTGCTTCGCTCGGGTAAGGCGATTTTCATGCTCGTCGACCAGAAAACGAACGAGGGTCTGGCGGTGCCGTTCTTCGGCCGCGATGCGATGACCACGCCTGCACCCGCCGCGCTCGCGCTCAAGCTCGGATCGGTGGTAGTTCCCATCTCGAACGAGCGCCTTGACGGCGCCCGCTTCCGCATGACCGTACATCCGATGATCGAATTCGAACCGGGCGGCGATCACATACGTGATGTCCTCGCGCTCACCACGCGCATCAACGAGGCGATCGAGCAATGCGTGCGCTATCGGCCGTCACAATGGCTTTGGATTCATCGCCGCTGGCCGAAGCCCGGCGAATCCCCCCGCTCCCGCCGCGGCAAGGAAGCTCAGACTCTTGGCGCGGTCGATTCCCCCGAAAACAATAATTCCGCGATGGAGCAAATCGGATGACGCCAGGCGAAGCGCTGGGAGTGGCGGTGCAGGTGGCGGTTGCACTCGCGGGATTCACCGGCGTCGTCGCCGTGTTCGGCACGAACCCAGTTCACGAATGGAGTCCCCTGAACCGCTTGCGTGTACGGCTCCTGCTGACCATGTCCTCAATACCGGTAGCCTTGTGCCTGCTGGCAGTTGTTCTCCTTACGACAGGTTTGTACGAAACGGTGATTTGGCGCTCTGTCAGCGCTGTTGCGGCACTTGCTTTTCTGATGGCCACCGTCATGGCGCAGCGTGGTATGTCGCGCGTTCCGGCCAGCGAACTAAACCGCTCCGATGGCAGCAGGTCGACGTTCTATACAACCGGCGCGGTGGGCGCGGCGGCGATTCTCCTCCTTATTTACAATGTGTTCCTGCTCGGCGCCTTTTGGCCGCTTCTTACTGCTGTTGTCGTCGCAATGATGGCAGCGCTGTTGCAGTTTGTACGTCTTGTTTTTCTTCGCCCGGGCGGAACGGCTAAATAGGGGTCAGGCTTTTTCCGGTGCGGGCAGTTTCGTTGACTGCGACGGATCGAGGCGCATCTGGAACCAGTTGAGCCCCCAATGCAGATGCGGGCCGGTGGCCCGGCCCGTCATGCCGACCTCTCCAATAACCTGACCGCGCGCGACCGTGTCGCCCTCCGCCACCAGCTGCTTGCGCTGATGCAGGTAACAGGTTGTGACGCCATGACCGTGGTCAAGTATGGTCAGGCCGCCCTCCAGATAGAACTCCGGACCAACGAGCGCCACGCGTGCCGTCGAAGGGGACAAGATCGGCGTGCCTGCGGGGGCGGCGATGTCCACACCGAAATGCGGTTCCATCGGTTTGCCGTTCAATATGCGCTGGCTGCCGAACGGGCCGCTGATAATGCCATGCGTCGGCCAGTCGAATCTTTCGACAAACCAGTCGAGATCGCTGTCTTTCGCGCGCGCCGCTGCGATCAAGGCAACTTCGCGCTTCCGCCTCTCGAGCACTTCAGGCGGCAGCGTAACGAATTTTTCCGGCAAGCCCGTGATCGATTGCACTTCGTAGTGCCGGGCGACCGGAAGTACGTCGTGCGTCTCTCGCGATCCGTCGGCGAAATGAACGTCGACCCGGGTTGCTTTCGTCTGGTCAAAGGCGAAGCCGAACGCGAAGTCTCCGGCCGGCGAGACATGTACGGACGCACCATCGATGGCAACGCGCGCGCCCGGTCCCGCCTTGCCCACGATGAGGCTGCCCTGCTCGAGGGACCCGGAAAACGAGAGACGCGAGGCTTGCGAAACCGCCTTCCCGGCGAAAACGACGGAAGCCAGTGAAGTTGCGAGAAAGGCGCGGCGTTCCATCATCTGGGCGTGAAACCGCGTTCCTGAAATCGCTTCAGCGCGATTGCCGGGCTCGCATACGCCTCCTGAAGATCGACGCTCCAGTACCGCAACGAGTCGAGCGGGATGGGCTCGCCCGTGACCGCGCAATAGACGAACGACCCCGACTTCACCACGCGGTACTCGCCGTCGAGATATTCCACCTCGGCGAGCCCCTCGGGCCGAAAATCGCGTTCCATCTGATTCATGCCGGGCCTTTCACATGCTTCGCCAGTTCACAACAGTTTACCCTGTTCCGGCTTGCCGCGCGACGGGTTTGAGCCCGGCCCAGTGCCTTTGGCCTTTGCTTCAACGGTCGCATCGGCAAACACGAGCGAGAGATTCTCGCCGTGAGCGACTGCGGCGGCGCGCCGGCGAATCGCGCCGTCGGCGCCTTTTACGAGCGCAAAGCCCCGCGCGAGCACGGCTTTGTGACTGACTGTTTCGAGCAGACGCGCCGCCCCCTCGAGTTGCTCGCGCGACGTTCTTAGCTGCGCACGTTCGCAACGTTCGATGCGGTGCGCCAATGCCTGGAGTCTCGCGATGCCGGACTCGATGCGGTTTGAAACCGACCGTGGCCGAAGCGGCGCCGCGATTTCGAGCAAAGCGCGCCGATGCACTTCGGCGTTTCGTTTCAGGCCATGAACCAGACATTCCGACGCGTGGTCGAAGCGCTGCCGCACGGACGCGAAGAGCTGATCGGCACGCGGCAGAGCCCGCGCAAGTGCCAGAAGATTCTTGTGGCGGTCATCCACTCCTTTCGAGAAACAGCGGAAATTCCGGCGTTCCAGATCGAGCGTGAAGCCAACAAGCTCGTTGCGCACTGGCACCGCCATCTCGGCCGCGGCCGTTGGCGTCGGCGCGCGCCGGTCCGCGACGAAATCGATCAGCGTCGTATCGGTCTCGTGACCGACGGCCGAGATGAGCGGGATCGTGCTCTCCGCAACCGCGCGAACCACAACCTCTTCATTGAAAGCCATCAGGTCTTCGATAGAACCGCCGCCGCGCGCGACGATCACAACATCGGGCCGCGGAACGGCGTCCAACGGACCAAGGGCGTCGAAGCCGCGGATCGCCGCCGCTACCTCGATGGCGGCGCGTTCGCCCTGCACCGCGACCGGCCAAAGGAGGACGCGACGTGGAAATCGCGCGTCGAGCCGGTGCATGATATCGCGAATGACGGCACCCGTGGGCGAGGTAATCACGCCAATGACGTCCGGAAGAAACGGCAGCTTCTTCTTTCGGCTTTCAGCAAACAGACCCTCGGCGGCGAGCTTCTTCTTTCGCTCCTCGATCAGCGCCATCAAGGCGCCGAGACCTGCCAACTCGACCTGTTCCACGATCAGCTGGTAGCGCGAGGAACCGGCGTAGGTGGAAATCCTGCCTGTGCAGATCACTTCGAGGCCTTGTTCCGGCTTCTGCTTCAACGTCAGCGCAGTCGCGCGCCATACCACGGCGTTCAACACTGCCTTTTCGTCCTTGAGATCGAAATAGACATGGCCCGAAGAATGAAATTTGAGGCCGCCGACCTCGCCGCGAACGCGCACGAACGGAAAAGCGCCTTCGACTGTGCGCTTCAGCGCAGCTGCAATCTCGCTGACGCTGTATTCGGGCAGGTTCGCCCGTCTCGCCGGTTCCGACATGGTCCGGGATGATATAGGAAAACCGGATGATGGTTGAAAACCGCTCATGAACATCCTGCTCATCGGATCCGGGGGCCGCGAACACGCGCTCGCCTGGGCGCTGGCGGCGAGCCCGCTCGTCACCCGCCTTTACTGCGCACCCGGAAATGCGGGCATCGCGGAAGTCGCTGAGTGTGTGCCGCTCGCAACAACGGACCTCGAGGGCATCGTCGCTTTTGCGAAGGAGGGGGCCATCGCCTTCGTCGTTATCGGCCCCGAGGCGCCTCTCGTCGCCGGCTTGTGGGACCGTCTTGAAGAGAATGGAATAAGAGCGCTCGGGCCCAGTGCGAAAGGCGCGCAACTCGAAGGCTCGAAGGGCTTCGTCAAGGAGCTTTGCCGCGCGCACGACATTCCGACTGCGGCCTTCGCGCGCTTCGAGGATCGCGAGGCGGCACTCGCCTACGCAGCCAGACAACAACATCCGCTTGTCATCAAGGCCGACGGCCTTGCACAGGGAAAAGGCGTCGTCGTTGCGCAGGACGAGCGGGAGGTGCGCGACGCGATCGATGAACTATGGGCAAGCTATGGTTCGGGAGTCGTGATCGAAGAATTTCTTGAAGGGGAAGAAGCAAGCCTGTTTGTGCTGTCGGACGGCCGGCACGTACTTCCCCTCGCCGGCGCCGAGGATCACAAACGCGCCTTCGACGGCGACAAAGGCCCCAACACCGGGGGCATGGGTGCGTTCAGCCCCTCGTCGCTGCTCACGCCCGAGGTCGCGGAGAAAGCGCTGGCACGGATCGTCCGGCCCACGATCGCCGCGATGGAGGCGCGCGGCGAGCCGTATATGGGCGTGTTGTACGCCGGACTGATGATTCGCGACGGCGAGCCAAGCCTGGTCGAATACAATTGCCGCTTCGGTGATCCGGAATGCCAGGTCCTGATGATGCGCCTTAAATCCGATCTTTTGACCGCACTTATCGCCGCACGCGATGGCGCGCTTTCGCACCTTGATCTCCGGTGGCGCGATGAGCCGGCACTTACGGTGGTGATGGCAAGCAGGGGCTATCCTGGTGCTTACCAAAAAGGAACGGAAATTCGCCGTCTTGAAGCCGCGCAATCGCTCGCTGGCGTACAGATATTCCATGCGGCAACCGAACGGCGCGATGGAAAGTTGTTCGCAAGCGGCGGCCGGGTGCTGAATGTCTCGGCCGTTGGCCGCGATCTCGCCGAAGCGCGCGAGCGAGCCTACGCCGCGGTTGATCGCATCGACTGGCCCGAAGGATTTTGCCGGCGCGACATCGCGGCGCGCGCGCTCGCGCGAGGCTCGCTGTGATGGATGACCGGCAGGAAAAGTTCTCCGGCACCAAGGAGGTGTCGGAAGCCCTGCGTTTCGATGAAGCGCGCCTTGCCGACTATCTGGCGCAGCAGATCGACGAATTCGCGCGGCCGCTGACGGTCCGGCAATTCAAGGGCGGACAATCCAATCCGACCTATCAGCTCGTCACGCCAAACAGGAAATATGTGCTGAGGCGCAAGCCGCCGGGCAAACTGCTTCCCTCGGCCCACGCCGTCGATCGCGAATACCGTGTGATTGCGGCGCTTTATCCAACCGGTTTTCCCGTCGCC
>DATGGN010000037.1:0-4229 GCA_035308485.1 Rhizomicrobium sp.
AAGCGAAAGGACCAGATTGCTGGTACGCGGCAACGGCTGCGGCGCTTCCTCCTGCGAGCGTGCGGCGCCTGAATGAACCACGCGTTCGTAGATCTCGACGACCTGTTCGAAATGCCGGCGAACCTGGTCCAGGAGGCTTACATCGGGACCATATGCCAGGCGGGGAGGCATGCGGCGGGCGAGGAGATCGAGTTCAGCCGGACTCGTGGGCAGAGTGTGCGTCTGACGATCATCGGCGAACTGGAGCCGGTGCTCGAGATGGCGCAGAAATTGATACGCCGATGCAAGCTGGCCGTATTCGGCGTCGGAAAGAAAGCCTTTGTCGTGCAAGCGGGAGAGTGCGAGTAGAGTTCCGCCGTGACGAATCCACGGATCCGATCCGCCGTAAAGACGCTGGAGGCATTGCACGACAAATTCGATGTCGCGGATGCCGCCGCGGTCAAGCTTGACGTCGATGGCGTTTCTTCGCGTCCGTTTTTTCGCGGCCAGCTTTTCGTTCAGCCGTTCCCGCGTTTCCGATAGAGCTTCGATGGCCCCGAAGTCGAGGGTGGTCGAATAAATACGCGGCTCGACGAAATCGAGAAGCTCGCGGCCGGTGGCGCGATCGCCAGCGGCGATGCGGGCCTTGATCAGCATCTGCAATTCCCAGTCCCGGGCGCGGGATTCGTAATACTGCCGCGCGCCGTCGAGTGAAATACAGACCTCGCCTAAGCTGCCGTCCGGGCGAAGCCGGAGATCGACGCGATAACACAGGCCTTCGGCGGTGTAGGTCGAAAGCATCGCCGTTAGTTGATTCGCCGCGCGTTTAAAGAATTCTTTGTTGGTGATTCGGGCGGGACCCGCAGTTTCGCCGTTGTCCGAGTACAGGAACATCAGGTCGATGTCGGAACTGTAGTTCAGCTCGAAACCGCCTAGTTTTCCCAGCGCGATGACGCAGAACCGCGCGGAAGGGGCGCCAAAGCGGGAAACCAGATCCTGGTGGATGCGATCGTACGCCGTCTCCACGATGGCGTCCGCCAGAGCGGAAAGCTCGGAGGTGATCTCGGGGAGCGTGGCGATGCCGAGCACGTCGCGCGCGACGATCCGCAGTAGCTCGCGGCGGCGGAACTTAGCCAGTTCCAACGGAATGGGAAGCCCCGGCGCGAGGGAAGCTTCCAGGCGTTCACGGAACTGGTCGGCATCCAGGACGCGGTCCAGCTCCTCAAACTGACCAATCCATTCGGGATGCTCGAGGATTTCTTCAGACAGAAAATGGCTGTGAGTAAAGATGGCGGAGAGACAGCGAAGGGTTTGCGGATTCGCGACGTCGACGGTTTGCGGTCCGGCAAGCAGACGGACGAAATAGTGCAGCCCCTGCTCCGGCGCGGGCGACGCGGCGAGCGAGGCGTCGATACGGTCGACCGTTTCCGTCGAGACATGGCGGAGAAGTTCGGCGATTTCGCGATCGGCGCGCGGGCGGTCCTGGAAGGGAAGGGTGAGAAGTCTCTGCATGTCAGGCCAGCGCTTCGAGGAGCTGGATAGGATCTCCAGGACGGATCATGCCGGGCTGCAGCACAGCGGCGTAGAAGCCAGTCAGGCCCCAGCGGGGGGAATCGTGGCCGCCCGCATCGTAGATTGCTTTCTGAATTCCCGGGCCGTAGACGTTGAGACTCGCGCAAGGTTCCCGGACTTCGGTCAGTTCGATAATGACTTCGCCGATGCGATACCGCTGGCCGGGCCGCAAGCCATGGCGATCCAGGCCGCCGGTGGTGATATTTTCGCCGAGCGCTCCGTAAAATAGCCGGAATCCCTGGGCGGTAAGTTCATCGACACCTTCCGAAGTAATCAGAAGCAGGGCCTGATGCGGCCGTCCGTGAATGTAAGGATGACTGAAACCGTCGCCCGAGATGCCGCGCGCGGAAACTTCAGCTTCCGCAATGGCGCGCTTGGGCAGACCACCGCGCGAGACGTTGAGTTGGACGACGTGGGCCACCTACACATAGATTACCTAATACAGGCGCGGCAACCCGCTCGAACCGGTTGGGGTGCCCGATTTTCTGGGAGGAATTTTCGCGTCTGGCGCTACTTCTTCGCCGACACCGTCTGATTGCCGTCGATATAGGCGATGTATTCCGTGCCCGCTTCCGCGGCCACTTCCTTGGTGTGCCTTTGGTTGGGATTCTCCACCGGCCGTCGCGCCGGTCCTTCCGAGCTCCGCGCGGGAGTGGCGCGGACATTTAGTTTTCGGCCGTCCACGGCGTCCATCACAGTCAGACGATAGGTCGCCTTGCTGGTCCCGATGAACTTTCTTTTCGCGGCTTCTACAATTTCGCCGCTGACTTCCGCTCCCTTCGCCACCACTAACGCGTCACTGACCCGAATCGGATCGGCCACTGTGAAGCGCAACCCCGTGCCCTCCTGCGCGTCGTTCGGGATATCGGCGCTGAGCAGGATGCGGATCGGCGTGCCGTCGACGATCGTGGCGTTAACGGTTCGTTCGACTTTCGATGCGGGAGCGGGCGTGGAAAGCGTCGTCGGAAGCGCGGCCGGCGCAGGCGCGGGAGCGATGATCGGAAGCGACGTCGTTGCTGGCTGGGACGGCGGCGCGGGCGTCGGCGCCGCTGATTTCGCCGGCGGTGGCGTCGACTTCGCAGCCGAGGCCGGGGCGGCATTCGGATCGCGCATTGTTTCAATGACCACCGCGGGAACGCCTGCCCTGCTCAACCGGATGACTTCCGCCGGTGAAAGATTGAAGTTCGTCTTCGAAGTCCGGATCTGACTGAGGATCACCGATGTCGGAACCTTGGCCTGTGCCAGGTCGACGATATGGTCATTGGTCAGAACAGTGTCCGTCGGCTCGACCGGCGCGGGCGGCTGCTCGGGCGCCGGTGCTGGCGCGGCTGCCGGTGTTTCCACTACGGGAGCCGTCACGGCAATCTCCTCGGGCGGGGGCGTGTGACGTTTTTTCCACCAGACTCGCGCCCCGGCGCCCACACCCGCCAGCACCACGACTGCCGCGGCGATGGCGATGATCGGCGTCTTTGAGCTGCTTTTTTTAATCGCAGCGGCCGGGATACGAGGCTTGTAGAGCTGGCCGGAATCAGACTCGTGTTTCAGCGCGGTCAGCGCGGCCTTCACGTCGTTCATGGACTGCCAGCGGTCGTCGGGACTCTTGCGCAGGCAGCGGCGCACCAACTGTTCGATCTGCGGCGGCACGTCCGGCGCAACTTCGGCAATCGGCTTGGCTTCATCCCGCAGAATCGCGGAAAGCGTCGAGATGGCGTTCTCGCCTGCGAACGCGCGCCGTCCCGTCACCATTTCGTAAAGCACCACGCCAAACGAAAAAATGTCGGACCGGGTGTCGACCTTCCGGCCCTGCGCCTGCTCCGGCGACATGTAACTGACCGTGCCGATGATGGAGCCTTCCACCGTCAGCGGCGCGCTGGCCAGCGTTTGTGTAGCCTCGGCGCCGGTCTGGAGTCCGGTGTGCGTCCCCGTTTGCGACATGGCGCCGCGATCGGTAAGCTTCGCCAGACCGAAATCGAGAATCTTTACCAGGCCCGAATCGGTCACCATGACGTTCGCGGGCTTCAGATCGCGATGCACGATGCCGGCGCTGTGCGCGGCCGTGAGCGCATCGGTCATCTGCACCGCGTATTTCAACGCCAGCGGCAGCGTCAGGCCGCCTTTGGGGATTAGGTCGACCAGCGTCTTACCGGCGACGTACTCCATCACCATGAACTCGGCATCCGGCGCCGACACGATGTCATGGATGGTAATGATATTGGGATGGTTCAGCGCCGACGCGGCCTGCGCTTCCTGAATAAACCTGCGTCTGCGTTCCGGCTCGCCGGAGTTCGACGTAGAGAGTACTTTGATCGCGACGAACCGGTTCAGACGAGTGTCCTGGGCCTTAAAAATCTCACCCATCCCGCCCGCTCCGAGCCTTTCTATAAACTGATACTGCCCTATCGTTCGCCCAACCATACACACTCCGGAAGCTTACAGTTTGTCACAGTTCTCTTACGCGCGGGAAATGCACCACTCCCTGTGGTCATGGCTCGCAAGCCGTTTGATCTCGCACATCGCCGCCACGGAACCGCGACCGTCAGAGTCTGTGTGAAAACCGGTAACGTTAGTAAATTAAAAATCGACTCACAGAAGTGAGCCGATATATTCTCTACAATCCGGATCAAGACTTGTTACTGCCGCCGAGTTTGCGGGAGGAATTGGGGGAGCAGCACCTGGCG
>DATGGN010000038.1:0-5508 GCA_035308485.1 Rhizomicrobium sp.
GTTCCAGAAGGAATTCCCGAAGCGCACGTTTGACGTCGGCATTGCCGAACAGCACGGCGTCACGTTCGCCGCGGGTCTCGCGACCGAAGGCTTCAAGCCGTTCGCCACCATCTACTCCACCTTCCTGCAGCGCGCCTATGACCAGGTCGTGCACGACATCGCCATTCAGCGGCTGCCGGTGCGCTTTGCCATGGACCGCGCCGGCCTCGTCGGCGCTGACGGGCCGACCCACGCCGGCTCCTTCGACATTGCCTATCTGGGCTGCCTGCCCGGCTTCGTGCTGATGGCGCCTTCCGATGAGGCTGAGCTGGTGCACATGGTCTCCACCGCCGTCGCCATCGACGACCGGCCTTCGGCACTGCGCTATCCGCGCGGCGAAGGCTACGGCGTGGCGATGCCGGAAGAGGGCAAGCCGCTTGAGATCGGTAAGGGACGGATCGTGCGCGAGGGCACGAAGATCGCGCTGTTCTCCTACGGCACGCGGCTGCGCGAATGCCTGAAGGCCGCCGACGAACTGGCGACCTATGGGCTGTCGACGACAGTGGCGGATGCGCGTTTCGCCAAGCCGCTCGACGTTGACCTGCTGCTGCGCTTGGCCCGCGAGCACGAAGTGCTGCTCACCATCGAAGAAGGCTCGATCGGTGGCTTCGGCGGCTTCGTAATGCAGGCATTGGCCGAGCACGGCGTGCTCGACCGAGGGCTTAAAATCCGCTCGATGGTGTTGCCCGACATTTTCATCGATCAGGATTCACCGAACGCCATGTATGCAAAGGCCGGCCTCGATGCCAAAGGCATCGTCGCCAAAGCCTTCGAAGCGCTCGGCCAGAACATGCGCGGCGAGACGGTCAAGCTCGTACGGTCGTAGGTTCTACGCAATTTTCGACTAACGGCCCCGCTGATCGCGGCCGCGAACTTTTCACCTCTCCCGGGAGGGGAGAGGTCGAGCGAGCGCCAGCGAGCGAGGGCGAGGGGTTCGGACGCTGAGGGTTTACCGATATGCCCGAACCCGTCACCCCAACCCTCTCCCCTCCGGGGAGAGGGAGTTCGCACGCGAAGCCCGCACCGACCGCCTCTTACCCGCCTGCAATGACTAAGCAGCGCGCGGATCGCCTCCTGGTCGCGCGCGGCCTGTTCGAGAGCCGCGCTCGCGCGCAAGCAGCAATTGCTGCCGGCCTTGTGCGCGCCGACGGCGTACCCGTGCGCAAGGCCTCCGAAGAGATTTCCGACGCCGCAATCATCGAGGCAGAACAGGAGCACCCTTATGTCTCGCGCGGTGGCGTCAAGCTTGCCTTCGCGCTCGATCAATTTGCGCTGGATATGCGCGGCCGCGTCTGCCTCGACGTTGGCGCTTCGACCGGCGGATTTACCGAGGCCTTGCTGGCGCGCGGCGCGCGGCGTGTCTACGCGGTCGACGTCGGCCGCGATCAGCTTCACGCGAAGCTCCGCGGCAACGACAAAATCGTCTCCATCGAAGAGACCGATATCCGCGCCCTCGACCGCTCGCGGTTTTCCGAGCTTCCTGATTTTGCCAGCGTGGATGTGAGTTTCATCTCACTGAAGCTTGTCATCCCGGCGATCGAAAAGCTTCTGCAGCCGCGCACCACTCTCGTCGCGCTGATCAAGCCGCAATTCGAGGCAGCACGGCGCGCCATGAAGAAAGGTATCGTCCGCGATCCATCGGTTCACGCCGCGATCTGCGGCGACATCACGGAGTTCCTGACCGCACGCGGCTGGCGCATGGGCGGCCTTGTCCCCTCGCCTATCGCCGGTGGCGACGGCAATCGCGAATTCTTCATCGAGGCGGAGCGTGGTTGAGCGGCTAGCGATCGAACGCATGGGCCACCGCGGCGACGGTATTGCGGACGGGCCGGACGGGCCGATCTTCGTTCCCGGCACGCTGCCCGGCGAAACCGCAGAGGTCGAAAGCGTGCCGGGCCATCCCGACCGGCGGCAACTTCTGAATGTCGAAAAGCCGAGTACGGAACGTATCGCGCCGATCTGTCCGCATTTCGGCGTCTGCGGCGGCTGCGCCGTGCAGCATTGGCAGGACGGGCCCTACCGTGCCTGGAAGCGCAATCTCGTTGTCGAGGCATTGAGAGAGGCTGGACTGGACGCGCCGGTGAGTGAGCTCATCGACGCCCATGGCGAGGGCCGCCGCCGCACCGTCTTTCACGCCCGGCGCGGCAGCCACGATGTCCTGGAAGTTGGTTTCTCCGCGGCGCGCGCCCATCGCGTCGTGCCCATCGACCGCTGCCCGGTGCTGGCCAAAAGTCTCGATGGTGCCCTGGGAGCTGCCTGGGCGATCGCGGAAGCGCTCGGCCCCGCTCAAAAGCCGCTCGACATTGCGGTGACGGCGACGGACGCCGGGCTCGATGTCGACGTGCGCGGTTCGGGTCCGCTGACGGCGTCTCTGATCGCCGCCCTCGCGCACATCGCCGCGGAAAAAAATCTCGCGCGACTTACGCGCCATGGCGAATTGATCGTGCAGCGGCGCGTGCCAACCTTGCGCATGGGCACCGCAACCGTGGCGTTGCCGCCCGCGGCTTTCTTGCAGGCAACGGCGGAAGGCGAAGCCACGCTGTCGCGGCTCGTGCTTTCGGCGTGCGCCAAAACAAAGCACATCGCGGATTTGTTTTGCGGCGTCGGCCCGTTCGCACTGCGGCTTGCCGAACGCGGGCGGATCCTCGCGGCCGACGATGATGAGGCCGCATTAGCCGCGCTCAAACGCGCTGCTGCGACGCCGGGCCTCAAGCCGATCGAGACCGAGGCGCGCGATCTGTTCCGCAGTCCGCTGGTGACATCGGAACTGCGCCGCTTCGACGCCGTCGTGTTCGATCCGCCGCGCCAGGGCGCGCAGGCGCAGGCGCGCGAACTCGCGTCGAGCGGCGTGCCGCTGGTCGTCGCGGTATCCTGCAACCCTGCGACGTTCGCGCGCGACGCCGCCGAGCTTGTCCGCGGCGGTTATCGGCTCCGCGAAGTCACTCCCGTGGACCAGTTCCGCTATTCCGCCCACGTCGAGATTGTCGGAAAGCTGGAGCGTTGAGACGCCGCAGCGCTGCACCGCTTCTCGCTGCACCGCAGCCAGGAAACCTCAGAAAATTACGCCGCAGCGCGAACCTTATCCGGAATGGCAAGCGGCTTGTTGGCGCTGCTGAGGAACTCGATGGTCATGAAGACCATCTCCTTATCGCCAAGATTTTCCAGATCGTGAACCTTGTATTGTCCCGGCCCGTAAGTTTCGTGGCGCGTCTCGCCGGGCTGGTAGGTGTATTCGACCGTGGTGCCGTCCATCAGGTGCTGTCGGCCCTTGCCGCCCGAGACCGAGGTCCAGAAATAATCGAGCACGTGGCGGTGGAACCCGATGCGCTCGCCGGGCGCGAGGCGGATGGTCCAGACCCGCACGCGGTCGCTTTCCGAAACCAATGCGTTGCCGACGCAGCCGTTGTTGTTCTGCTTTTCCCGTTCGAATTCGGCGGCAATTGCCGGCGGCCATGCCGAGCGGTCGGTATGGTCGGTGGATTTGTCCAACATGCTCAGAGCCATAGCGTTCCTCCAGGGATTCTGGGCACAATATAGAAAAGCCCTGCGGCTTTTGAAATAGCGCAGGAAACAGCTGGATCTTCAGGAATGATAAACCCTCCTCCGCTCGTCCCCGCGAAAGCGGGGACCCAGCTCTCGAACGATCGGAAAATGCCGCCTCTGGATTCCCGCTTACGCGAAAATGAGCGGAGCTAGCCGTGGGGCGGCGCGCGCTGGTGATCGGTGGCTCGATGAGCGGGCTCTTGGCCGCCATCATGCTGCGGCGTCGGGGCTGGACCGTCGATATTTTCGAGCGCGTGGAGAGCGAACTTGCCGGGCGCGGTGCTGGGATCGTGGCCCAGACCGAACTGATCGCGCGCATGAAGGCGCTCGGCCTTGAAACGCACGAACTCGGCATCCTCACGCGAACGCGCAAGCTCCTCGACATCGACGGTCGCGTCATCCTCACGACCGAATGCCCGCAGGTCCTCACCGCCTGGGAGCGCGTCTACAGGGTGCTGCGCGATGCCTTCCCGGCGGAGCACTATCACCGCGGCTGCGGCCTGAAAGCTTTCGAGCAAAACGAAACGCGCGTACTGGCGCACATGACAGACGGCAGCGCGGTGGAAGCCGATATTCTTGTCGGCGCCGACGGCCTGCGCTCGACCGTGCGCGGTCGATGCCTCCCCGACATCATCCCGCTCTACGCCGGCTATTGCGCATGGCGCGCGCTGCTGCCCGAGAGCGCCATTCCCCGTGACATCCACCGCGAGCTGTTCGAGTCCATGGTTTTCTGTCTGCCGCCCGGCGAGCAATGTTTGTTCTATCCCGTCGCCGGGCCAAACGACGATCTACGCGCCGGACACCGCCGCGCCAACGTCGTGTGGTATCGGCCGGCTGACGAGCGCACCGAACTTCCGTGGCTCCTGACCGACGACAGCGGCGTCACCCATTCGATTTCGATTCCACCGCCACTTATTCGACACGACGCCGTCGCTGCCATGCGCGCCGCAGCGGAGCGATTGCTGCCGCCGCAATTCCGCACCATCGTCCGTTTGATCGACGAGCCGATCTTGCAGCCGATCTACGATCTGGAAAGTCCGCGCGTGGCCTTCGGGCGCGTCGCCATTGTCGGCGATGCCGCATTCGTGGCGCGACCGCATGTGGCCGCCGGTGTCTCCAAGGCGGCCGACGATGCCGCGGCGCTAGCCGAGGCGCTTGATACGGGGGATGTGGAAAGCGCCCTGCGGCGCTTCGAGGCAGAGCGCCTGCCGCTCGGCAAGAAGATCATCGAACGCGCGCGGCACCTCGGCGCCTATTTACAGGCGACGCAAAGCGCCGAAGAGCGCGCCCGCTCAGCACGCCACTCCATTCCTGAGGCGGTGCTCGCCGAGACCGCGATGCTGGACTTTTTGTATCAGTGATCGGTTAACGATTAACCGCGCCAGAACAAGACAGTTGCCGGATCGGTGCCCGAGCGAACGCTCCATGCGCATTCGGGCGCATTATGGAAGCACTTTCTCGCACCGGTTTGTTATAAGCATCGCTTCAAAATCCGCGCGGAATTTGTTTGGCAATGCTGCAAACGAACCACCAAACGAGGCGCCAACCACGCCCACAAGAGAGCCCCCGAAACGGCGGCCACGAGCAAACAGATAAGACCGCTGCCGAGTGGGCTTGTCGGCTCGCCTACGCGAGCCCCCATGAGATCATCGAAGCCGCGGCGCGTGCCCTCCCCGGCCGCCTGGCGGTCGTGTCTTCGTTCGGCGCGGAATCGGCGGCGCTGCTGAAACTTGTTGCAGACGTGGATCGATCGCTACCTATCCTGTTCCTCGACACCTTATGGCTGTTCAAAGAGACATTGGCGTACCGCGACTTGCTGATCGCGCACCTCGGCCTTGCCGACGTTCGCACCATTACGCCTTCTCCAAGCGCGCTCGCGAATCGCGACCCCAAGCGCGAGCTATGCTTTCTCGATCAGGATGCCTG
>DATGGN010000039.1:0-30898 GCA_035308485.1 Rhizomicrobium sp.
CTGGCTCCGGCACCTATCTGGCTTTTGGCAAATGCACGGCCGAACGTCGTATCGAGGCCCATCACCTCGCCCGTCGAGCGCATCTCAGGGCCCAGGACCGTGTCGACGCCCGGAAAGCGTGCGAAAGGCATCACCGCTTCCTTTACTGCGATGTGATCCGGCCGGGCCGGTCGAAGGGCAAACGCGGCGAGCCGTTCACCGGCCATCACACGAGCCGCAATGCCGGCGACCGGCACGCCGATTGCCTTGGCAACGAACGGCACGGTTCGACTCGCGCGCGGATTAACCTCGAGGACGTAGATCTCTCCTCCCTGTACGGCATACTGCACGTTCATCAGACCGCGAACTTCGAGTGCGCGGGCGAGGGCGACGGTCTGCCGTTCCAGTTCATGGATGGTCTCCGTTTTCAGTGAATGCGGCGGTATGGCACAGGCAGAATCGCCCGAATGAACTCCGGCTTCCTCGATATGCTCCATTATCCCGGCCACGAACACCTCGCCGGCATCATCGGCAATGGCGTCTACGTCGATCTCGATCGCGTTGTGCAGAAAAGCATCGATGAGCACCGGGTTATCCCCGGAGATGCGGAACAGATCGCCTGACGAGAGCACCGATTTGAGTTGCGCTTCGTCGGATACGACGACCATTCCGCGCCCACCGAGAACGTAAGATGGTCGCAGAATTGTGGGGTAGCCGATGCTGCGTGCTGCGGCGATCGCTTCTTCCGCCGTCAGCGCCGTGGCATTTCGCGGCTGCTTGAGACCAAGCTTGTGCAGGCGTTTCTGGAACCGTTTGCGGTCCTCGGCCAGGTCGATCGCGTCGGCGCTGGTGCCCAACAGCGGCACCCCTTCTTCGACCAGGATCCGCGCAAGTTTGAGCGGAGTTTGCCCGCCGAATTGTACGATAACTCCCGCGAGAGTCCCTTTCGACTGCTCGACATGCACAATCTCGAGTACGTCCTCGGCGGTCAGGGGCTCAAAATACAATCGATCCGACGTGTCGTAGTCGGTGGAAACGGTTTCCGGGTTGCAGTTGACCATGATGGTCTCGAAGCCCTGCGCGGAGAGCGCGTAGGCCGCATGACAGCAGCAATAGTCGAACTCGATGCCCTGGCCGATACGATTGGGGCCACCGCCGAGAATGATGACCTTGCGCGCGTCGGTGGGAGCGCTTTCGCATGCGCGAACGCCGCCGATCGGATTCTCGTACGTGCTGTACATATACGGCGTGAGGGCCAGAAATTCCGCGGCGCAGCTGTCGATTCGCTTGAACACGGGGCGAATGCTGGCCGCGATCCGGGCGCGCCGAACCCCCTTTTCGCTCATTCCACAGAGCCTGGCGAGTTGCGCGTCCGAGAATCCCAATGATTTGACGACGCGCCACCGCTGCGCGTCGCGCGGGAGGCCGTCTCTCGACAACCGCGTTTCAAACTCGAGAATGGTTTCGATCTCTTCGAGAAACCACGGGTCGTAGCGGGTAATCGCAGCTACTTCCGAGACAGGGAAGCCCGCACGGATGGCCTGCGCGGCGATCCTGATACGGTCCGGTCCCGTGCGAGCCAAAGCTGCCCGCACGGCATTCGGGTCTGCCGGCAATTCGATCGGGTCCAGACCCGTCAAACCGGTTTCAAGGGAGCGCAGCGCCTTCTGGAGGGACTCGGCAAAAGTGCGTCCGATTGCCATCGCCTCGCCGACGGATTTCATCGACGTCGTCAAAACCGTGTCCGCACCCGGGAATTTTTCGAAAGCGAAGCGTGGAATCTTGGTTACCACGTAATCGATAGTGGGTTCGAACGAAGCGGGCGTAGCGCGGGTAATGTCGTTCTGCAGTTCGTCGAGCGTGTAGCCGACCGCAAGCTTTGCCGCGACTTTGGCGATCGGAAATCCCGTCGCCTTGGACGCGAGTGCCGATGAGCGCGACACCCGCGGGTTCATTTCGATCACCACCATGCGCCCGTTATCCGGATCGACGGCGAACTGCACGTTCGACCCGCCCGTTTCCACGCCGATCTCGCGCAGCACCGCAATCGCGGCGCTGCGCATGCGCTGGTATTCCTTGTCGGTGAGCGTCAGTGCGGGAGCGACTGTGATGGAGTCGCCCGTGTGCACACCCATGGCGTCCACGTTTTCGATCGAACAGACGATAATGGCGTTGTCCGCGCGGTCGCGGATCACCTCCATCTCATATTCTTTCCAGCCGAGGACCGATTCCTCGATCAGAACTTCGTTGGTCGGCGACGCGTCCAATCCCTGTTCGACGATGTCAAAAAACTCTTCTCGGTTGTAGGCAATGCCTCCTCCTGTACCCCCGAGCGTAAAGGACGGGCGAATGACGGCCGGGAGGCCCACCCGCTCGAGAGCCTGCATGGCGTGTGCGAAGGCCTCCGGCGATAGTTCCATGACGGGATTGTTCTGTCCATCGTACAGAAAATTTCCGCGATCATCCTTTTTGTGCCGCAGGTAACCCTTGAGGGTGACACCTTGCGGTACATCAAGACCGATTTTCACCATCGCGCGCCGGAAAAGTTCACGGTCTTCCGCCTTGTCGATCGCATCCGCGCTCGCGCCGATCAGTTCGACGCCGTATTTGTCGAGCACGCCGCGCTTGCGCAGCGAGAGTGCTGTGTTGAGCGCCGTCTGCCCGCCCATGGTCGGCAGCAGCGCGAACACGCGGCCGGCGGGCACATTCGCCTGTTCGCGGGCAATGATCTTTTCGACAAACTCGGGCGTTATCGGTTCCACATATGTTGCATCGGCTAGCTGCGGATCGGTCATGATCGTGGCAGGATTGGAATTTACGAGCACGACGCGATAACCTTCGGCGCGCAGGGCCTTGCAGGCTTGGGCACCCGAATAGTCAAACTCGCTCGCCTGTCCGATGACGATGGGTCCAGCCCCAATAATGAGCACGGTGTGGATGTCGGTGCGCTTGGGCATTCAGCTCAGCTTCGCCATCTCAGGGTCGTCTCCACGACCGGATTGGTGAAGTCGACGCCGGTCTCGACAGAGTTGGTCCATGCTTTCTTGAGTCGGTGATACCACATCGCCGGAACGTCCGCGTCCCGAATGAGCATAAGGCGCGGATTGAATCTCAGGCCCTCACGCTGGAGTTCTACCATCGCACGATCCTGGGACAGAAACGCATGCATGAATGGCCGGAACAGCGGTTTGAGGAAGCCGAGCCACGCTCGATTCCAATAAAACGTCTGTGTGACTTCGGTGTTGGCATCGTCGATGGGTGTGCAGGTGGTCAGTCCGACGATTTCCCTTTCTCCCGCCCTGATGTGCTCGAAGCGGACGCCGGGAAGCTCGAACCGGATCTCCGTGGTCACATCATCGCCCAGAACGCGATACGCAAAGGAATTGGAGGACGGGCGGTGCGCTAGCATCGAAAATCCGCGCAGCGATGGCGCAAACCGTTTTGACTTCTCGTGAATCGAGCGGCGCGACCGCCAGTACCAGGCCTGATGAACAAACGGTCCGTGTGCCGGATCCATGAGCCCGACCACGGCATGATCCATCGAGCACCGAAAAACCTGACTCTCGCGCAATCGCGGGATCCCGTTTTCGACCATGGGTATCCTGGGCGGATCGAACGAAGGCGGAGCGTCATGTCCGTCGATTGCCGGCATGTAAATCCAGAGCAACCCATCCTGCTCGCGCAAAGGATAGTTGCGGACACGGATGCGCGAGGGCTCGAGATCCTGCCCATCAGCGAGGGATGGTATGGCGCGGCAAGTCCCATCGGGCGCGAATCGCCAGCCGTGGTACGTGCACTCGACCGTGCGGTCAGCGCAGATTCTACCGGAGGACAGCGGTACGCCTCGATGGGGACAGATATCACGCAGCGCGAATGGTTCACCGTCCCTTGTGCGGCCGAGCAGGACAGGTTCTCCAAGAAGGATGCACCGCATCATGCGGCCAGGCCGGAGGTCACTCGCTTGCGCGGCCCGGTACCATAAATTGCGCAAAAAGGCGGATGGGTTCAGAGCCTCCGCCGCCTCGCTCATTTGGCGGGTTTTTCCGGCTTCTCGGGCAAGGGCTTGAGCAGGCTGTCAAGCGTCGTCATGATCTGCTGGCCTTTGTAGGGCGGCAATTTATACGCCCAGCCTGATGCTCGCGAGTCGATCATGCGGGCCTGTCGCTGTGCATCGGCTTTGCCCGGAACGGCATCGGCGGCCACCGTTGCCCAGAAATCCTGTCCCTGTTTTATCGCCTGCACGGTTACGATCAGCCCATCAAAGGTCCGCGCGACCATGCGTGCTGCGTGACCGTCCGAGAAGTCGAATTCGCGCGCCGGCTTCACGTCATCGAAGGTGAAATTCGAGATCGTGCCGGCAATACCGTCGGCTGCCCCGGGATAGGAGACTTCGCGACCCTGCGGGAGGTTGACGAGCTTGAGATCAGGATCGCTCGGCTTATCGCGGCGCAGTTCGTAGGATGTCCCATTCAACGGATTTATGTCGGCCTGCTGGATCTTGCTGGTGTCGACATCGACCACCTGTTTGTCGAGCCAATCAGCGGCTGTGGTTTTCGGCGTGAACACACTTCGTACAAGCCAGCTCTCATTGGAATCCGCCCGCCGCGCGAACAGGCCCACTGCGCCGCTCGGGTCGCCGATGTCCTCATTCTTGCCGGTAATCACCGAAGCGAGTGTCCGTCCGTGTCCATCCTGCAGCGTAATCTCGGAACCGTCTCCCTTCGGGGGACCGGTGAGATCGAGAAAATGCAGCCAGTCCGGCCGGGACGTCTTTGGCTCAATGGTCTCCAGCGCGGCGAGTCCCACCAGGGTCTCGCGTACCTTCTCGAACGATGCCGGATAATCGTCATGACTTGCAACGATCCAGCCTCGATCAGGCTTGAACACGACTTCGACCGTTCCCGACTTCGATTCGAGCCGGATACGGGCCACGTCCCGAACCTCCGAAGCAAGTCCCGGCAGGAAGGAGCGGGGCGTGTAATGCGGCGCACTCTCGCTGGACTGGCGAACAAGGGCGAGCACCGCAAGTACCACGATGACGGCCGCGATCCCCGCAAGCACGACGAGGTTGCGGCGCCGCGGGTCGTGAGAAAGGACAGAAGCAACAGCCATGAACAGAACCTAAAATGCCAGTGCGCGTGCACGCCGACGCCGTCGCAGGATTGCCAGCACGATGGCAAAAGCTGCGACGAGAATGGGCACAAGCGCAATGTTGATGAAGGCCAGCCAGGCGCCAAGAGCGTCTATGTCCTTGCGAAGATTGTGCTGGACGGTTCGCAGCGCCGTCCGCGTAGCAGCAACCTCCTGCCGGAATCGCAAAATTTCCTGCTGTTGTTCCGACGTAAGCGCTGTTCCGGACTGCGCCTGCGCGTTGGTTCCGCCCCCCTGTTCCAGCGCATGCAGTCGTGTCTCGGTATCGGAAAGCTTCTGCTTCAACCCATCCGCTTCCTGCTGAAAGTGCGCCTGCGCCTGCGCCTGAAGCTTCTGTACCACGGTGAACGGACGGCTGCTGGTCGCCCGTGTACGCAGTGAAATGAGGTCGTTTGAGCCGGAGAGATTCTCGACGGCGTTCATGATGAAGGCGCCGTTATCGGCAAAAGGTGAAGCGAGTTGCCGCCCGTACAGATTCTCCGTGTGAACCCAGAATTTGTCGTCGAAAATGTCGCTGTCCGCCATGATGATGACGTTGATCGGCTCTCTTGACGCCTTCAGCGGGGAGTCCGCCGACTTCAGAGGATTCTTCTCGGGAGGCTTGCCTGCAGCTGTGACGGTCGGTTGGCCGCCCGGGAACGCCGTTTTCACAGGTCCCGAAATGCGGGCCGCAATCGTGTAGCGCCGACCAGTCGGCACGACCTGCGCCAGCAAATCTTCAGGTCGGGGATCGAGTTTCGCCTGGATGGCGTCCATCAGCGAGGCTTGATCCGAAGAGCGTACAAGCGGTTCGAAGGTCGTGGTTGCGCCCTTCAGAGGGGCGATTGCGCCGACACTGGCGAGATTCATCGCCTGCAGGTTTGCCGTGACCTGATCATGTGAATCGAAATCGCTTGCGTCGAAATGCAGCCACAGAGGATAGCGCGTCACCGGATTGCGTGGATCGGCGGACGTGCGCACGGCCTGGGCGAGAGACCGGTCGAGGACGACCTTCGAAGAGTCGTAGTCGACGCCCCAGGCCTTCAAGAGGTCGCGCATGTCCGACGATGATGGCGCCATGCCCTGGCCGCCGCCCTGCATGGCCTGCGCGATCTCCGACATCGGATCGAGGAAAATCAGCGCGTGTCCGCCGCCAAGCACATATTGGTCGATCGCGTACATCTGCTTGGGTGCAAGCGGCGGAGGGTGCGCGATGATGAGCATGCTCACGTCCGCAGGGATGCGATCGAAATCCTGCTGGATGTTTTTCGTCTCGTAGCTCTGCCGCAGTTCCTCGTAGGCGATGAACGGATGCGCCTGGCCTTGCAGGAGCGCTGCCATGCCGCCGGCGCCGGTTTCCAGCGGCAGGCTGGAAATGATGCCAATGACGGGTTTCTTCGGCATCGTCAGCCGATAGATCAGCGAAGTCAGATCGTATTCGAGATAGGGCTCGCGATCCTGCGCGAAGAACGCGATGGTCTCCTTGCCATCGATGGTGTTGGTGCCGACGAGTCCGAAATAGAGCAAATCTCCGGTTTCGGTAGGCGCTCCGGTCAGCCCAGCTGCGGATGCCTGGTCTTCCGCCTGGGTGAAGGGTTCTGCGTCGATTTCCTGCAGAATGATCTTGCCGTGCGAATGCGCGACATACTCGCCGAGAAGATCGCGGACGCGGCCGGCATATGCATTGATCGCCGCATATTGAGATCCGACCTTCTTCGAATAGAAGTATTTGAGCGTGATCGGTTCCTGCAGCGTCTCCAAAGTGTGCACCGTTCCCGGAGACAGCGTGAACAGTTTGTTCTCCGTCAGGTCGATGCGTGTGGTGGTGAACGTCGCGTCGGCGGCGATATTGAGCCCGACAAAGATGACCGCTGCGAGCGCGATTGCGGCCAATGCGTACAGTCGGCGGGAAAGCGGCTTCATTTCCGGTCAGCCCGTCTTTTTGAGATCGACGATCACGACGTTGGCGGAGAGGAAGAGCGCAATCAGCGAAAGGAAAAATATGAGGTCGCGCAGATCGATCACGCCTGCTGAAATCGCCGTGAAATGTGTGAGGAAGCTGAATGAGGAAATCGCGTTCACAAGCGCGAGGGGCGCCCAGGCGCGGAAGAAATCGAGCACCAGCGGTGCGCCCGAAATCGTAAAGAGGAAACAGACGAGCACGCTGACCACGAACGCGATTACCTGATTGTTGGTGGAAGCCGAGATGCATGCGCCGATTGCGAGGTATGCGCCGGCCATGAGGAAGCTGCCGATATAGCTTGCGAGAATTACCCCGTTATCGGGATGACCCAGATAGTTGACGGTGATCCAGATGGGAAAGGTAAGCAGGAGCGCGACCCCGGTGAACGCCCACGCCGCGAGGTATTTTCCGCCGACCGTTGCCCAGAGCGGGACGGGCAGGGTGAGGAGCAGTTCCATTGTGCCGCTTTTGCGCTCTTCCGCCCAAAGTCGCATCGAGATCGCCGGCACGAGGAATAGATAGAGCCACGGGTGGAAACCGAAAAAGACCTGTAGGTCAGCGGTATCGTTGTCGAAGAAGTGACCGATGTAGAACGTGAACGCGCCCATCGCGAACAGGAAGATCACGATAAACACGTAAGCGAGCGGCGTCGCGAAATAGGCCGCGAACTCGCGCTTGAATATCGCAACAAGTTCTCTCACGCGCGCACCTCCCGCGCCCGCTTGGCATCATGGGTGGTGATGGCGCGGAACACCTCGTCGAGGCGACCGGGCTCGGCGTACAATTCTCTCACGTCCCATTTCTCCGCCGCGGCAACGCCGATCACATTGTCGATGAGAAGCGCGCCGCTTCGGGGAAAGCAGGTCAGTTCGACCGCGCCGTCTCCACGTTCGGTCTGCTCGACGGTCGCAACACCGCTCAGGCTCTTCAGCTTGGCTTTGATCACGTCCGCGTTTCGCGCCGGCAGCGTGAGGGTTACTGCGTTGTGATGGCGAGAGCGCGCCAGCAACTGAGCCGGTGTGCCGTCGGCAACGATCCGCCCGCGATCGATGATCACGGCGCGCGTGCAGATGGCCTCCACCTCCTCGAGCAGGTGCGTAGAGACGATGATTGCCTTGCGAGGCGCCATGGCCCGCAAGAGTTCACGCACCGCGTGCTTTTGGTTCGGATCGAGGCCGTCCGTAGGTTCGTCCATGATCAGGACTGGCGGGTCGTGCAGAACCGCCTGGGCGAGACCTACGCGCCGTTTGAAGCCCTTCGAGAGAGTTTCAATGGGCTGGTCGAGAACGGGATCGAGCTCGGTTTTTTCGACCGCACTGGCGACGCGCTGCTTTGCCTCAGCTCCCGAGAAGCCGCGGATCTCCGCGATAAAGCCGAGGAACTGCCTCGGCGTCATGTCACCATAGGCTGGCGCGCCTTCCGGCAGATAGCCGATCATGCGCTGCGCTGCGATCGTCTGGTTCTCCACATCGAAGCCGCAAACCCTGGCGTGCCCGGACGTGGGCGCCAGGAACCCGGTGATCATCTTCATGGTCGTGGATTTGCCGGCGCCGTTGGGGCCGAGAAAACCCAACACTTCGCCGCGCTCGACCTTCAGATCGATTCCGGCAACCGCGGTTATCGGGCCGAAGCTCTTGGTCAGTCCTTCGATTTCAATCATGGAGGCAATAGTGAGGGTCAGGTCATGAAATGCCGCAGCCACCGCAGCCCTTAGAGAAATCAGGGCTCGCAGGCAAGCCGCAGAGGGTTAAGTTCCGGTCATGATCGGTACGCGTCTTCTAACGAAGATTTGCGGTCCGCGCGTTTGATTACCGGGCAGAGGAGGGTGACAAATGCACGGACGAACGAGGCGAACGAGCGGATGAACACGGTCAACCTGATCGACAACCGCGCTTTGCGGCGCGCCATTCTCGTGGGCACGTTTCTGCAGATCGTTGCGGTGCTGATTGCACATTTCAGCCACTGGATTGAAACGCACGCTTTTTTGTTTGCCGGAATGATGATCTCGGCGACGATGGGATATCTCTACGCGGAGGATGTGAGCCGTGGCTACGCGAAAGGCGCATATGGGGGCGCAATCGCGGGCGGCGTCTGCGCCTTTGTTGGCATTGCCGTTTCGGTTGTGCTGGGCGATCTCACCGGCCGGATGCTGATCGTCCGCTCACTTATATCTGTGCTCACGGGGGCGGTCGGCGGCATCTACGGACAAATGGCCGCTGACTGGCGCTGAAGGCTGGGGCTTTTTTGTAGGTGGGTTACCGGCTGGCCCGTTTCGATAAACCCGAGAGGGTTGGGGGGCCTGGATCTGCGGGTCCACCGCTACGCACCAGCCGGCACAGGCGGTGTATCAGAGGCAAAGGGGGCTGTCACGTGGTCACATTATGTCAAATGAGTGACCATCCACAGGGAAGAGCAGGATTCAGCCCTACGGACGATTCTCAAAGGTTATCGAGAACGGCAGTTTCGAATAAGCATAGGTTAACGCACTCCGGGCTTGCTCCAATGCCGATATTGCGATCCGGCGCGAACACGATGAAAAGTTTTGTATAGAGGAATTCTTTGTCTGTCCCGCTTCGTAGCGGCATTGCGTCGCGCCGTCCCTTCCGGGCGAGCGGCAACTCTGTTCGATCTTGCAGCGAGGCGGCTTTATTCGCCTCAAACTTGAGGAGACCAATCGGTATGAGCCGCCTTATCCAGACGGCCGAAGCAATAATCGATTACGTCGGCCGCGTCGGGGCACGCGAGCACGCGGCTTTGCGTCGCTGCCGCGAAGAAACGGCGCGATTGCCAAATGCAAACATGCAGATCGCGCCGGAACAGGGTGCATTTCTGGCGCTGCTCGCCAAACTCGTTGGTGCGCGGCAGACGCTCGAGATCGGTACCTTCACAGGCTACAGCGCCCTCAGCGTTGCTCTTGCTCTGCCCGATGACGGCCGAGTTGTCGCCCTCGATATCAATAGGGAGTACACCGACCGCGCCCGCAGCTATTGGAATGAGGCAGATATGGAGCGACGGATTGATCTGCGCGTCGGTCCGGCGTTGGAGTCGCTCCATCGCCTGGCGGCCCATCGCGAAGGTCCTTTCGACATGGCGTTCATCGATGCCGACAAATCCAACTACGGCCTGTACTACGAACGCGTGCTCGAATTGCTGCGTCCCGGCGGTGTCATTGCGCTCGACAATATGCTGTGGGGGGGTGCTGTCGCAGATCCTGCCATCGACGATGCCGATACAAGCGCGTTGCGCGCGCTGAACGCGAAGATTCAGGCGGACGAACGCGTCGACATGGCGCTGGCAACGATTGCCGACGGTGTGATGCTGGCTCGCAAACGGTAAGCCTTGCACTGTCCATCCGACCGGACCATGCTGCGAACCGATGGTCGAGGAACCCATAACGTTCCTCCGCGCGGGCGACCGCCCCGCCGCGCGGACAGAATGTTGGGGCGGAGAGGCTGGCGCGCCCGAGGTGCGGTTCGAGCGGCGTGAGCTTGACCAGATTTTGCGCGCGTATGGTCGAATGGTCGCTGCGGGGGAGTGGCGCGATTACGCAATCGATTTTCTTTCGGACCGCGCCGTTTTTTCGGTTTTTCGCCGGTCCAGCGAGCGGCCGGCTTATACGATCGAAAAATACCCCGCACTGAAGCGGAGGCAGGGACAGTATTCGGTGCTTGCCGCTTCTGGACACGTGCTTAAGCGCGGTCGCGATCTCGGCACGGTTTTACGCCTGTTCGACCGCAAGCTGATCAGAGCGGTAGCGGATACGTAGCAACCGCTACTTTGGCTTGGCCGCAGTGGCAACCGCGACCAGGGACCAGCCACCGAACAGCAGGTCGATGCCGATCACGGTGGGCAAGAGCCATATTGCAGCGGCGACGAACGTGACCAGCAGAATGAGCGGCGCGAGAAAAAGATCGATCACGCCGTTGATCACCAGCCAGAGCCATCGTCGCGACCGCTGCCGGCGGTGGTCGATGCCGAAGAGAATCATCATTAAACCGTCGAAGAGGAGAAATCCCGCCAGCGCAATTGTCACCGCATAAAAACCTTTCATCGGCCAGACTGTCAGGAATGTCCCCGCGACGACGCTCGCCAGGGCCGAGGCAACTGCCCACCAGAATCCCGGCGCATGCCGCGCCATCATCGTCGTGACCAGACCGAGCGCGCCCACCGCCAGAAATAGCCAGCCAAGGAGGAGGTTGACGGCCACGATGGCGAGGGCAGGAAGGAGGAGCGCGAAGGCGCCAAAAATCATCAGCACGGCGCCCTCGAAAAACAGCAATCGCCAGTGGTCGCTTATCTCGCTGGCCGCCGCCGACACTGGCTGTGGTCCTCTTTCCTGGTTCGTCACGATCTGCGCCCGGTGATCGTTTCGGCGACTAAACGATTTCGTATTTGCAGCTGATTTGCAAATTCCTGGCGCCGTTGCCCCTTACCGTAAGATGGAGGTCGCGTTGTCACCTGCCCGGAACGAGGACGTGCTTGCGCGAGCCACCTTTTGAAACGGCTTCGTAAGCGTCAATCGCACGATCGAGCGCCCACGCCTGGACCTCAAAAGGCTTTAGTGCGCCGCTATCGAAACCGGGCTTGAGCGCGTCCAGCATCGCCGCGATTTCCGCACCGGTAAACTTCATCGAATCGACACCGATGAGACGGAGTTCGTGATGATAGAAATCGGGAAGGTCGAACGAGACGCGGCGATCGCCGACGCTCGTGATGGCGATCTGCCGGCCCCGCAACGCTAGCGATTTCAGACAGGTTTCGAACAGTGGGCCACCGACGGCGTCATAGGCAACGTCCGCGCCTTTGCCACCGGTCGCCTTCTTGCATTCGTCAACGACGTCGTGCACCTGGGTGTTGATCGACACGTCGGCCTCCGACGGACGCTCTGTACGATCAACGCCGATCACACGCGCGCCATTCCAATGCGCTATCTGGATCACGGCGCGCCCGACCGCGCCGCCGGCGCCGGTAACGAGCACAGTCTCGCCGCGCTGAATGCGCGCTGCGTCGATCAGTCCTTTCCACGCGACGAGGAATGGCACGCCGATGCTTCCGGCCTGCTCCATCGAGAGGCGTCCAGGCTTGTCGGCGAGCCAGTCTGCCGGCACGACCACGAACTGCGCATGCGACCCGTCGCGCTCGACTCCGAAAGCCGGACCGCTGCCCCAAACCTCTCGTCCCTTGTTTTCGCCGCCCACCACAATTCCCGCATAATCGCGTCCCGGTGTGCGGGGCAGGGATGACTTGAACGCCCCGGCGACATTCTTCACGTCGCTCGGATTGATGGCGGCCGCGACAACCCGAACGAGCGACTCGCCGCGCCCGGGCTGTGGTGTCTCGCGTTCCTCGAGCGAAAGGACCGATGGCGGGCCGTATTGCGAAAACCGCAACGCTTTCATGGCGGCAGCACTCCTCGACGCACGCTCACGCCTCTGGTGCCAATGTAACGCGTTCCATTGCTTCGGAGACATCTTCATGTCGTATCGCGAACGTGCTGAAATCTTCTGCAGGCGCTTCGGGCTGGCGCGGCCCGTCCTGCTTGCGCCGATGGCTGGTGCGTGTCCGCCGCGCCTTTCGATTGCGGTTGCTGACGCTGGCGGGCTCGGCGCGTGCGGCGCGCTTCTGATGGCTCCGCACGAAATCGCGCAATGGGCAGGCGTGGTGCGGACGCAAACCGACGGCGGTTTCCAGATCAATCTCTGGATTCCGGGTCCGTCGCCGAAGCGCGATCCCGCGCACGAATCGCGCGTGCGCGAGTTCCTCGGTGGGTGGGGACCGGAAGTGCCCGCAGACACAGGCGAGAAAGCGCCTCCCGATTTCCACGAACAATCCGAAGCTCTGATCGCTGCGCGCCCGGCTGCCGCGTCTTCCATCATGGGTCTGTTTCCGGCCCGTTATGTACGGCGGCTGAAGCACCAGGGAATCGCCTGGTTTGCCGTCGCAACCACCGTCGGCGACGCATTGGCTGCCGAAGCGGCAGGCGCCGATGTCATTGTGGCGCAGGGAATGGAGGCGGGCGGCCATCGCGGCGCGTTCGATCCTGCGCGGGCTGAGCGCGAGCTGGTTGGACTTGTTTCGCTTGTTCCCGCGATTGTCGACGCGGTGAAAGTCCCGGTCGTTGCGACGGGCGGGATCGCCGACGGCCGCGGCGTGGCGGCGGCCTTCGCGCTCGGCGCGAGTGCGGTACAGATTGGAACCGCGTTCCTGCGCTGCCCCGAAGCGGATATTCCGCGCGCATGGACGGATGCGCTGGGACGCACGCGACCGGAGGAAACCGTGGTGAGTCGCGTGTTCAGCGGCAAGCCCGGCCGCAGCATCGCGACAGCTTATGTCAAGGCAGCAACGAGTGCCGAAGCGCCGCCGCCCGCACCATACCCTGTACAGCGTGCGCTCACCGCGCCAATGCGCAAGGCGGCCGCTGCCGCGGGCGACGTCGAGCGCATGCAGGCCTGGGCCGGCCAATCCGCCGCTCTGGGGCGCGCAATGCCCGCAGGCGAACTTGTGGAGCAGCTGTGGAGCGATGCCCAGGTTTTGTTGCAGGCCTAGATCGTGTCCACCAACACGATTTCGGCGTCGTCGAGCGCGGTCACCTTTACCGTCTCTTCGTTGGCAATCGCGGCGCCGTCGCGTGCGTCGATGCGGACGCCATTTACGTCGATCGCGCCTGTCGCGGGCACCAGATAGCCGTGCCGCCCGGCGCCAAGCGCGTATTCCGTACTTTCGCCTTTCTTCAGCGTTGCGCCAAGCACACGCGCGTCGGCGCGAATGGGTAGCGCGTCGTTATCGTTCGTGAAGCCGCTTGCGAGGGTGACGAAGCGGCCGGAGCGATCCGCTTTCGGGAAGGGTTTGGCGCCCCATGAGGGTTGGCCCCCGTTCTCGCGCGGCAGAATCCAGATCTGGAAAAGCTTGGTGGTGTCCGGCTCGAGATTGTATTCGGCGTGGCGTACGCCGGTGCCTGCACTCATCACCTGTACGTCGCCAGCACCGGTGCGACCCTCGTTGCCCATGCTGTCGCGGTGCGTGATGGCACCTTCGCGCACATAGGTGATGATCTCCATGTTCGCGTGCGGATGAGCCGGAAAACCGGTTTGCGATTTGATCTCGTCGTCGTTCCACACGCGCAAGCTCCCCCAATGCACGCGAGCGCGATCGAAATAGTCGGCGAACGAAAAATGATGTCGTGCCCGGAGCCAGCCGTGGTCCGCTCCGCCGAGCTCGCTGAATGCCCGTCGCTCGATCATGATTGCCTCTCCGCGGGGGATTTCCCCGCAATGGTTGCTCGCTCACACATGGTATGCTGTCCACGAAAGACAAGCCGGTGGAGGAGACGATGCTCGAGACCGTAATCGACCAGCGGCGCAAGGATCTCGGCGGGTTCGAAGTGGGCCGCGTGCTGCCGAATGCCGCGCGGCGGATGGTAGGTCCCTTCATCTTTTTCGATCACATGGGCCCCGTCGATTTCCCGCGAGGAATTCCGCGCACCGTGGATGTGCGGCCGCATCCGCACATCGGTCTTTCGACGATCACCTATCTCTTCAGCGGCGAAATCATGCACCGTGACAGCCTCGGCACGGAGCAGGCGATCCGTCCCGGCGAAGTGAACTGGATGATCGCGGGCCGCGGCATCACGCATTCGGAACGGTTCGAAAAAGCGCGCGCGGAAGGCGGACGCCTGCACGGTATCCAGGCGTGGGTCGCCTTGCCGACGGAAAGCGAAGACACCGAGCCAAGCTTCGTTCACCATGGACAAACCGATTTGCCCGTGGTCGGCGAAGCGGCCACGAATATCCGCGTGATTGCCGGCGAAGCGTTTGGCGCCCGCGCGCGCGTGACCATCCATTCGCCGATGTTTTACGCCCATGTCGAACTCGGAAACGGACAGCGACTCGAACTGCCGGATGGCTTCGCCGAGCGCGCGGTTTATCTGGTGAGCGGCGACGTCGAAGCGGACGGAAATATCTTTGGGCCTGGTCACCTTCTCGTCTTTCGCAAAGGCGATGAGGCCGTCGTGAGAGCCAAAGCGGATGCGACGTTGCTTGCGCTTGGCGGCGATCCGGTCGGCCCGCGATTCATCGAATGGAATTTTGTCGCCTCCTCGCAGGCACGCATCGATCAGGCAAAGGCCGATTGGAGGGCAGGAAGGTTCAAACTTCCTGATCTGGACAACAAGGAATTCATTCCGCTGCCAGACCCTCCGCCAGCCGCGAACCCGATGTCGTAGCGTTCACGCCGCGGCAGAAACCGGTACAGCGAGCTGGCGCGCCGTAATCCGGGCTTTTGCAAGCGCCGCTTCGGCCGCGTCAGGGCTCAGCCTCTGCGCCTCGACATGGATGAAGGTCACGTCCGTCAAGCCGTTCAAACCGAGAATGGCGCGCAGATACGGCTCCTGGAAATCGTAAGCCTTCGCCGGACTGTCACCGGTGTACACACCGCCTCGCGCCGTAACGACGAAGACCTTCTTGTTCTTGAGCAGGCCTTCGGGCCCGTTTGCGGTGTAGCGGAAGGTGCGGCCGGCGCGGGTGATATGATCGAGCCAGGCCTTCAGCGTCGAAGAAATGCTGAAATTGTACATTGGTGCCGCAATGACGATCACGTCGGCTGCTTCGACTTCCTCGATCAGTGCGTCGCTTTCGCTTGCCACCGCCTGTTGCCGCTCGGAACGGTCGGCCGGAGCCGTCGTCCAGGCTGCGAGGTGTTCACCGGAAAGATGGGGGACAGTGTTTGCAAGATCGCGATGGACAACCCGCGCCTTGGGATTGGTGACTTGCCATGCCGACACGAATTCGCCGGCTATCTGGGTGGATTTCGAGTTCTCGCCGAACAGACTCGAAGTCAGAAACAGCAGGGTTTGCATGGTTCTCCTCCTCGGTGCCTCTGGACAAACCGTCCTTGGGGTGTTACTTGTCAGTAACATCACCGAGTAGGTACTTACTGGTCAGTACCATGTCAAGGCCCCCCGTCAACAAGAGCGAGTCTGGAGCCGCTGGTCGATCGGGGGCCGTCGCGCCTCGGGAGCGTATCCTGCGGGCGGCCCGGGAGCTGTTCTACGCGCGGGGTATCCGCGGCGTCAGCGTTGACGAGATCGCGGAAGCCGCCGACACCAACAAGATGACGCTCTACCGGCACTTCGAATCGAAGGATCTGCTCATTGCCGAATATCTGAAGAGCCTCGCGCGCGAAGCGGACGCGCTGTGGGACGAGCTTGCGCGCGCCCATGCGAACGATCCCCTGGCGCAGCTGCGCGCGTTCGTCGAGCGCATGGGGCAGATGATGGCGCAATCCGGCGACCGCGGCTGTGCGTTGGCAAACGCGGCGGTCGAATTGCCGGACAAGGATCATCCGGCGCGCGCGGTCATTGAAGAGCACAAAACCCACCAGCGCGAACATCTGGTCTCGCTCTGCCGCGCTGCCGGCTTGGAGAAACCGGAGCGCCTCGCCGACGAGATTTTTCTGTTGCTCGAGGGTGCGCGCGTCAATCTGCAGAGTGTCGGCCGGGATGGACCGGGTACGCGCGTGGGCGAAATGCTCTGTACGTTATTGCGAACGGCGCCGCGGAAAAATCAGGCTACCTAGTCGGGGAAGCGTGGGTTGCTGCGCTGTCGGTGCACGCCGCCACGCCCGTATCGCAGGCGAGGTTCTCCTTGTGCATGCGGAATGCCGTGGGGATTACCGCGGCGAGATTGACGATCAGGGCGATAACAAGCAGCGAAGGCGAATTGGAAAGTACGGCCACGCGCGGCCAGATGCCAGCGAACAGGCCCACGACATTTTGCGCGGGCGTGTTCATTGCCGTGACCCTGTCCGCGATCCCGATCGACTCGGAACCAGAACGAAGGCGCCATCCCCGGCCAGCGCGAAGGTGAGCAGCGCTGCGATCCACAGAACCGGCGCCTGCCAGCCGTAGGGAGATGCTGTCACGCCGTGGGCGGCAGTCGTCGCGATGGTCAACGTGGCCGCGCCCGCGACCGCGGCCACCCGCGGCCACAAGCCATAGATGAGCGCAAGGCCGATTCCCGTTTCCCACGCGACCGCAAATGGCGAGATCCCGGGCGGCAGCGCGAACAGCTGCGAGCTGTCGGCGGGTTCGTAGCCGAATACCATGCGCATGACGTGTTGCAGGAACATCGCGCCAATGGCGAGACGAAGCGCCCAAAGCGCGTAAGGCGCCCAATGGGCCTCTGCGACCCGGGCTTGCGTCAGGAAGTTTTTCCCGAAGAGATTTGTCAGGGACATGTTACCGTACCGTACCGTCATTCCAAGGTGAAATATGCAATAGATCCGCGGAATTCAATAGCAACCGTACGGTACGGTCATGAGAAATACGCTGACCAGCCATGCAGAGAGGAAGGGCGCGCTCGGCTCGCTCTGTGGGCGTTCATCTGCAGGTCGCCGGGGTGTCGCGGCAGTGGGCCGGTAGCCCCGAACGGAGGTGGAGAATGCAAATCAAGGATCATGTCTTCATTGTCACCGGTGCCTCGTCCGGCATCGGGCTCGCGACGGCCGTTGCCCTCTCCGGGCGCGGCGCGAACGTCGCGCTGCTCGCTCGGAGCACGGATGCCCTGCAAAAATTGGCTGAACGCCTTCCCGGCAGCCTGCCCGTCACGGCGGACGTAACGAAATTTGATCGCCTGCGGGAAGCCATAGGCGCGGTGCACAAACATTATGGCCGCATCGACGGACTCGTGAACAATGCAGGCCGGAGCTATGCGGCGGCCTTGGAGGAGATTGATCCCGCGCTCTTTGACGAAATCTTCCATCTCAACGTGTTGGGGCCGATCGTTGCCATGCAGGCCGTGATTCCCCTGATGCGCGAGACAGGCGGCGGAAGCATCGTCAACATCAATTCGGGAACGGCGTTCATGACAGTTCCGCAGTACAGCGCTTATTCGTCATCGAAGCGTGCGCTTCTTGGGTTCAGCCTCACGGCCCGCGCCGAGCTCGAAAAGGACCATATCGTCGTCAGCGAAATCTACCCGTTCATCACGGCGACCAACTTCGGGAGGAACCGCATGGGCAATCCGGCGGGCGGGGGACCGCCGTCCGTCTACGCCGAAGGCGATAAGCCCGAATTCGTGGCCGGGCTGGTTCTCCAGGCCATCGAAGAAGGGCAGGCGCAGTACTTTGCCAATGATCGCCTCCGCAAAATGGCGGGCGTCGCCAGTTAGGACGCTGGTCTCAGGCTTATGTTGCGAGTGGGCGACCGGCGCTCGCCCAGGCATCGATGCCGCCAAGGAGCGGACGGATTTTGCGGTAACCCGCGCGTTTCAAGTGGTTTGCGGCGATTGCTGCCGTGGCCTCATTCGGGCAGGCGCAATAGATGATGATCTCGACATCGCGTGGATAGGCACTCAGCACGTTCTGGATTTCCGTCGGGTGCGCGGCAATCGCGCCGGGGATCATGCCGTTCTGGGCGCGTGCTTCAGCAGAGCGCACATCGAATATCACCGGGCGCCGGCCGCCATCGATCAGGTGAGCGAGTTCGTCCACCGAGATGCGATCCATCCGCAGTCGCCGAATGAACAGCTGTCGCTGAATCCACCGGATGAGAAGCCAGGCGGCCATCGCGGCGGCGATGACGAGAACGCCGTATTTCCCGAGTTCGATCAGCGTCGTCATCACGGCGTCGATCGCGTTATGGAAAATCCGGCCGAGCAGGATGGGGACAGCCATGTACAGCGCGGCGCCGGTGGCGTCGAGGAGGAGAAAGACCGGGAGAAACACGCCCGTCACGCCGGCAAGCGCAACCGTCACGTAACCGAGGCCGGGGACGAACTTTGCGAAAAGGAGCGCGACCGGTCCGAAGCGACCAAACACCGTCTCCGTCTGGCGCACACAGGAATCCGGCGAAAGCGACACCTTGCACAGAAGACCAAGTACCCGTCGTCCATAGCCGGCACCTGCCGCGTACCATGCGAGGTCGGCCAGTATCGCGCCTGCGACCGCCGCCGTGAGTACCTCCGGCCACGGCGCACCGGCGCCGATGCTGAGAGCGCCGGCAATCAGCAATACGGGCCACATCGGCAAAGGCGCTCCGCCCTGGCTGATGAGCACGTTCACGAACACGACCAGAAGGCCGTACTGTTCGATAAGGAGAGCAATGTGCCGCATCGTTGCGGGTGCCTTACGTTCTGTTCTCCCTTACTACCGACTGTGCGTTCAGCCGGGCAAGTTCGCGGGTCAATTTCTCGATTGCGTCACCGTTCTCGCGCGAGGGCCCGAGCGCAATCTTTCCATCCAGCATGGAGTGCATGGCGTGCCTTGCGCGCGAGACACGGCTTTTCAGGGCGGTCGGTCGGCAATTGAGCGCCGACGCGGCGTCTTCGCTGGACAGGCCGCCAACGCCGGCAAGGATTACCGCCTCGCGCTGCCGTTTGGGCAATGCCTTCATGGCGCGCACCGTATCCTTGAGCTCGAGCGCCCACATCTGTTCGGCGCGCGGCGCAGGAATTCGTTCCGCTGCCTGTTCGTCCCAGGGCATCTGGCGCCAGGCGCGCCGCGCTTCGGAACGGAACTGGTTGCGCATGATCGTGAACAACCACGCTCGCAGGTTCGTACCGGGGGCGAACGAGCCGCGCGCAGCCCACGCCTTGGCAAGGGTCTCCTGCGTCAGATCGGCCGCCGATTCGTCGTTGCGATACAGAAGTCTTGCGAGGCTGCGCAGCGAGGGAATGAGCTTGGCGACTTCGGCCATGAAGGCTCCGCCGTCACGCCTGTTGCCGATTGCTTCCGTCATGGCCATGGGTGCCCTCCGTCAAATGCTTGCGAGCGAAAAGGGAAGCGCGCCGAGCAGCAGAATACCCGGCAATGCGTACAGGTATTTGCGGCGCTCGAGCAGCGCCACGGTGGTGCCGAAAAGAACAAACCCCGCAACAACGACGCCCCACAGGCGCAATTGCGGCACCGACAGGAAGAGCGCACTCGCGAGCGCGCAGGCGCCGAACACGCGGGCGAAGTTGCGACCATAGCCCCAATCGGCGAGTATCCGCGAAAGCGGCGCGGGGTCGGCGAAGAACACGAACCCCGCCATTGCAAACAGCGCCGCGGCCAGTTTGGGAACGAGCCAGACAATCACATGCACGGCGAAGCCCTCCTCAATGCGCGGCCATGTAGGCGTCGCGCAGTACGTTGGATTCGAGTTCGAGATCTTCAAGACGATGCTTCACCACGTCGCCGCCGCTGACGATGCCGACGAGGTGGTCGCCCGAGAACACGGGAATATGGGTTGCACGATGGCGAATCATCAGCGCCATCGTGCGCTTGAGCGATTCCCGCGGTGTGATGCGTACGAAGTCGCGCTGCATCAGGTCGGATACGCGCAGATTGGCGAGGTGACCACCATGCCGCGAAAAGCCGTTGACGATCTCTCGGCTCGAAAACATGCCGACGACACGGCCGCCGTCGGTCACGGGAAGTGCCGCTATGCGATGGTCGCGCATCAGTTCCGCCGCGTGCTCAATGCTTGCGTCCTGCTCGATCGTGATCACCTCTCCGCCCTTCCCGTAAAGAATGCTCTGGATGCTCATCGCGCGAACTCCTTCCTGGTTTGGCGGGCCGGCCGGCCCGGTTGCGAGATCTCTTCTCAGTGGGCTCCTGCGCCCATTGCGACCGGGGTCTTCGGCCTCGGCGACAGCCAGACTCCGACGGCCACGGCGGCGATGATGATCGCGAGCGTCAGGAACACCCGATTGGTGGCGAGCATCACGGCCTGGCTCTGTACAAGGCTGTCGAAGTTGTTCAGGGCCTGCGTCGCGCTCATCCCGTGCGATTGCATTACTGTCAGCATGTTCTGCGGCTGATGCAGATTGCCGACGAGATCGACGCGTGCCGATGTCGTGGCACGGTCCCACGCCGTGGTCGCGAGTGCCGTACCGAATGCGCCGGACATCGTCCGGATGAAGTTGACAAGACCTGCCGCCGACGCCGTCTGCGCCGGCGGTACCGCGGCAATGGAGAGTCCGAGCAGCGGTACGAAGAAGAGCGGAATGCCGAGGCCGGTCGCCAGTTGCGGCAAGGTGAGCTGCCAGAACGTGATGTCCCGGTCGAAGCTCGTCCGCCAGAACGTGACGGCCGCCAAGATAGACAGCCCGACCGACATCAGAAGTCTGGGATCCATTCGGCTGATCAGCATGGCCGCGACCGGCGCCATCGCCACGCCGAGGACGCCCTGGAACGCCATCACGTCGCCCGCTGAGGTCGCCGTGTAGCCCATGTTGCTCTGGAGCCAGAGCGGAATGAGAACAATCGTGCCGAAGAAGGACCCGAAGGTGAGCGCCATTGCGCCGGCCATCACGCTGAACGTACGGATCCTGAATACGCTCAGATCGACGATCGGGTGATCGTCGGTCAGTTCCCAGATGAGGAACGCGACGAATCCGATCCCGGCAATGACGGCGAGCGTCACGATGAATGGCGAGCCGAACCAGTCCTTGTCCTGCCCGTTGTCGAGCATGATCTGCAGCGCGCCGATCCACAGGACGAGCAAACCCAGTCCAACGTAGTCGACGGGCTGGTTCATCGTTTTCGTCTCGCGCGAGCGCAACACGCTCCATACGGAGAGCGCGACGAAGATCGCAATCGGTACGTTGATGTAGAAGGCCCACGGATAGCCGACGGAATCCGTCAGAATGCCGCCGAGCACCGGGCCGGCGATGGGCGCGATGATCGTCGTCATGGTCTGAAGGCCGAGCGCCATCTGCACGCGCTTCGGCGGTGTTACGCGCATCAGCAATGTCTGGGACATCGGCATCAGCGGCCCGCCCGAGAATCCCTGCAGCAGGCGGAAAACAACGAGCGCGCCGAGGGACGGCGCGAAACCGCACAGAAAGGAAAAGAGACCGAATCCCGAGGCCGCGATCACGAACACGCGCACGGCGCCGAAACGCGCGGCGAGCCAGCCGGACAAGGGAACGGTGATGGCTTCGGCGACGGCGTAAGATGTAATGACCCAGGTACCTTCGTTTGGCGAAACGGCGAGAGCACCCGCAATGTGCGGCACCGCGACGTTGACGATCGTCAGATCGAGCACCGCCATGAAATTGGCGAGCGCCAAAAGAAAGATGACGCCGAAGAGCGCTCCACCCCGGAGATATTGAGAGGGCCCACCCGCGACGGAGGCTTCGGACTCCGCGCTCATGACCGGATGTCGATTGTCGCGTTCATGGACAGGCCGACGCGCAGCGGATGCGCGGCGAGTTCGTGGGGATCGAGCGCGACGCGCACCGGCAGGCGCTGTACAACCTTGATCCAGTTGCCTGTCGCGTTTTGCGCGGGAATGACGGCCATCGCCGATCCCGTGCCGCCGCCAAGACCCTCCACGTGGCCGTGGAACACGACGCGCGAACCGTACAGGTCCGATGTCAGCGTCACCGCCTGGCCATTGTGCACGCTGGTCAACTGACCTTCCTTGAAATTTGCATCCACGTAAGCCTGGTTTTCCGGTACGACCGTCATCAGCACCTGGCCGACATCGACCCGCTGGCCGATCTGCCCGGACTTCTGCGCGATCACGCCGTCAAATGGCGCGCGGATGATGGTGCGCGAAAAATTCAGGCGCGCGGTATCGAGCGCGGCTTTGGCCTGCAGAACCTGTGGGTTGTGATCGACATCGGTGCCGCGGATCAGAGCTTGCTGCGCCACAAGTGTCTGCTTCGCCGCTGCCAGCGCGGCCCGCGCGGTCTCGAGTGTGTTGCGCGCGCTCGTCAGCTGCTCGTCCGCAATGGCCCCCTGCCTGGCGAGCTCGACGCGCCTGCCATATTCGAGCTGGGCGTTGACGACGTCCGACCGGCGACCTGCGATCTGTGCCGCAGCTTCGTCGGCGTTGGCGAAATTCTGGCGAACCAGACGCTGCGCCTGGGCGTAGTTGGCTTCGGCCTGTGCGAGCGCGAGCTTGGTATCCGAGGGATCAAGCTCCACGAGCACCTGACCCCGCTTGACGTGCGTGGTGTCCGTAACAGGGAGCGCCTGGATGGTACCTGAGACCTGCGGCGTAACCTCTGCGCTGTCGGCCGCCACATACGCGTCGTCCGTCGATACGTAACGCTGGCTGACGATCCACCACCGGCTTCCTGCACCGACGCCGGCGACAAGCAGAAGCGCTCCGAAACCAATGAACAGGCGTTTTCGAAGTGCCCTTCGTCGGATAGCAGGATCAACTTGCGGTTCGCTGTTTTCTCGGACGAAGGCGGAAAAATCGCGGTCGTCGATAGCCATATCTGTCATCGGATGCTTTCTCCGCGGTGTTCGGTTCCGACCGGACCGGAGGGAGAGGGGCAGCTCCCGTCCGTGCCGGCCGGTTTCGCGGGGAGGGCGCCGATGAAGGGGGAGGAAGTCGGCCGACCCATTGAACTTTCCCCGCTGTTCCTATATGACCGTACCGTACGGTCATGTTCTGGCCCATGAGATAGAGCCTGGATAAGGATGCGTCAAGATCAACCGTACGGTACGGTCATGCAAAAAATGCTAAGCCGCTATGAGGAAAGTGCCATGGAAGTGACGGAACTGATCGAAACAGGCGAAACAGCCAAGGCCGGCAGGGATGACCGCCGCGACGCAATCATTGCCGTCGCCCGCGAGGCCTTCGCGGCCGACGGCTATGCCGGCACTTCCATGTCGTCGATCGCGGCGCGGTTGGGGGGCTCGAAAGGCACGCTTTACAGCTACTTCAAGTCCAAGGAAGAGCTCTTCATCGCTGTCATCCAGAAGAAGTGCCAGAAGATCCTCGGTCTGCTCAATGCGGCGGAGATCGAAGGCGGCGGGGATCTGCGCGCGACGCTTACGAATTTCGGCGAGCATTTCGTCGAACTGCTCCTGAGCGACGAGTCGATCGCGACGTTTCGGCTCGCCACGGCGGAGTGCGGCCGCTTCCCGGAGATCGGCCGCGCCATCTACCATTCCGGCGTGCGGGAGAATCATCGCCGCATGGCAGAATTCCTCGATCACGCGAAGGAAACGGGACAACTCCGCAGCGATGCGGACGTGACCGTCGCGGCGGAGCATTTTCTCGATCTCTGTCTCTCGGGACTCCACCGCAAGCGCCTGTGGAACGTTATCGAAAGGCCGTCCGCGGAAGAGATCCGCACCAATGTCGGCCACGCCGTATCGACGTTCATGCGCGCCTTCGGTGCCTAACAGGCCGTCTCTATGTCCCCAACGGCGGCGGCGTCGTGCTCTTGAAGCTCGGCCGCTCCGCGTGTTTCGCAAGATAGGCGTCCAGCGTCTGCGTCTCGCCGATGAAATCGCGGCTTTCCGGCAGCCGGTTGAGATAGACGAGAATCGGCAACGCGTACATGTCGGCGAGGGTAAAGTCTTCGCCGGCAATGAAGCCATCCCCTGCGCGCCTGCCCAGCACGTCGATGGCGTGACGAACATGTGGAAGCAGTACCTCGACCGCGGCGCGATCGGTGCTTCCACTCGCCGGGAAAAGGTACTCGCAGAAATACGGGAACACGGCCGGAAATACCGCGTTCGCGACGAGCGATGACCATTGTTCGATGACCGCGGCGCGCTTCGCATCGTCGGGAATGAGCTTCGGCCCGCCAAAGACGCGATCCACATAGGCGATGATGGCGCGCGACTCGCACAGCGCGAGGTCGCCATGTCGCATGGCGGGAATACGCCCGAAGGGATGAATGGCATCGATTTCCGACGAGTGCGGCCGCGCCGGCGTCAGAGCGTAGGCGACACCTTTTTCTTCTAGCGCTATGCGCGTGGTGCGCACGAAAGTCGATTGTGGCGCACCGATGATTTCGAGTTCCGGCATGATCATTTCTCCTTTTTTCCTGACCTATTGGAGTTTCGCACAGCCATTGAGACTTCCGCTCAGCCGCAGCCGCAGACCTGCAAAGCAGCCCTGCGCAGAGCGCCGCCGATCGATCGCGGCCTGCACGACGTAAGGGGCGGCGGCCCAGGCGTAGAGGAACAGCATAGTCGGACGTCCAAAGGCTTTGCACCTCAAGGACGATTGAGACCCGAACGGGCAGACATCAACTTTTCGAAGTCGAAAAAAACACGCGCCGGAGAAAATTGTCCGGAGCCAGGCCGCCTGATCGTCTAGGCTGGGCAAACGGATACGAAAGGTATCACCCCATGAGCGAATATCTCTTCCTTTACCGGGCGCCGAGCGGGGATTCGGCTTCTCCCGAGCAGATGCAGCAGATCATGCAGAAGTGGCTGGCGTGGTTCAAAGATCTCGGTGAGAAAGGCCGTATCAAGAATATGGGCCAACCGCTCGAAACCGGCGGCAAAGTCGTGAGCGGAACAGCGAAGTCGGTCCACGACGGTCCGTTCGCCGAGACCAAAGACGTGGTCAACGGTTATACGCTGGTCGAAACCAAAGACCTTGCCGAGGCTGCCGAACTGGCAAAAGGCTGTCCGATCCTCGATCGCGGCGGCTCGGTCGAAGTACGCCCGATCCGGAAGATGTAGTGGACGCGCGCGACCTTCTTTTCCGGCAGGACGCCGGCCGGATGGTCGCCACGCTCACGCGCGTGCTTGGCGTGCACAATCTGGCGCTGGTGGAAGACGTCGTACAGGACGCCTTCTGCCGCGCGCTGGAGATGTGGAAATTTCGGGGCGTACCGGACAATCCCTCGGCCTGGCTCATGGCGACGGCCAGGAACCGTGCGCTCGATGTATTGCGAAGCCAGCGGACGGCGCGAAAGTTTGCGCCGGGCTTGGGCTATCTCCTCGAAAGCGAATGGACTCTTGCGCCCGCGGTCGACGAGTTGTTCGCCGCCGATGCGATCAAGGACGATTTGCTGCGCATGATGTTCTCCTGCTGTCATCCGCAACTCGCCGAGGAAGCGCGCGTCGCATTGATGCTCAACATCCTCTGCGGGTTTAGCGTCGACGAGGTTGCGAGCGCTTTCGTCAGCGGTCACGCCGCCATCGAAAAGCGGATTATACGGGCGAAGAAGGTGCTGGCGCGCTCGAAGCATCTGTTCAATGTCGCCGTGCCGGCCGATTTCGCGGCGCGGCTGCCCGCGGTGCTGCGCGCGCTCTATCTCCTTTTTAGCGAGGGTTACCACGGCGCCTCGCGCGAAACGGCCGTCGCTCCGAACTATGCCACGAAGCCATGCGCCTGATCGCGATCCTGCTTGAGCATCCTTCCGGTGCCGTGCCCGCCGCGCACGCGCTTGCGGCGCTTATGTGTTTGAATGCGGCGCGCCTCTCCGGCCGCATCGATGAAGCCGGCAATCTGATTCCACTTGCAGAGCAGGATCGCTCATTGTGGGACAGAAAGCTGATCGCGAAGGGCGTAGCGTTCCTGGAACTCTCCGCGACGGGAGCCGAGATCAGCGATTATCACATCGAGGCCGCAATCGCCGCAATCCATGCCAATGCGTCGAGCATGGCAAAGACGGATTGGCGCTCGATCGTCGGATTGTACGATCTCCTGATGGCACAGCATCCCTCTCCGATCGTGGCGCTTAACCGCGCCATCGCCGTCGCGCAGTCGGAAAGCGCGGAACGGGGATTGGAAGAGATCGCGGCCATCAGCGATCAGGCGCGCCTGGCGCAATATCCATTTTATTTCGCGGCCCAGGGGGAACTCGAATTGAGCCGTGGTGAATGCGGAAAGGCGCGGGAGCATTTTCATGCGGCGCTCGCGCTTGCGCGCAGTCCGATGGAGCGGCGCTACTACGAACAGCGCCTTGCGGCCTGCGGGTAGAACTGTCGTCTCTGGGCGGTGAATCAGCTTCGGCCGCTGAGGGCGATTGTGTCTTCCTTCCGATTGCGTCACTGATATTCATGACCGGCAACGGACTTCTACCATGCGTTGTGCACTTCTTCTCGTCGTCGCATCGCTGTTTCATGCAAGTGCCGCGTCGGCGGAAAATTCGGGCGTGAGGCCCCGCGCGCCGGAGCTTGGGATTCATGTGGGCGTATTGCCTGCGGGGCCGATCGACGCGATTACCGACGTTGCCGGCGTCAGGGTCGGTCACACGACCATCATCCGCGGGGACAATATCCGCACCGGCGTCACTGCCATACTGCCTCATCCGGGAAATCTGTTTCGCGAGAAGGTGCCCGCCGGCGTTTTCGTCGGCAACGGCTTCGGCAAACTCACCGGCACGACGCAGATCGACGAAATGGGCAACATCGAAACCCCCATTTTGCTGACGAGCACGACGAGCGTTCCCCAGGTTGCCGCAGCATTGGTGACGTACATGCTCGCCCTGCCCGGCAACGAGGACGTCCTCTCCATCAATCCGGTGGTCGGCGAGACGAATGATGGCTATCTGAACGACATTCGCGGCCGCCACATCGCGCCCGACGATGTTTTTGCAGCCATCAGGAATGCGCATGACGGCCCGGTCGGGGAAGGCGCTGTCGGCGCGGGAACGGGTACGGTCGCATTCGGTTGGAAGGGCGGCATTGGCACCGCCTCGCGAAAACTGCCGGCAACGCTCGGGGGCTTCACCATCGGGGTTCTGGTGCAGACGAACTTCGGCGGTGTGCTGACCATCGCCGGCGCGCCAGTCGGACAGGAACTCGGACAATATTATCTGCGCGAGGCCGCGCAACAGGCGTCCATCCGCGACAAAGCGGATGGGTCCTGCATGATGATCATCGCGACCGATGCGCCCCTCGAGTCGAGGAACTTGAGGCGTCTGGCCGCGCGGGCGTGGATGGGCATGGCCCGCACGGGCAGTTCGGGATCGAACGGCAGCGGCGATTATGCCATCGCCTTTTCGACCGCACCGCAACTGCGCATCCGCACCGATGACAAGTCCCTGACGCAGCATGTCGAGCTGGTCACCAACGACGCGATGTCGCCGCTCTTCGAGGCGGTGATCGAGGCGACGGAAGAGGCGATCTATAACTCCATGCTTCGCGCAACCACGGTGACCGGCAACGGTCACACCGTCGAAGCGCTGCCCATCGACAGGGTGGTACAGATCCTGAAAGACCATCGTTCGGTAAAGCCGCAATAGGCGCGGACGCAGACAAAGGATGGCAATGAGGCGGTGAGGCCGTGAGGCAGCGGTAGCGCGGTGGCTTGTGCGTCATGGATATTGTTGTGGCCGCCGAGCGCGCGGCGCGTCCTTTCTCGCTGTTCCTCACCGCCTCATTGTGAATCTTTTTCGCGTCTTCTCGGAAACCAGGCGGTTCTCCCGGTTGCACGTTAAACAGGGCGGGTGAGTGATTTCGAACCAATCGTGATCTACCGGAACCGGCGGAACCAGTTGCGAATGTCGTCTGCGAGAAGCTGGGGTTCCTCCGCAGCGAGGAAATGGCCGCCGCGCTCGGCGAGGCCATACGAAAAATCCGTGTAGCTGCGGGCCGCGTATTCCAACGGGCAGCGTTCGACTTCCTCGCGGCTCAGGAAAATCCGCGCCGGCACCTCGATCTTCGCGCTCGTATCGGGATTCGGATCGTGCGCGGTTTCGTAATACATGCGCATCGAGGAACCGATCGTTTCCGTGAACCAGTAGATGCTGATGTTGGTCAGCAACTCTTCCATGGAGAAGCGTGAGAAAACGTCGCCGCCGCAATCGCTCCAGCTCTGCCATTTCTCCACGATCCAGGCGGCGAGACCGGCCGGCGAATCGTTCAAGCCGTACGCCAGCGTCTCCGGCCGCGTGCGCTGCTGATGCCAGTAGGCGCCTTCGTCATCTTCCCATTTCTGTACGGTGGCGAGCCATGATTTCTCCGCGTCGCTCAGCGGCGGCGAATCGGGATGCTCCACCGGGGCGGCGACCATGGCGTGGATCGCCGCGGCGCTCTTCCATCGCCCGAGCCTGTTGGTGATGCCGCCGCCGATATCGCCGCCATGCGCGAAGAAGCGCGCGTAACCGAGCACGTCCTTCATCAGCTTCACCCAAATGCTCGTCACGGCGCGGCTCGACATGCCCGGCTGTTTCGGAGCTTTGGAAAATCCGAAGCCGGGCAGCGACGGCGCGATCACGTCGAAGGAATCTTCGGCGCGGCCCCCATGTGATGCGGGATCGGTGAGCAGCGGGATGATTTTTGCGAACTCCGCCACGCTCGATGGCCAGCCATGCGTGACGATGAGGGGCAGGGCATTGGGCCCTTTGCCGCGGACATGCAGGAAGTGAATGTCCAGACCGTCGATCTCCGCAATAAACTGTGGGAACTGGTTCAGGCGCTCTTCCGCGGCGCGCCAGTCGAAATGCTCGCGCCAGTACACAACCAGCGCGTTCAGGAAGTCACGATCTGTACCGTACCGCCATCCGGCGTTGGCCACGGTATCAGGCAGACGCGTCCGCGCCAGTCGACATTTCAGATCGACGAGCGCGGAGTCGGAAACTTCGATCTTGAAGGGGCGAATGGCCATTGCCGTTCCTCCTCGCCTGAAACCATCTAAATTGCAGTTTGCAGGTTTCATAGGACCGCGTAGAACGTAACTTGTCAACAGGGAATTTGCCGGTTACGCTGGCTGCATGATCGACAGGGAAGACTTCGTCGCGGGATCGCTCTGCCTGGACTTTGTGAACACGATCGGCGGCATCCGTTCGGGCGTGCACAACGACCGGCTCGAGAGTTACCCGGACCTTGTCGACTGGGCTGTGCTGGGCGGAGCCGTCAGCTGCCAGCAGGGGGATGCGCTTCGTCTGATCGGGCGCCGGCGCCCGGAAATCAGCGCCAGGACTCTCGCCGAAGCGAAAGCCCTGCGCGAGTCGCTGCACGCCGTTTTTTCCGCCGCGCTGAAACATCAGGCACCGAACAGGCAGGCCTTCGATTTCGTCAACCAGCGCCTCGGGATCGCCATGTCGCACGCGCGTATCAGGCGCGGCGCCGAAAAATACGAATGGACATGGGAGCCGCCCGAACTGCTGGACGCGCCGCTGTGGCCCGTTGTACACAATGCGGGCGAGCTGCTTGCCTCCGAAACGCTTGCGCGCCTGCGGGAATGCGCGAGCGAAACCTGCGGCTGGTTCTTTCTCGACCTGACCAAGAACCGTTCCCGACGATGGTGCGCGATGAGCGGCTGCGGCAATCGCGCCAAGGTCCGCCGCTTCCGCGACAGGCAGGCGTGATCAGGGAATCAGCAGCGTCCCGGCCAGTTCTCGCCGTTGTCAGGCGAGCTTCGCGTCCAGCGTAATCTCGGCCTTGAGAACCTTGGACACCGGACAATTCTTCTCGGCGTCGCCGGCCAGCCGCGCAAACGTCGCCTGATCGAGATTCGGGACTTGGGCGCGAAGGCTGAGAGCGGAACGGCTGATGCGGAATCCCTGTCCTTCGGGTTCGAGCGTGACCGCCGCTTCTGTGTCGAGTTGCGTCGGCGTGAACCCGGCCATCTGCAGCTGAAACGCCAGCGCCATGGTGAAGCAACCGGCATGCGCGGCGGCGATCAGTTCTTCGGGATTGGTGCCTTTCTCGTTCTCGAAGCGGGTCCGGAACGAGTAGGGCGTCTGCGCAAGCACTTCGGAATCCGTGGACAATGTGCCTTTGCCGTCGCGACCGGTTCCGTGCCACACTGCTTTTGCTTTCCGGATCATGATTGCTTCTCCTTTTGTCCGTAAACGCGCGTGTCGTTTCACCGTCACATTCCGCGTCAACAATATCGGTTTCGATGAGGGGTTCCGATGCGCTTCGTTCATTTCCCGGAGGCACTGCGCACGTTGCTTATCGGAACGATAATTTCCGTCATCGGGCCCATCGCGCCGGCCGCAGCGCAGACCATCGAGAGCTTCGATCCGGCCGGTTCCATCGCAACCTACGTCTACGCGATCAACAAAAACAGCGTCGTGACCGGCGCCTATTCGGACAGCAGCCATGTCTGGCACGGGTTCGTCCGCTCAGCGAAGGGCGCGATGACCCGGTTCAGCGTTACCGGAGCGACGGCAACAATTGCGAACG
>DATGGN010000040.1:0-7121 GCA_035308485.1 Rhizomicrobium sp.
AGCGTATGTGCTGACGAAGGAAGAAGGCGGGCGTCACACGCCGTTCTTCACGGGCTATCGTCCGCAGTTTTACTTCCGCACGACGGATGTGACGGGAGATGTAAAGCTGCCGACAGGCGTCGAGATGGTGATGCCCGGAGACAACGTATCAGCGGAAATCAGCTTGATCACGCCGGTGGCTTTGGAGAAGGGGCTGCGCTTCGCGATCCGCGAAGGCGGCCACACGGTCGGCGCGGGAGCCGTAACGGAGATTATCGAATAATTTATGCCAGCCGGAGAAAAAATTCGCATTCGTTTGAAGGCGTACGATCACCGAATTCTCGATCAATCAACGCGCGAAATCGTGGAAACCGCGAAGCGCACCGGAGCAAACGTGGCCGGACCGATTCCCCTGCCCACCACGATCAACCGTTGGACGGTGCTGCGCTCGCCGCACGTCGACAAGAAATCGCGCGAGCAGTTTGAAATGCGCACGCACAAGCGCCTGATCGATATTCTCGAGCCCACGCCGGATACGGTCGACGCGCTCATGAAGCTCGACCTGCCACCCGGCGTGGACGTGGAAATCAAGGCCTTTGGCCGCGAGCACGGCGGCAAGTAAACAGATTCAGGAAGCAAAGAGGCAGGGAAGCTGGGAATGACAACGAGGTTGGGAAAGAAAGAAGAGGCAGGGCGACTTCAATGGCTGTGAACGGAATTCTCGGAATCAAACTGGGCATGGCCCAGGTTTTCACCGACGATGGCCAGGCGGTGGGCTGCACCGTGCTCCAGGCGGGGCCCTGCGTCGTCGTGCAACGGCGCACCAAGGAAAAAGACGGCTACGACGCCGCGCAACTCGGCCTCGTCGAATTCATTAAGCCGCAGCGCGTCACAAAGCCCATGGCCGGACATTTCAAAAAGGCCGACGCCGCTCCGATGCGTAAACTCGGCGAAGTGCGTCTCGAGGATTCCGGCGACGAAACCAAGATCGGCGACCGCGTGCTGGTCGACCGCTTCGCCCCCGGCGAACTTGTCGACGTGACCGGCATCAGCAAAGGCAAGGGATTCGCCGGCGGCGTCAAGCGCTGGCACTTCCGCGGAGGCGACTCGACGCACGGTTCGATGCATCACCGCGCTCCGGGCGGCATCGGCGGCAGCTCCTTCCCGTCGCGCGTCTGGCCGGGACAGCATTTTCCGGGGCACATGGGCAACGCGCGTGTGACCGCGAAAAACCTGCGCGTCGTGAAAGTGGACGCGGACGAAAATCTGCTGCTCGTGTTCGGCTCGGTGCCCGGCCCGGTCGGCACGTACTGCTTGATCCGCAAGGCGCGGAAGGCGAAGTAATTAAAATTTGTCGAGAAATTTTGCAGAGATTGCCGAGAGAGTTTGTAGAGAAAGATTAAGGACGCGACGACGATGGCGGTAGTGGACATCAAGAATCTGGAAGGCAAGAACGTCGGGCAGCTCGACCTTCCCGACGACGTGTACCGCGCCAAGGTAAACCCGAACCTGCTGCACGAAACCGTGCGCTGGTATCAGGCGGCGATGCGCGCGGGCACGCACAAGACCAAGGGCCGCGGCGAAGTGTCGGGCTCGGGAAAAAAGCTCTGGAAGCAGAAGGGCACGGGCCGCGCGCGCGTCGGCTCGATTCGCAGCTCGATCTGGCGCAAGGGCGGCACGGTGCACGGCCCGGTGCCGCGCAGCTACGCCTACCGCCTTCCGCGCAAAATGGTTTTGGGCGCGCTGCGCTCGGCGCTTTCGGCGAAACTCGCCGACGAAAAGCTGACCGTGGTGGACGCCTGGCAGCTCGAATCGCACAAAACGAAACCGTTCCGCGAGGCGCTTGGAAAGCTTGACGGAGCGACGAAGACGATGCTGCTCGTGGAAATCGCAGCGAACCGCAACCTGGAACTCGCGAGCAGAAATCTCGAGGGCGTAAAGCTGGTCGCCCCGCACGCCCTGCAACCGTACGATTTATTGCGGCATGACCGCCTGTATCTCTCGAAGGATGCGGCGGTGCGGCTCGGTGAGACGCTGGGCTTCGGCCCGCGCACTGCGGCGCCTGCTGCCGACGTTGTGACCATCGAAGCGGCGAAGCCGGCCGAATCTCCGAAAGCGGCGAGGCCCGCGGCCAAGGAAAAGAAAGCCCCGGCAAAGAAAGCAGCGGCGAAGAAGCCGGCCGCGAAAGAGAAGGGTAAGGGCAAGAAGTAAGCCCGGCAGGCAAGCGCAGTCCGTTTGACAGCGATAGGTTTGACATAGGAACCAAGCGAAGGGCGAGGCCATGAGCATCAGCGCATTTCAGGTAATCCGGCGGCCAATCATCACCGAGAAGGGTCTCGGCGTGAAGGAGACCCAGCATACGGTGGTGTTCGAGGTGGCCACGGCGGCGACGAAGACGCAGATCAAGGAAGCCGTCCAGAAAATTTTCAAGGTCAAGGTCGCGGGCGTGCGCACGGCGATTTTTCACGGAAAATTCCGCCGCCGCGGCCGCGCCGAAGGCCACAGGCGGGACTGGAAGAAGGCGTATGTGAAGCTGGCGGCCGGCGAGAAGATGATCGAGTACGCCGACAATTTGTAATGTAGCCCGGGGTTTTGGCGGCGGGCGCTCCTCGTTTCATGAAAAAGGGGCCCGCCGGCTGGGGCCCGCGGAGCGTGCCTCTGCAGGACCGGGGAAGAGAGTTAACGTTATGGCACTGAAAACATTCAATCCGTATACAGCGTCGCGGCGCTTCCTGACCATGCTCGATAAGAGCGAGATCACGAAGGAAACGCCCGAGAAGGCGCTCGTCGAGCCGAAGAAGCGCACCGGCGGACGCAACGCTCACGGCGAGATCACCATCTGGCACCGCGGCGGCGGCCACAAGAAGCAGTACCGCTCCATCGATTTTCGCCGCGAGAAGAAGGGCATTCCTGCAAAGGTCGCGGCCATCGAGTATGACCCGAACCGCTCGGCGCGCCTCGCGCTCCTGCACTATGCGGACGGAGAAAAGCGCTACATCCTGCATCCCATCGGCCTCGAAGTGGGCATGACGGTATCGACAGGCGAGGGCGCGGACATTTTGCCGGGAAACGCGATGGCCATTCGCGCCATCCCGCCCGGAACGCAGCTGCATAACCTGGAGCTCCAGCCCGGCAAGGGCGCGCAGCTGGTGCGCGCGGCGGGCGGCTCTGCGCAGCTTCTCAGCAAAGAGGGCGACATTGCCCTCGTCAAGCTGCCCTCGGGCGAAGTCCGGAAGTTTTCGCTCGATTGCATGGCGACCATCGGCCAGGTCGGAAACCTCGACCACGAAAACGTGACCTACGGCAAGGCCGGCCGCACGCGCTGGCACGGGCGAAGGCCCACGGTGCGCGGCGTAGCGATGAATCCGGTTGATCACCCTCACGGCGGCGGCGAAGGCCGCGTGAAGGGCAACCATCCGCAAACGCCGTGGGGATTTTCTACCCTGGGCGCGAAGACGCGCCACAACCGGCGCTCGGATCGGCAGATTGTGCAGCGCAGAAAGCCGTAAGCGGCTCAGGCAAAGTCTGGACGAGAGAGGATCTCATAAAGGTTTTTTGCGGCTCGCGGCTTCAGCCGCGACATTCAGGGACCCGTAAAAAGGTGGCTTTAGCCCCTGAAGGCCTGCCGATTTTGAATGGCCGGCGATTAAGATGGCTTCAAGGAATTTGGACCGGAAGGAAAAATACTCAGCCTGGCGCGGCGGGTATTTGAGGGGAAGTTGAGACAACCATGATGAGCGCATCACGAACGAGACGTTCACGGCCGGCGGCACGGAGGGTGGCGCATACGCGCAAACCCACCGGCGCGGCGCGGCCCGTTGCAAAAGCGGCGAAGCCGGTCAGCAGGTTTGCGCCGGTGGTTCCCGTGCAGGTGCTGTACCGCCTGTGCAAGCCCGGATGGGCGGTCACGGTGGAAAAGACGCCGAACGCGCAGGGCACGCGCTTTGTGTGCCCGTTCTGTCCGGTATCGCACCGCGTGCCGGGGCCCGTGCGCGGGTTCCGGAAATTGCGGCGCGCGCAGTGGATCAAGTGCCGCCGGGTGGAAGAATAAGAGCGTGACAGCAATAAGAGCCGAGGCGTAGGGAGAAACAATGGCACGTTCGCTTAAAAAGGGCCCGTTCATCGATGAGCACCTTCGTATCAAGGTGTCCGGGATGAACGCGCGCAACGAAAAGAAAGTGATCAAGACGTGGTCGCGCCGGTCGACGATCCTTCCGGACATGATCGGCCACACCATCGCCGTGCACAACGGCCGGAAATTCATTCCGGTCTATGTCACGGAGCAGATGATCGGCCACAAGCTCGGGGAATTCGCCCCCACGCGCACCTTTAAGGGCCACGCGGTGAAGGCGGCGCTCGAACGCGCCGCGGGAGTGGCGGGAGCGCCGGGCGCGCCCGCAGCGGGCGGAGCGGCACCAGCCGGAGGCGGCGCTCCGGCAGCGCCGAAGGGTTAGCCCATGGCCAACGAGACATTGCAAGCCCCGGCAATTGAGGCAGTCGCGATGGCGCGGCACGTGCGCATGTCGCCGCAAAAAGTTCGCCTGGTCGTCGATCTGATTCGCGGGCAGCGCGCGGAAAATGCGCTGCAGATTTTGCGCTTCGCCATGAAACGAGCCTCGCGCGACGTGGAAAAAGTTCTGCGCAGCGCCATCGCCAATGCCGAGCGCAAGGCGGAAGATGCCGGCGCTTCGCTCGACGTCGACCATTTATACGTGTCGAACTGCTACGTGAATGAAGGCTCCAGATGGAAGCGGCTGCGCCCGGCGCCGATGGGCCGCGCGTTCCGCTACCAGCGCCGCACCTGCCACATCGTTGTGGGCGTCGCCGAGCATCACGTCGCCGCGCAGGAGCGCGTCGCCGCGGCCGCGGCCGAAGCCGAATCGCAGAAGGGCGTGGCCGGAGCCGTCAAGAAGGCCCGCCAGGCGCTTACGGGCAGGAAAAAGCCGGCCCGAAAGCCGTCGAAGAAGTAGCGGAAGGGGAAAAACTTTGGGACAGAAGACACATCCATACGGGTTTCGCCTCGGCTACAACAAGCCCTGGAAGTCGCGGTGGTACGCCGACCGCGATTACGCCGACCTCTTGCACGAAGACGTGAAGCTGCGGGAAACGCTGAAGGACCGCCTGAAATCGGCCGGCATCAGCTCGATTGACATCGAGCGCGCCGCGAACAAGCTGGTCATTCGCCTCTTTACCGCGCGGCCGGGAATCATCATCGGGCGCAAGGGCGCGGAAATCGACAAGCTCAAGGGCGAAATCCAGAAGCGCACCAAGCGCGAAGTGCACATCGACATTCAGGAAGTGCACCGCCCGGAACTCGATGCCACGCTCGTTGCCGAGTCGATTGCGCTGCAGCTTGAAAAGCGCGTCGCCTTTCGCCGCGCCATGCGCAAGGCCGTCGATTCCGCTCTGCGCTTCGGCTGCAAGGGCATCAAGATTCGCGTCGCGGGACGCCTGAACGGCGCGGAAATTGCCCGCAAGGAATGGTATCTGCAGGGCCGCTTGCCGCTGCAAACCCTGCGCGCCGATATTGACTACGGCACGGCAGAGGCCCATACGACCTACGGCGTGATTGGCGTGAAGTGCTGGATTTATCAGGGGGAGAACGTTCCCCAGCGCGGGGTCAAGAAGGCCGAGCCGCAGGCTGTGGCCGTATAAGAGCGAAAGGCGCGAGTTTCATCGGGACGAATCGCCAAGACGACTCGCGAAAAGGTTTGAGGGAAGACGACAATGTTAATGCCAAAGAAAGTGAAGTACCGGAAACAGCAACGCGGGCGGCGCGCCGGAAAAGCCTGGCGCGGCAGCGAACTTTCGTTCGGCGAATACGGGCTGAAGGCGCTCGAGCCCGCTTGGATTACTGACCGTCAAATCGAAGCCTCGCGCGTGGCCATCACCCGTTTCATCAAGCGCGGCGGAAAACTGTGGATCCGGATTTTTCCGGACAAGCCGTTCACCAAGAAGCCGGCGGAAACCCGCATGGGCAAGGGCAAGGGAGCGCCGGAAAAGTGGGTGGCCGTTGTAAAGCCCGGCCGCGTGATGTTTGAAATGGCCGGCGTCGATCTCGCGACGGCGCAGGAAGCCATGCAGCTCGCGGCGCACAAGCTGCCGATCCGAACGCGCTTCGTCAGCCGGGCGGGAGCGCTCTGATGGCCAAGCGAATCGAAAAAATGCGCGATCAGGATACGCCGGAACTGAAAGAGCGGCAGAACGAGCTGGCCGAGCAGGTCTTCCGCCTGCGCTTCCAGCTTTCTACCGGGCAGGCCGAGGCCGTCACCAAGCTGCGGTCGGCGCGGAAGGATCTGGCCCGCGTGAAAACATTGCTCCGCGAGCGTGAATTGAGGAAGGCATAATGGCTACCGAGACTCCAGCAACGCCCGCGCCCGTCGCGGCGCGCCATGAACGCCAGGAAGTGACCGGCGTCGTCACCAGCGCGAAGATGGAAAAAACAATTATCGTGAAGGTCACGCGCCTCGTGCAGCACAAGCTGTACCACCGCGTCATCCGGGTTACCAAAAAGTTTTACGCGCATGACGAAGAGCGCACGGCGCGCCAGGGCGACACGGTGAGAATCATCGAAACGCGCCCGCTCTCCAAGCTGAAGCGCTGGCGGCTCGCCGAAGTCGTTACGCGCAGCAGGCGGGCCGTTTAACGTGCGCGAAAGGGAAGAAGGACAACAGCCATGATTCAGATGCGAAGTTGGCTCACGGTGGCCGACAATTCGGGCGCGCGCCAGCTGACTTGTATTCTGCCGCTCGGCGGCGACGCGGGCAGCCGCGCCGGCCTTGGTGACGTGATCACGGCGGCCGTCAAGGAAGCCGCGCCGGACAGCGCCGTCAAAAAAGGTTCGGTCGTAAAAGCCGTGGTGGTGCGCACCCGCAAGGAGCATCGTCGCAAGGACGGCACCTACATCCGCTTTGACGACAACGCGGCGGTGCTGATCAATGACGCGAACGAGCCGGTCGGCACGCGCGTGTTCGGCCCCGTGGCTCGCGAACTGCGTGAGAAGAAGTTTTTGAAGATCGTGTCCTTGGCACCAGAAGTGGTGTAGACAGCTTTTAGCCTCTAGCTTCTAGCTAGATCCGTTGGAAGATGGACCAAATAGGAATTGAACCAGCTAGAGGCTAGCAGCTGAAAGCTAGCAGACT
>DATGGN010000041.1:0-19562 GCA_035308485.1 Rhizomicrobium sp.
CGACCGTCGCCCAGGTGTCGACCATCGTGTTCTCGTCCACATAGGCGCCGACATTGACGAAGCACGGCATGAGCACCACGCCTTTGCCGATGTACGCCGAGCGCCGGATGATCGCGCCGGGTACGGCCCGGAATCCGGCCACGCGGAATTCCTTCTCGCTCCAGCCCTCGAACTTCGACGGAACCTTGTCCCACCAATGGGCGCCCGCCGGGCCGCCCGCGATGGCGTGCGCGGGATTGAAGCGGAACGACAGCAGCACCGCTTTCTTCAGCCACTGATGCACATGCCAATCGTTCGCCAATTTCTCGGCGACCCGAAACCGGCCGTTGTCGAGTCCGTCCAGCGCACGCTCGACGGCATGGCGTACATCTTTCGCTGCGCCGGGATCGAGCGTGTCGCGCCGCTCCCAGGCCTCGTCCACGATGCGCGAAAGCTCTTCCGTCATGGCCCGACCCTGATCTCCTCGAGAAAACCGCTCAGCTCCGCCGTCCGGTAATCGATGTGTTCGGGCCGCACCTCTGGTTGTTCCGGCCCTTGCCGCGACCATTGCAAATCATTGTGTACCAGGACCGTTGTGCAACCGAGTGCGCGCGCTGGAACCAGATTGCGCGGAATGTCGTCAAAGTACGCAGTTTGCAGAGGGGAGGCGTTCACGCCCGACAGAACAGCGCGATAGGATTTGGGATCGGGCTTGGGACAGAATCCTATGGTGCGAATATCCCAATGCTCTTCGAACAAATGGGACAGGGCAAGCCGATCAAGCACCCGCTGCGCGTGGTGGCGGCAACCGTTGGTAAAGATGAAGCGCCTGCCCGGCAGACTTGCGATCGCGGCGGCAAGACGGATGTCAGCCTCCAGGACCGACAGATCGACGTTGTGAACGAAGGCGAGATACTCCTCGGGATCCACGTCATGCATGCGCATCAGTCCGCCGAGCGTCGTTCCATGTTCACGATAGTAGGACTTCTGCATCCGGCGCGCCTCTTCACGATCCAGACCCAGGCAGTCCTGCACAAATAGGGTCATGCGCGCTTCGATCTGGGCGAAGACTCGACTGTCGGCCCGATAAAGCGTGTTGTCGAGATCGAACACCCACACGGTCACGTGCCGGAAATCCGGGGCTGAGAGTTGAGCGTTCGCGGGCTGCATTGCCTTGGCAACATGGTCAATGGCACAACGGGGCGCAAGCCCACCCGGATTCCGTTTGCCCACAGACCCCGTCCTCGTTGTGCGCAATCTGCGCAAGGCCTATCGCGACATGGTCGCGGTCGACGGCATCTCGTTTGCCGTTCCGCCGGGAGAGATTGTCGGATTGCTGGGTCCTAACGGTGCCGGAAAAACAACGACGGTGAACATGATTTTGGGGGTGCTCGAACCAGGCGAGGGAGCCATAACAATTGACGGAATCGATCTCTTAAAGCGGCGAAGCGCAGCGCTTTCCTGTACCAATTTTGCCGCCGTTTATGCGGCGCTGCCGGGCAACCTCACGGTCGAACAGAACCTTCGTGTTTTTGGAATGCTGTATAGCGTGCCGTCGCTTTCGGACCGGATCGACGCACTGGTGGAACAATTCGATCTGAAGCGGTTTCGCGGGACCCGCAGCGGCGTTCTTTCGTCGGGCGAACAAACACGCCTTTCGCTTGCGAAAGCATTGTTGAACCGCCCCAAGCTGCTGCTCCTTGACGAACCCACCGCTTCCATCGACCCGGCGATTGCACGGACGATTCGCGCGACCATCCGCTCGTTTGCCCAGGAAAATCAAAGCGCGGTCCTCTGGACAAGCCATAATATGTACGAGGTCGAGGAAGTCTGCCATCGCGTGTTTTTTCTTTCGCACGGCCGCATCCTCCTCGAAGGTGATCCCAGGCTTCTTCCCCGGGAGCACGGGGCTGCCAATCTCGAAGATTTGTTCGTGCAGGTTGCGAACGAGCAGCTGCACGACGGCATCGTGCGATGAACCCGCGCCGTCTTGCCGCTGTGGTCCTCAGGCAATTTTATCTCTACGCCGGAAGTCCGACCCGTCTCGTGCCTCTTTTTGCATGGGTCGCCGTCGACATCGCGCTATGGGGATTTATCACCCGCTACCTCAACAGCATCGCCTCGCCCGGTTTCAATTTCGTCCCGGCGCTATTGGGCGCCGTGCTTCTGTGGGATTTCCTGACGCGTGTCATGCAGGGTGTCTCCACGGCGTTTCTGGAAGACGTGTGGTCGCGCAATTTCCTGAACATATTTGCAACGCCGTTGCGCATGTCCGAATACATACTCGGACTGGTTGCCACGTCCATCGGCACGAGCCTGATCGGTCTTGCCACCATGCTCGGCCTGGCGACGCTGGCCTTCGGCCTCTCGTTCTTCGCCTACGGCGCGGCGATTGTACCGTTCCTGCTGGTGCTGTTTCTTTCGGGCATTGCGCTCGGCGTCGCCGGAACGGCGATGATGCTGAGGCTCGGTCCCGCCTCGGAATGGTTCATCTGGCCGCTGCCGGCGGTGCTTTCGCCATTCGTCGGTGTCTTTTATCCGATCACGACATTGCCGTCCTGGATGCAGGCAATTTCGCGCCTTCTGCCTCCATCGTACGTTTTCGAAGGTGTTCGCGCCATCGTGCGCGGCGCGTCGTGGAGTGCTTCCGGTCTCGCAATCGGCTTTGGTCTGTCGATTCTCTATATTGCGATGGCGGGATTGTTCTTCCGCCGCGTTTTCGGCGTCGCCGTGCGCACGGGCCTGCTCGCGCGCTACAGCGCGGAAAGCACGACGTGAGAAGAGCGCGCCGCTTATGACGCAGGGACGGGCACGCGAAGACGCGGAGTTCGTTCTTCTTCTTGTCTTCGGCACGCACCAGGTCCTGGTGCATTTGCGCCCCCGACTTGGCGGTTCTTTTTCCCCGCGCCTCCGCATCTCCGCGTGAATTTTTTTGAGACACCCCAACGCAAAAGGAGGAAAAACTACTTCGACGCGCGCAACTGTACGAACTTCGGCGCGGGCGGGAGTAGGCCGGCGTTGCCGATATGGGCCACGTAGCCGCTGAGGCCGTCCGTCTCCGTTTCGGCAAACCCCATCAGGCTGCGCTGCTGTCCGGAACATTTCGCGCCGGCCGACAGCTCGTACGATCCGTGCTCTGTGCAGAAAGTCGTGGGTCCGCTGGCGAGGTTGGGATTGCCGACCTTCGTCGCGTGCACATACACGGCCTTGGTGTTCAGCGGTCTGGTCAGGACTCTGGCGCAGGCGCCAGCCGGAACATCCCACCACCCGCGCGAGGCGTTGCCGCGACTCAAACGCAGGCCGATGGCCGCCCAGATTTCCCCCTGCCCGTCGTTGCACACCGTGTAGCCCGACGGCGCGGAGGATTTCAGCGCTTCGGTCTCAAGCGCGTCCAGGAGATCGTTGTCTCCGGGGGTCGCCGGCAACCGCATGCGGCTGCGGAAATCCGTGAGGGCCCGGGCGACGCCGAGGGGCGTTGTTACGAGCTTGTATCCGATGTCACCGAGCAGACGCGTGATGGCTGCGGCTCTCGCAGAAGCTGGTGTGGCGAAATGCGTCGCTTCCGTCAGCGTTGTCGACCAGGACGCTTTGTGTCCGGTGGCAACCGAGGCGAAGGGAACAAGAAACGCGTCGTCGGAGGCGCAACGCGCTGAGCCGACAGGCACGTCGATCGCGAAGTTCGTCTCTTTCGCGCACAGACGTATGCGTCCGCCCCAGGCACGCGCCGGCCCCGAATGCGCACGCGAGCTGCGCGCGTAGAGAAAATACGTGGGCTGGTTGAGCGAGCCTTGCAGGGCTGTCCCACATTCGCCCGGCCGCACACGCGTCCAGCCGCGGGTCAGCATCTGAACGCCCGCCTCGTAGCCGACTGCCGCGTAAAGAACGAAGCTCGTCTGGTTGCAAACGCGAAAATCGGCGGCGGCCGGACTGGCGTACAAAAGCGCGCCGGTCAACAACCCCGCTATCGCGAAAGCGAGGCGGTTCATTCGCGCGTGATCATCGTCCCCGCGCCGGGCTCGGTGAAAAGTTCGAGCAGCAGCACATGTGGAATGCGGCCGTCGAGGATGACCGCTGCGCGCACGCCGGCTTCGACCGCTTCGATCGCGGTTTCGATCTTGGGGATCATGCCGCCAGAAATTGTTCCCTCTGCGATAAGCTCCTGCGCTTCGGCAATGGTGAGGCGCGGAATGAGTTTCCCGTCGCGATCCAGCACGCCCTCGACGTCGGTCAGCAGAAGAAGACGCGAGGCCTTCATCGCTCCGGCAACGGCGCCCGACACGGTATCGGCATTGATGTTGTACGTCTCGCCCTTGCTGCCGATCCCGATCGGCGCAATGACGGGAATGAGATCGGAACTGATGATCGTGCGCAGCACCTCGGGATTGATCTTGTCTGGTTCGCCGACAAATCCGAGGTCGACCGGCTTCATCTCGAGCGAAGCGGGATCGAGTTTCAGCCGCTCGAGCTTGCGCGCGATGACGAGGTTGCCGTCCTTGCCCGAAAGACCGACGGCCCGGCCGCCTGCGGCGTTGATGCCGCTTACGATCTGTTTGTTGATGGCGCCGGTGAGGACCATCTCGACGATTTCGATGGCGGCGCCGTCCGTCACGCGCAGTCCGTCGACAAAGGATGACGGGATGGAAAGCTTGGCAAGCATCGAACCGATCTGGGGACCGCCGCCATGCACGACGACCGGATCGATGCCGGTCTGCTTCATCAGCACGATGTCTTGCGCGAAATGTTCGGAAACACCGCTTTCCATGGCGTGTCCGCCATATTTGATGACGACGGTTTCGCCGTCGTAGCGGAGGATATAGGGAAGGGCCTCGACGAGAACGCGCGCGGTCGATCGCCACCGCGCCATGACGCGCAGGTTACGATCCGGGCCGACTTCGTCCTGCAGCGCCATCCGTGGATTTCCAGCCGATTCCGTTGCTTATACCTTATTGCACCAAGCCTCGGCCAGCGCGGCAATCTGGTCCTTCAGCGGTTCGAGGCCGCTCGACAAGCGAGCGGAAGTTGCGAAAAGTTGCGGATACGCCGCGGCGTGCTTCGCCAGCTCTGCCTGTGTCAGCGATTGGACATCTGACAATTCCGCGGCGGACAGTCCGTCGGCTTTGGTGAGCACGCCCGCGTAAGAGACGGCCGCCTCGTCGAGCAACCGCATCACGTCGCGGTCGGGAGGCATCACGCCGCGGCGCGCATCGAGAAGAAGCAGCGTGCGGGAGAGATTTGGCCGGCCGCGCAGATAGGCGAAAATCAGTTTCTGCCAGTCGGCAGTGAGGGATTTCGATGCGCGCGCATAGCCGTAACCGGGCAAATCCACCAGCACGCAGGTATCGCGCAGCCGGAAGAAATTGATCTGTTTCGTGGCGCCGGGCGTGTGGGAGACCCGCGCGAGCGTGCGCCGGCCGGTGAGCGCATTGATCAGGCTCGACTTGCCGACGTTGGAGCGTCCTACAAAGGCGATTTCGGGCAGTGTGGGCTTCGGCAAGGCTTCGATGCTCGCCGCACCCGCGACGAACTCGCACGCGCCTGCAAAAAGCTTCCGCCCGTCCATCATATGCCTGTGTACCACTTCTCCGCCTGTGCTGCTTCGGCGTCCACTAAAACCGCCAAGACGCCAAGGCGCCAAGGAATTGAAAATTCACCACCAAGAGGGCGTGCAAGGAGGCAATGAAATGCGCGCCGCAGGCCCGCGATAACCCGCGCTCCGCGCTGGAGTGTCGATGATTTTCGGTTGCCTTGGCGTCTTGGCGTCTTGGCGGCTAACTCAGGAACGCAGGCGTCAGGCGTTGCCGGCCGGTTCGGTCTCGCCGCCGCGGTCGACGCGCTCGCTGATGCGGGCAGATTTGCCGCGGCGTCCGCGCAGGTAGTAAAGCTTCGCGCGGCGGACCCTGCCCTTGCGTACAACCTGAACCGAATCGACGAGCGGGCTGTACACCGGAAATACACGCTCCACGCCTTCGCCGTAGGAGAGTTTCCTCACCGTAAAGCTTTCGTTCAGTCCTTCTCCGGAGCGGCCGATGCAAACGCCCTCGAACGCCTGCAGGCGCTCGCGCGTCTTCATCTGCTTGGATTTCTCGTCAAAGGTCGCGTCGACGACCTTGACGTTCACCTTGACTGTGTCGCCGGGCCGGAATTCGGGCAGCGCCTTCTTGCCGCGCAAAGCGGTCATCTGCTCGGCCTCGAGCTGTTTCAGGAGGTTCATGTCCGTCTCCATTCCTTGCGCGGAAGGGGGGCCCTATAGCCTAGCCGCGCGACCTTTCATAGAGGGCCCAGAGGTCCGGCCGGCGCTCTTTTGTCAGGATTTCCGCCTGTTCACGCCGCCAACGGGCGATTTCGCCATGGTGACCGGACGAAAGGACGTCCGGGATGGGCCGGCCTTCGAATATCGCGGGGCGGGTATATTGCGGATATTCCAGCAACCCGTGGGCAAAGCTCTCATCTTCCGGGGATTCTTCGTTGCCGAGAACGCCCGGAAGCAGACGCACGCAGGCCTCGATCAGCGCCATCGCGGAGATCTCCCCGCCGGCGAGGACGAAATCCCCGACGGACACTTCCTCAAGGTCCCTCGCATCGATCACTCGCTGATCCAGGCCCTCAAATCGGCCGCAAACGAGCACCACGCCGGACCCTTCGCTCAAGCGCCGGACGCGGTTCTGGTCGAGCGGCTTTCCGCGCGGCGAGAGATAGATCGCCGGACGGTGATCGTTTTCGCGGCGCGCAGCATCGACCGCGGCTGCGGCTACATCGGCGCGCATCACCATGCCCGGGCCGCCACCCGCGGGCGTGTCGTCCACCGCACGGTGTTTTCCAATCCCGTGCGTGCGAATATCCTGTACGTCAAGCGACCAGGCGCCCTTTGCGCGTGCCTGTCCGGCAAGCGAAACACCAAGCGGTCCGGGAAACATCTCCGGGAACAACGTGAGCACGGTCGCCTTCCAACCCATGTACCTCACCGTGAGCCTGCCGAAGGGGTGAGGTCCTCATGCTTCGACAGGCTCAGCATGAGGAAAAGGATTGCGCTATTCGACGCCAAGCTGCTCGCGCGCCTCGACATCGTCCGGTTCGGCAACCATCACGCTTCCATTCGCAAAATCGACGTTCGGCACGAAATCGCGTGTGAACGGCAAGAGAAGAGTACCGCCGCCGAGGCGTTCGATTTCAATCACATCGCCTGCGCCGAAATTGTGAACGGCGCGGATCTCACCAAGGAGCCGTCCATCACCGGCCTGCGCCCGCAGGCCGATCAGGTCGGCGTGATAAAATTCGTCGGTTGATGTCGGCGGCAATACGGCGCGTGCGACGAGCAGTCTTGCGTTCACCAGACGCTCCGCGGAATCGCGATCCTCGACTCCCCTGAAGCGAATGATTGCGCCGTCGCTCCTGCTTACGCGAAGGGCCACTATTTCGAGTTTTCGTCCTTCCGCGGTGTGCAAGGCACCGTAACTGCCGAGCCGCTCAGGCGCTTCGGTGAAGGTCTTTACCCGCACCTCTCCTTTCAGCCCTTGTACGCCGGTGACAACGCCAAGAAGAACGTCCGCCGCCACTTCGCGCCCCGCGCGTGCTTACGATTGCGGTGCTGCCGCCGCGGCCGCAGCCCGTTCCTGTGCCTTCTTCTTCGGCTTCGACTTCTGCGGATTCTGTTTCGTGAGCGGCTTTACCAGGCCCGCATCCGACAGGAAGCGATGCACGCGATCGCTCGCGACGGCGCCCTTGGCGACCCAGGCCTTCGCCTTTTCGAGATCGAGCTTCAGCCGGTCGGCGTGATCGCGCGGCAAAATCGGATTGTAGTAGCCGATCTTTTCGATGAAGCGCCCGTCGCGGGGCGAATGGGAATCGGCAATGACAATGGCGTAATGCGGGCGCTTCTTCGTGCCCCCGCGCGACAGACGAATTTTCAGTGACATTTCATTTTCCTCTGGTTGTACGGTTTAATCCGGTTTGAAAAAAGGCTTGGCGCAGAGCTCGCGGAGGATGCGCAAAAGAACGACTCACCACCAAGGACACGAAGCGGCGAAGAGTTATCGAGCGCCAGAGGCGCGCAATTTTCCTTGGTGCTTCTTTGTGGTTCACCCATTTTCCCGCGACCGCTGCGCATCCCCTGCGCCAAGCCTTCCTTTTTCATGCAACTAATGACGGCTGCCGGGCGCGAAGCCCGGCGGAAGCTGGGGCATGCCGCCGAAGGCGCGCGCGCCGAGCTTGCCGACGCGCTTCATCATGTCCGACATCTGGCGATGCATCTTGACGAGCTTGTTGACGTCGGAAACTTCAACGCCGGCGCCGGCGGCGATGCGTTTGCGCCGCGAACCGTTCAGGATGTCGGGCTTTGCCCGCTCCTGCTTCGTCATCGAATGGATGATTGCTTCCTGTCTTTTCAGGATGCCGTCGTCGATTCCGGCCGCCGCTAGCTGGTCCTTCATCTTGCCGACGCCCGGCAGCATGCCGAGCAGTCCCTGCATGCCGCCCATCCTGCGCATCTGGCGGAGCTGATCGGCGAGATCGTTCATGTCGAACTCGCCCTTCTTCATCTTGCGGGCGAGCTTCTCGGCTTTTTCGCGGTCGATCGTTTCGGCCGCCTTTTCGACGAGAGTCACGACATCGCCCATGTCGAGCAGCCGCGCGGCCACGCGATCGGGATGGAAGGCTTCGAGCGCGTCGAGCTTTTCGCCCACGCCGAGGAATTTGATCGGCGCTCCCGTCACTGCGCGCATCGAAAGCGCGGCGCCGCCGCGCGCATCGCCGTCGGCGCGCGTCAGGATGATGCCGCTGACGCGAACGCGCTCGTTGAAGGACCTGGCGATGTTCACGGCATCCTGGCCGGTGAGACTGTCGGCGACGAGCAACGTCTCGTGCGGTTTTACGGCATCTCGGATCTGCGCGACTTCCTGCATCAGCGCTTCGTCGATGTGCTGGCGGCCCGCCGTGTCGAGAATGAGCGCGTCGTACGCGCCGACACGCGCCGAGGCGAGCGCACGCCGCGCGATGTCGAGCGGAAGCTGGTTCTGAAGAATGGGAAGAGTCGCGACGCCCGCCTGTTCTCCGAGAATCCTGAGCTGTTCCATGGCTGCGGGACGGCGCACGTCGAGCGAAGCCATCAGCACGCGCTTCTTTTCGCGGTTCTGCAGCATGAGCGCGAGCTTGGCGGAGGTTGTGGTTTTGCCCGAACCCTGCAGCCCGACCATCAGGATCGGCGCCGGCGGGCTGCCGAGATCAAGACTCTCGTTCTGCGCGCCCAGTGTTTCGACCAAGACGTCGTGAACGATCTTGATCACCATCTGCGCTGGCGTGACGGATCTGAGGACCGACTCGCCCAGCGCCCGCGGACGCACCTTGTCGATGAACTCTTTGACCACGGGAAGCGATACGTCGGCATCAAGCAGTGCCGCGCGAACTTCTTCCATCGCCGCTTCGACGTCGCTCTCGCCGAGCGCGCCGCGGCCCTTCATCTTGTCGAATACGCCGCCGAGGCGGTCTTGCAATGAGTCGAACATCGTTTCCCAAACGCAGAACGCCCCAGGGGGCGCAACCGCGCTGCCTGGGGGCGATCCCGGGCCGCGCCCGGGACCGGAAGGCGCCTTGCCTTACCGGAACGCCCGGGATGTAAGCGCTGGCGGAGGTGGTGTCAAACGCGCCGGCGCCCTTAGGTGGGCGCTCGTGGACGGTCAAAAGGCGGCCAGAGGCGAGGCGCAGCACACCATCGTTCTCATCACGAATTTACTGCGTCCTATCGCGGGGAATGGGCCTTGACCTTGCCTTTTGTCCCGTAGAGCGGTACACAGGGACAATACTTTCGAGTGCGCTCCATGATCGTCAATTTTCGCGACGAGTGGCTGCGTGCCTTCTTCGTCGAGGATGTGCGCTCTCGCCGTATTCCGGCAAATCTGGAGAACCGACTCTTTCGCAAGCTTCAGATGATCGATGACGCAACTGCCGACCGCGACCTGCGAGTACCACCAAGCAATCACTTCGAGAAATTGCGTGGAAACCTTGCCGGTCTTCATTCCATTCGCGTCAATGATCAATGGCGGCTCGTTTTCCGCTAGAACGGCACGACTGGTGAAGCAGAACATTTGTACCTGGACGATCACAGCTATCGATGAGGTTTCCCGATGTTGATGACGAAACGCAGGCCGGCGAGTGTGGGGGAAATTCTGGGTGAAGAATTCATGGAGCCCATGGGGCTCACCCAGGGAGCGTTGGCAGAGGCCATGGGTGTTCCCCGCAAGCACGTAAATGAATTGTGCAACGGTCGCCGCGCCGTGACTGCGGCCACGGCTTTGATCCTGGCCCGCGTTTTCGACAATAGCCCGGAGTTTTGGCTGAACGTCCAGAGACGGGGTGATCTCTGGGACGCAATGAACAGCCCACGTCAACGCGAGCGCATCGAGCGCGCAAAGCGACTGCGTGCCGCCTGAGACCGGATTGGGCGTTCGCGTGGGTTAAGGCGTTCGGAGGAAGTCGCGGTAGTCGCGTGCGCTGTCGATGGATCACGGCGTCTGCCGCAGGCCGATCTGCGGCGTTCCGTCCGCGAGACCTCAACCCTGACGTCCGAAGTCGCTGATCTCACCCCTCCTTTGCAGCCTCGCAATCGAAAAGTCCGTGGGAAAGCCCCACCCGGATGCCGTTTAGTCGGTATCGCTTGTTCCTAGGGGCTCCAGCGGCTATGTCTCGCGCCGCTTTCAACAAGTTCCCTCGATGCGTCACCTGCGTTTTCTGCCCGACAACACCAACATCGACTTCGTCGGCTGGCGTTACTACGCGTTCGCCGCCGACGGCATTCTGGTGCTGATCGCAATCCTCTCGATTGCGTTGCAAGGCTTCAATCTCGGAATCGATTTTGTGGGTGGCGTGCTGGTCGAGGCGAAATCCGTCCACGCCATCGACATCGGCAAGGTTCGTGGCCAGGTGAACCAGATCGGCTTCAAGCAGTCGCAGCTGCAATTTGTCGGCGGCGGCGAATGCGACAAGCCGGCAAATTCCTGCGTGCTGATCCGCGTTCAACCCGACGCGGCCCACCCCGGACAGACGGCGGTCGATGCGATCAAGGGAAAACTCGGCCAGGGCTACAGCTTCCGCCGCGCCGAAGTCGTAGGGCCGAAAGTCAGCCAGGAACTGTTTTCCGACGGCGTGAAGGCGACGATTCTCGCCATCATTCTGATTTCGATCTATGTCGCCGTCCGGTTCGAATGGCAGTACGGCGTCGGCGCCCTCATCGCGACCGGGCATGACGTGTTCGTGACGGCCGGACTGTACGCCGTCACCCAGATGGAGTTTTCCCTGAATTCAGTCGCGGCGCTGTTGCTCCTTGCCGGCTATTCGATCAACGACACCGTGGTTGTCTTCGATCGCATTCGCGAGAACCGTCGCAAATACAAGCGCATGGGTTTGAAGGAATTGATCAACCTTTCGACCAATCAGATTGCGACGCGCACGACGCTGGTTTCTGCGGCGACGGCGCTCACCATGGTGCCGCTCCTGTTCTTTGGCGGGCCAGAGCTGTTCGGATTCAGCGCGGCCATTTTGTTCGGTATCCTCGTTGGCACCTTCTCATCGACCTATGTGGCAGCGGCCCTTCTTCTCTACCTGCCGCCGCTGGCCGGCTCACGCGAGGAAACCGCAGTTGTTACGCAATGATCAGAACGGATTGAGCGACTGCTCGCGAGTGTAGGTGAGATAGCCCGCGTTGACGCCGGCCCTGAGACCGACACCAGTCCGCATCGGCGCGAGCGTAATTCCGTTCGCCCGCTGGTAGTTCACGCCGATGCCGGCGATGAAATAATAGCTTCCTTCCACGCCTGGAAATTTCTGGAACAGCCGCTCGGGCCGACGCAGATTGTAAACCAGCGTAAAATTTTTCGAGGCGTTGGCACCGATATCGAAGCCGACCGACGGACCCTGCCAGTATACTTTCAGCGGCGTGCGGCCTTTCTGGATCAGCCAGCCCGAGCCGTAGCGCAGACCGACAACCACGGCTCCAGACCCTTCGTCGCCCTTGATGTAGGCGTCCGGAAGTCCCTGTTCGGCAAACACCCGCTCCACCGCCTTCGCCACCGCAGCCGTGGTGGTGCCGAAGAAGTCCGAAGCGGCATTGACGATTTCGTTTTGCGTAAAGGTGTCATCGCCCTCGGCTCCTGCCGGCGCCGCCGACATGATAAGTCCCGCCGCAAAAGCGACGACAGGCAGCAAACGCAACAGGTTCATGTGAGCCTCCCAAAACGGACGAACGTTTACCCTGCAAAGGGTGCGGACGTGGTCTGCACCGATTCGCAAATGGAGCCGAAATTGGTGACCGAAAGAGGGCAGAATGCGCGTCAATGGGGCCCCGGATAAGGCAAACGGCCTCAGCGGCTGGGGGTGGTTCGCGGTCGTTGCGCTCGTGGCGCTGCTTGTCGGCGCCCTGTGCTATTGCGTTTTTGCCTGGCAGCAGGTGCCGGGTGTCGGCATTCCGCCGATAGGGTGGATTTTTCTTGTCCTCGGCGTGGTCTTCACCACCGTGGTGGGCGGCGGTCTGATGTTTCTGCTCTTCTATTCCAGCCGCAAAGGGAAAGATTTTTAAAGCGCTAGGTGCGCCCGCGGGCGACGAAGAACGGATTGGCGAATTTCTCTTCGGCTTTCCCATACACGAACGGGCGCCCGTCGATCGTAACAACGCTTCCGCCAGCCGCGACAAGGACGCCGTGCCCCGCGGCCGTATCCCATTCCATCGTACGGCCAAGGCGCGGATAGATGTCCGCCTCTCCGGCGGCGACGAGGCAGAACTTCAACGACGAACCGGCGCTGACAAATTCCCTGACCGGAAATCGCGCCAGATACTCGTCGGTACTTGCATCGCGATGCGATCGGCTCGCGACGGCGACAATTCCGTCCGCAGGAGCCGATCTGGCGGAGATCGGGCGCAGTTTTCCGAAATCGGGATCCGTATCCGGCTCAATCTGCAACTCGAACGCGCCGGATGCCGCATCGCCAAGAAACAGGCGCCCCATCGCCGGCGCGAATACGACTCCCCGAATCGGCCGCCCGTCGGCAATCTCGCCGATATTGACGGTGAACTCGCCGTTGCGATTGAGAAATTCCTTTGTGCCGTCGAGCGGGTCGACGAGAAAAAATCGCCTGCCGATCTCGTGGAATTTTCCGGACGACACTTCCTCCTCGGCGATCACCGGCATATCAGGTGCGCGGGCACGCAAGCGATCCAGTATGTACGCCTCGGCTTCCTCATCGGCGTTGGTTACGGGTGAACGGTCTTCCTTGTTCCGCGCCGCGATTTCCGTGTTGGCGTAATGGCGAAGAATGATGTCGCCCGCCCGCAATGCGATGCGGGCAATTTCAATGATATCGGGGCTGGGACCGGTTCGCGTTGCGTCTGTCATCATTAAGCGTTCCTTAAGCGAAGTTGCCGATGGTCAGAAATTGGAAACCGCGAGCAAACGGATAAGCTGGTCGCCGATGAACGATCTCGAGTTTGCAGCCCTGCTGGTTTCGCGCGTGTGCCACGACCTTGTCAGTCCTGTTGGGGCCGTGGTCAATGGGCTCGAGCTGCTCGAGGAGGAACGCGACACGGCATTGCGTGCCGACGCGCTGAAGCTAGTGGCTTCGAGCGCAGCCCTCGCCGCAGCCCGCCTGCAATTTGCCCGGATTGCTTTCGGGGCGGCGGGTTCTTCCGGTGCCGAACTGGATCTGACCGAAGTAGGACGGATGGTCGACGGGTTCCTGTCCGGCGGCAAGGTTCAGCTTCAATGGAGCGCTGCGCCGGTGAACTGGCCCAAGGACTGGGCCAAACTGCTAATGAACTGCGTCATTATCGCAGCCGACACACTGTCACGCGGCGGCAATGTTTCCGTGAAGACCTCGGCCGGTGGCGCTGCTCCCGGTTTTCTGATCACCGCCACCGGGCAAACTCCGCGGCTGAATGACGAGGTGACACGTGTGCTCGGCGGGGAGCCGGCTACACCCTCCGACGGACGAAGCATTCAGTCCTACTTGACGTACAGGCTGGCAAAGATCCTGCACACCGAGCTTTCACTGCACGCCGGCGAAGGTACGATTACCCTCGCAGCAGGCGAAATGGTTTCCCCGGGCGATATCCGGTAAGCGGGCATTTACCGCACCGGCCTTACCTTTTCTTCGGGATTTCCGAAGGTATCGGGATGTACGCGGACCTTGCCGAATTGGTGCGACGCCGTTCCGGAATCAAGCTCGCGCTGGACAATCCCGAACTGATCGATGACAAGCTCGCGCCGGTGGCGCGTCTGTTCGGCTTTCGCGACCTCCGGGGATTGCTCGAGGAAATGGCGCATCCACCCGAGGAACTCGCGCAGGCGGTTACGGAAGCGATGACGACGCGCGATACGGCGTTTTTTCGCGACGCGGCCGCATTCGATTGCTTCGAACACACGATTCTCCCCGCGCTTCTCCGGGCGCGCGCCGGCGTGAAGCGCTTGCGCATATGGTGTTCGGGCGTATCGACGGGACAGGAAGCCTATTCGGTTGCCATGATCATCGACCGTTTCCGGCTGGTCGGCGCAGGATGGAAGATCGAGATGCTCGCGACAGACCTGAGCTTCGATGCCATCGCGCGCGCACGGCGCGGGTCGTACACGAACTTCGAAGTGGAGCGTGGTCTCACTTCGAGCCTGCTGTCGGCCTATTTCACCTCGGAGGAATCAGGCTGGCGCGTCGCCGACCGTCTTCGCCGGATGGTGAGTTTCCGAACCTTCAATCTGCTCGATGACTTCGGCTGGCTCGGCGAACTCGATGCCATCTTCTGCCGCAACGTACTTCTCTATCTTGAGGCCGGAGCGAGGGCGGCTGCCATGCAGAAGCTTGTTCGCGCGCTCGCATCCGATGGCTATCTTCTTCTCGGACCGCAGGACGCGGCGTTCGATTTCGGGTTGTCCCTGACGCCTTTGCCGCACGAGCGCGGCATCTTTTCCAGGTCCGGCGCTTCGGATCGCGCGCTGACGCGCAAGCTGGCCTAAACCCGGGAATTGCGGACCTTGCCTCTCGCTTTCGTGGCGATTTCCCTCAGCTTGCCGGTTTGTCGATTCGAGAGCGTCGCCCCCGGCGCGCCCTTTTGCGGGTCGCCAAAGGCGCGGCCATAGACTTCGATCCGCTCCTCGACCGACCCGAGAAATTCGGTTTCCCACGCCGACAGGTCGGCGCCTTTCTCGCTTGCAAGGTCGCGCGCTTTTCTGAGCGCGCGCAGGGCGGCGCGTTTTGAGCGCGCGCGCTGCCGCTCCCGCACTTCGTCCTTGGATTTGTTCTTGCGCTGAAAACCCATTCAATGCGCCAGATGCGGGTCGCGCTCGCCCGCTTTCACGGCGACAGGAATGTTGTCCACCGCAATGGGGCAGGTGAAGAATGCCGAGCGCGCGCAGTTTGGATTGTACGCCTGGTTGAAATCGATCGTGACGACCGACGGGGGAAATGCGCCGAAATCGCCTACGTCGACGTAGCGGCCGGACCCATAGGCGCCCCTGCCGGTCAAGTCATCCGTGAAGAAGGCCGAAAAGTCCTGGATATTCTTCGGATTGTTTTCCCCGGCGTACATCGGCAACGTCACGCTCTTTCCGGCCAGAGAGAATTCCGCCTCGCCGACGCGGTAAAACTGCTTGTTGGTGCCACGCGACGTGCGGAAGACATGTGGCGGCCGTCCCGGATCGGGCTTGAAATGCGCTGTGACCCGGAATGCGGCGTCGTAGGGATAATAGGAGACGCCCTTGAACGTGAGCGCAGCAGGATGCTTCTGGTTGAACACGAAAATGCGCCAGCCCTGCACGCCGGCGTCGACCTGGGTAGGTTGTCCCTCGACGTCAACGTCCTGATCGACGGGAACGCTTTTCGTTATTGTCGCGGGATCGAGAGCAGCGCCATTTTTGGTCACCGTCAGCTTTCGCTGGCGAAGCGAGATCGTGAGCGCACCCTGCGCGTCCGGTTTGTTCGTCCAGCGATAGCTGTCCGGCGCGCCCTTGCGGCCGACCAGCACCGCTGTGTCGCCTTCGCGTAGATAGGCGGCGTCCTGAATCTTGAGCATCGCGTGAGGCGTCTGCGCGTAGGCTTTGTTCTCGTCGGCAATGCCGGACTTCCAGGCGGCCTCGGGCGTTGGTGCAGCTGCGATCAGGAGAAGGCCGGTTGCGGCGACGGCAACGGCGGCGATGGCGCGCATGCGAATGGCATTCCCCTGAAGAACCCGCCGGGACAGTAAACCGTGTCCGCCGAATCGCAAGGTCCGCCAATCGGCGATCTTGTTGCGCCGCAATTGCTTTGAGGCGTTAATAATCGGGATGAACCAAACGCGCGAACCACCGTGGATATTCCGCACCTATGCGGGACATTCGAGTGCCGTCGCCTCGAACGCACTCTACCGGCGCAATCTGACCAAGGGCCAAACCGGTCTTTCCATCGCCTTCGATCTGCCCACGCAGACCGGCTATGACAGCGATCATCCGATGGCGAAAGGCGAAGTCGGGAAGGTCGGTGTTCCCGTCAATCACCTGGGCGACATGCGTGCTCTTTTCGACGGCCTCCCGCTCGAACGCATGAACACCTCGATGACAATCAACGCACCGGCTGCGTGGCTGCTGGCGCTTTATGTGGCTCTGGCGGACGAACAGCACGCACCGCGACAGTCGCTGCGAGGGACAACGCAGAACGACATCATCAAGGAATATCTCGCGCGCGGAACGTACATTTTTCCGCCTCGCCCGGCGTTGCGCCTGACCACGGATGTGATCGCGTTCACCACGGCGGAGATGCCAAAGTGGAATCCGGTCAATCTGTGCTCCTATCACCTGCAGGAAGCCGGCGCTGAGCCCGCGGAAGAGGCGGCGTTCGCCCTCGCGGCCGCGATCGAAGTGCTCGACACGTGTCGCAGGGACGGAGCGGTTCGTCCCGGCGAATTTGCAAATGCGGTCGGGCGGATCAGTTTTTTCGTGAATTCCGGCACCCGCTTCGTCACGGAAATCTGCAAATTGCGCGCGATGGCCCGCGTTTGGGACGAGATCGCACGCGAACGCTATGGCGTGGAGGATCCAAAACTGCGGCTGTTCCGCTACGGCGTGCAGGTGAATTCGCTTTCGCTAACCGAGCAGCAGCCGGAGAACAATGTCTATCGCATTCTTTTCGGCATGCTGGGCGTCACCTTGTCGAAGAATGCGCGCGCCCGCGCCGTACAGCTTCCTGCCTGGAACGAGGCTCTGGGGTTGCCGCGGCCATGGGACCAGCAATGGTCGTTGCGCCTGCAGCAGATCGCCGCCTACGAGACCGACATTTTGGAATATGAAGACATTTTCGACGGTTCGCACGTGATTGAGGCCGCGACCGGGCGGCTCGTTGTCCAGATCAGGTCCGAGATTGCACGCATCGCGGAGCTGGGCGGCGCCGGCAGTCCCGCGGCACTGGCGTACATGAAGGAACGGCTCGTTCTGTCGAACGCCGCACGCATGGAAGCCATCGAATCCGGCGCGGAACTACGCGTTGGCGTGAATGCGTTCACCGAAACGGAGACATCGCCTTTGACGGCCGGCGAACAGCAATTCTTCGCGGTCGACGAGACCGCCGGGCACGATCAGATCACCAATCTTCGCCTGTGGCGCGAGAAACGCGATGCCGCACGCGTCAATGATGCACTCGCGTTGCTTGGCGGTGCGGCGCGCGGAGGGGGGAATATCATGCCGGCGTCGATCGCCTGCGCCCAGGCAGGGGTTACCACGGGTGAATGGGCCGAAACGCTACGGCGCATTTTCGGCGAGTTCCGCGCGCCGACCGGGGTTGCGGCTGAAGCAGCGCTTCGCAATGACGAGCGAACGGCTGCGTTGCGCGCGCATGTCGAAGATGTTTCGCGCCGGCTTGGCCGTCGCCTCGCTTTTCTGATCGCGAAACCTGGACTGGACGGCCATTCCAACGGCGCCGAGCAGATCGCCATCCGCGCGCGCGACGCGGGTGTGGACGTAACGTATGAGGGGATTCGGTTCACGCCGGAAGAAATCGTCGCGGCCGTGGTTGCCCGCAAGCCGCACGTGCTCGGCCTTTCCGTACTTTCCGGATCGCATGTGCCGCTTGTCTGCGACGTGGCGGAACGCGTTTCCGCCGCGGGAGTAGTTGGACTCAAGATCGTGGTGGGCGGAATCATTCCCGAGGAGGATCAGCCCCGGCTTCGGCGCGCCGGAATCGCCGCCGTGTTTACCCCCAAGGATTACGACCTCGACCGCATCATGCGGGAGATAGTCGACCTGGCGACCAATTGATCTAGAAGAGCGAGCTTACCCGGCTGTCGCCGCCGACGAAATCATCGACCACGACAAGAACCGAATAGCCGTCGCGGAACTGGAGCTGACCCTGCTCATCGTGAAGCAGGAAGCCCTCGCTGCTCACGTCCTGCCCATCCAGATAGGCAAGCTTCGGGGCCGATCCGCGAAACTGGCCGTGCACGAGATCGAAAAGCGTGTGCGCATTGTCTTCCGACAGCCTCACGCAACCCGCGCTGGCGCGTGTGCCCAACTCGTCGGCTGTCTCGCCGGCGGCCCCGTGGATGGCGAGACCGGTCTCGTGTCCGTTCGGCTTCCAGTCGAAAAACATCGCGTACGGCATCTCTTCGTTCCATTGCGAAGAGACATGGTCCTCGTACATCCGCTTGGGATCCAGTTCGAAATATCCAACCGGGGTTATGGTGGTCTCGAGGTGCCCGTGCGCATCGCGCTCGAGGTCTTCGCGGCCCGTCGAAACCGGCCAATCGTAAAGCAGCGCGAGATTGTCTCCCGACTTCTGAAACACGAACATGCGCTCGGCAAATGGACCGCGTTCCGCCTTGTCGATATAGATGAACAGATTGAAGGTCGCGAACATCTCGCGCGACAGGCTGTCGTTCAGGCGACTGGCAACGACATCGACAGCCGTATTTTGGGCCGGATTTTGCTCCGTATCCTGTGCGTTGGCGGCGCTGAAGAAAAGCGTTGCGGCACAAAGACTTGCCGCCGCGAGAACACGCCCGCGCCCGCCGATCTTCGTTCCCGCAACTCCCGAAGGAGACATGCTCGCCAATGCCATCCCGATTATCCCATGGCCGTAATGCATGCATTTGTGCAGAAGTTCCACGTACCTTCGGCCACTAACTGCAGGAATTGTGGCGGTTCTGCCACAAAGTGTAGTCGCAGGTCTCATGACGGCCATCACGGTCATATAAGTGATGAACGTGTTGCGCCGCCCTGCGTCACGCGCGTTGCAGCATTGCGGCAATCTCGCTGGGCGATACACCGGCTGCGCGCAACGTCCGGAGCGACTGTGCGCCGTCGCGCTTGGACATCTTTCGCCCATCGCTCTCGAGAATCAGGCGATGGTGTGCGTATTTTGGCGCCGCCAGTCCCAGGAGGGATTGCAGCACGCGGTGCACATGTGCGGACGGCAGAAGATCGCGTCCTCGCGTCACCAGCGTGACGCCCTGCGCCGCGTCATCGACCACGACGGCAAGATGGTAGGAGACGGGCGTATCCTTGCGCGCCAGGATAATGTCACCAAAGAGCAAGGGATCGACGGCTCTCCGTTCGTACACGGTGTATGGGAAGACCGTCGCTTCTTCGAAA
>DATGGN010000042.1:0-10584 GCA_035308485.1 Rhizomicrobium sp.
AATGCCCGGCGTGGCACTCTCGAACCGCGCGGTGTCCACGGGGATCAGGTTCTCGTGGAGGTTCAATCCGAAATCGGCGATCGGTCCGAGCTTGATCGTCAGCCCGAAGAAGGGAAGGAAGGTATCGCATTCGTGCCGCCATTCCTTCTTGTCCGCACCGGCGAGCGTTAGCGCCTCAAGCTGTCCCTCGCCGCCATGCAGCGCCTTCACGCTCGCGACATGAAAGGTGATTTTTCCCTCCGCCGCCAATTCCCGCATCAGGTTCACGCTATGCTGCGCCGCACGAAAGCCGTCGCGATGATGCACAAGCGTGAGGCTTTTTGCGATCGGCGCGAGATTGATCGTCCAGTCGAGCGCGGAGTCGCCGCCGCCGGCGATGACGATGTTCTTGCCGCGGAATGCATCCATCTTGCGAACCGCATAATGGACGCTCGTGCCTTCAAAGGCATCGATGCCGGCGAGAGGTGGGCGTTTTGGTACAAACGTTCCTGCGCCTGCGGCGACGACAACCACCGGAGCAACGATTTCGGTTCCCGCATCGGTTGAAAGCTTCCAACGGCCGTCGTCCTGCCGCTCGAGCGCGCTTCCCATCTGACTGAGATGGAAGCCCGGTTTGAACGGCCTGACCTGTTGCATCAGTCGGTCGGTCAGTTCCTGGCCGTTCACCACCGGAAGCCCGGGAATGTCGTAGATCGGCTTTTCCGGATATAGTTCGGTGCACTGTCCGCCCGGGCGGTCGAGAATATCGACGACCTCGGCCTTCAGGTCGAGAAGTCCGAGCTCGAAAACGGCGAACAGGCCAACCGGCCCTGCGCCAAGAATTACAACGTCTGTCTCAATAGCCATTCTGGGACTGCTCTGGGGTGAAGCCGGGGGCTTATAGGAAGGCAGCATTGGTACGGCAACCGGAGCCGGCGCGAGATGACGGCGTTCCCGGCCGGCCTCATTCGGAGGCCAGATAAGCCTCAATAAAGGTGAGAACAACCTCGGAACGGTGAGCCAGCGTGGCCAGGACCTTTGATGCCTGAACCGAATGTTCGGGATCCAGACCTTCGGCGATTCCGGCACTTTCGGCGAGGGCGAACGCTCCAATACCGGACGCCGCACCTTTCAGGGCGTGGGCAGTATCGCGCCAGCCCTTGCGATCTCCCGTGGCGAGGAACGCCGCGAGCGACTGGAGCGATCGCGCGCAGTGATCCGAAAACAGCCGGAAGACTTCGCAATTCAACTGTCGCTCGCCCCCCGTGTACCGGGCGAGGTGCGACAGATCGATGGGAGATTGGGTGGCGAGGTCCGACATGCATGCTCACGTCCGACAGTCGACGCAGTGTGAGGACGATCCACAAAGACCGGGTTAATCGCCGGTCCGCCCGGATCAGAACGGGACCCACCCACCCGGAAATGGCGAAACACCGAACAGGCGCGGGTGACAGAAGAGGATCACCAGGAACAGGACGGTCGCCACCCAGAAACGCCAGCCGAAGATTTCACCGAAGCGAATCCGGTTGCACCCAGCGATTGCTGCACCAAACGGGACGTTCGAAGTTTTCGCGGAAAAGGCGTTCCAGGCCGCCCCGAGTTTCCGCCGGCGCTTTGCGTCAATCAGCACCGTGCCCACGAGCGCCAGCACGAAGAACGTTCCAAAGAAAATCACCGACGCTTCGTCACCGTTGGCGGCGAGATGAAAGCCCGACCAAAGCGCAACGCCCCAGAGGAATGGGTGCCGCGTAATGCGCAAGACGCCGGTCACAACACCTTCATCCTGGGCAGTACCAGCCATCTGAACGCGGGTCGGGTTGCGCAGAAACAGCCCCTGCACGCCCACAAAAAAAGCAATCGCGACGATGGGAATTCCCAGATGCCGCACGCCTTCGCCGAGGTCGTAAAGCTGAGGATCGTCGCCGGCCTGCGCGCGGTTGTACGCGATCACCAGCCATACGATCAGAGCGAGCGACGCAAGCGAAAATAGCCCAAGATACGGCCCCTCTCCGGTGGCCGCGGTAATTCTGTCCCGCAACGGAGTTCCCGAAACAAGGAAATGAATGGCAAGGAACGCCGCCGCGGCAGCGATGAGCGTTGACATGAGTTCGCCCCTCGTGTTGTCCCCAGGTCCGGCCACCCGGCCGAATGTTAACCCGCTGAATTGGCTCGAATAGTTCTCGCTGTTCGCCGCCATCAGAGTTAATATGCCGCAGTTCAGGATGTCGAGGGGTGCTCCCATGGTTCGAGTCGAAGCAGGCCAGACGATCGCTTTTCCGCAGCAGACGCCAAAGCCTGTTCCGCCGCCAGAACCTGAGACACGGGCCGCCGCTTCGCTTCCCAATCCCTGGGGACCGATCGTCTTTGCCGCCGTCCTTGGCGCGTTCTGGGTTGGCGCCGGCGCGGCCTATCTTTGGGGCTATTTCGGTCCCGGCGGCTTGTTCAAGCTGGACCTGCAGGAGACCTTCATCGTCGCCTTCGCCATTTTCGTACCCCCGATGCTGATGGTCGCTTCCGCCTGGACCTTCACGCGGGGGCAGATGTTTGCGGCGGCCACCGAACAGTTGACCTCCGCGACGGATCGCCTTTTCGCGGCCGACGAAGCGGCGGGACGGCGGGCGGCGCGTCTCGGGCGGGCCGTTCGCACCGAACTCGACGCATTGAACGTCGGGCTCGATTCCGCTTTTGCGCGTCTGCGGGCGCTCGAAGGCGTTCTGGAGAACCAGATCGCGGCGCTCGATGAAGCAGCGGCGCGTGTCGACGTGCGCGCGGACGCAGCCGCGACAAAGCTTTCGCAAGAGCGCGAACGCCTTGATTCCATCGCCGATCTTCTCGCCGATGCAGCTTCACGCGCGAGCGAGCTGGTCGCGGGCCGTGCCGCCCAAATCAAATCGGTCATTGAATCGGCGGAAGGAGCGCTGAAGAGCGCCGGCGCGGCATTGGAGTCGCAAGGCGCCCAATTCCGGGCGGCGGCGGACACTGCCACCGAAGCGCCGCATGCCGTCGCGGTCGAACTCGACAAACAGGCCAAACGCATCGAATCCGTTTCCGACGCGGCAATGGCCCGCGCGGAGTTCATTCTGGGCCGACACGAGCGTCATCGCACCGCAATGGGAGAGTTGTTGCAACGTCTGAAAGACGAAAGCGCGAGCTTCGAAACTATCATTGCTTCGCAGCAAGCGTCGCTAAAGCAATCGGTGGAGACGCTCGGCAACCAGTCCCAGCAGTTGGGCGTGCTCGCAGACGATACGGATCGCCGCTTCGAACTGATCATGGCGAATGCCGTTACACGCACCTCGCAGTTGACGTCAGCGTTTGGCAAGGAAGTGGAGCGTCTGGTGGCGGCCACGGAGTCGACGCAGGGCACGCTGACCAAACTGGTCGAATCCCTTCACGATGCAGGCACCGGCGCCCAGGCGCTTATCACCGAGACCTCGGCAGAGGCGAAGAACAGCGCCAATGCACTTGTCGGCGAAGCCATGGCCGAGGGCGAGCGGCTGCTGCGCCTCGCGTCCCAAATCGAAAACGAGACCCGCACGATCAAGGCCTCGCTCGCCGAAGCGGCGCAGGATGTCGAGCGCCATCTGCTTGCCCTGCCGGGTGTCGCGCGCCAGGAGGCACAACGGGTGCGCGAGCTCGTCAAGGCGGAAAGCGAGGAAATTCTCGACCTTTCCGCGCGCACGCTATCGACACTCCATTCCCGCACGGCCATGCGTGTTCCTCGCGCGCACGCTTCGGAGATCGGGGGCCCGGAACCACACGAGAGCGAGGGCGACGGGCTGCGCGGGCTTGCACGCCGGCTGACGCAGAGGCCATCGAATCGCCAGAAGCGCAAAGAACCGCCGAGAGAAACGGTGGAAGGCAAGTCCTGGGAGATGCGGTCCCTCCTGGCTGCGGCCGACACAGGCGAACGCACAAAGGAAATTCCGCTTGGCGAGGCAGCGGCTCTGGGCGCACTTGAAACCGCTCTGTCCGATCTCGCGATCGATCTTCAACCGGTGATCGACGGCTTGCCGCCGACGGGGGATGATTGGCGCAACTATCTCGAAGGCGATCGTACGTTTTTCGCAAGGCGCCTCGCCGATTCAATCAATTCCGAGAGCGTGGATCGAATCTCTTCCGCCTATCGGGACGATTTGAAATTCCGTGAAGCGGCGGACATGTACCTGGCGGAATTCGAGGCCCTGCTGGGGCGGGCTCGCGACGGCGACGGCCATGGGCTTTTGACGTCGACGCTTCTGAGCGCAGATACGGGGAAGATTTATCTCGCTCTTGCCTATGCGCTCGGCCGCCTAGCGTAATCGCCGCAACCGGGCGGCATAGAAGCCGTCCATCCCGCCGCGCTGCCCAAGATGACTGGGCAGCGTGCGCAGGTCGCCTTGGGCGTCGATGCACTCTTCCAATCCGTACACTTCTGCTGGTGCAACGGGAACGCGCGCAAACTCGGGATGGCCTCGGAGAAAATGCGCGACCTGTTCGGAGCCCTCCTCGGGCTCGAGCGAACAGACGGCGAAGACCATCAGTCCCTGAATTTTCACCATCGTCGCCGCCGATTCGAGCAGTTCGGCCGCCGCATCCGTGCAGGCAGCGACGTCGGCAGCACTCTTGATCCACGGCAGTTCCGGATGGCGGCGTGTCGTTCCGGTCGCGCTGCATGGCGCGTCCAGCAGCACGAAGTCGGCGGGAGCTTGCGGCCGAAAATCTCGTACATCGCAGAGGGACGTGTCGGCTTCAAGGCGGAGGCGGGCCAGGTTTTCCCTGAGACGCGCCATTCGAGCCTCGTCCCGCTCGACGGCCGTCACCTGCGCCCCCATGGACGAGAGCTGCGCCGTCTTGCCTCCCGGTGCCGCGCAAAGATCCAGTGTGTTGCGTCCGCGGATGTTGCCGAAAAGCCTTGCCGGCAGCGTCGCGGCGAAATCCTGCACCCAGAATTCACCTTCGGAGAACCCGGGCAGGTTTTCCACAGAGCCCGCATTGGGCACCCTGATCATGCCTCCAGGCAATTCGACCGCAGCTTCGCGCGGAACGTCTTTCGCGGTACTTTTGTACGCGAGGTCGAGCGACGGCATTTGTGCATGTGCACGCGCGATCGCGCGTGTCGTCTCTTCAGAATAGGCGTCGACCCAGCGTGTCCAGAGCCAGTCGGGCGTGTTCACGCGCTCTTCGTCCTGCTCGGACAAAGCTGCCGCGCCTTCGCGTGTAACGCGCCGCAGGGTGGCGTTGATCAGCGGTCTGAAATGGATTGCCTTCGAATCCGCTGCCGCGAGCCTGTTTGCACCATCGACGGCAGCGTGCGCCGGAACATGGAGAAAAAGCAGCTCGCAAATGCCCGCGAGCAGGATTTCGAGGGTCGGTCCGGCCTTGTGCGGCGGCGGCGGTCTCGGAACGAAGCGCCGAAGCACGTCGTCCAATTGACCGAAGCGTCGCATTGTTTCGTTGGCGATCGCGCGCGCGAACCCGCTGTCTCGCGCGGACAGTGACATCACCGCGTCATCGAGAGCGGCACCCAGGGGGCGTTTGCCGCGCAGGCATTCACGAAGGGCGCGGCTCGCCGCCAGGCGTGCCGCAATGCCGGCCGCAGAGGGGGACGGATGCAGGTTCATCCGGCAGAAACGGGCTTTGCGGCGATTGTTTTTCTCATGCCGCACCTTACCTCGATCGGGTGGCTGTGGTTGATTTATGCTATGAAAATCTGGCTTCCGGGCCCATGAGCGGCAGATCGAAAGACGGCAGAAATTCCCTTGTGAGGGATCGAATTCGGGCCGCAGCCGAAAGAGCGCTCAAGGAGGCTGAGGCAAGACGCAGCGAACGACAGCGAGTGCCGCGAGCCAGGGAAATTGGCGGCCCTGCGGCTCCGGAGCCAACCCGCTATGGGGATTGGGAACGCAAGGGCATCGCCTCCGATTTCTGAAGAGCATTGATAAACTGCGGCAGGAGGGCCATTTCTGGGACGCCGCCAGGCGGGCTTCGCAGGGACGAGGAATGTTTATCCAGACCGAATCGACGCCGAATCCCCAGACGCTCAAATTCCTTCCGGGACGCGAGGTTATGGGCGAAAGTGCTGTGGCGGATTTCCCGAATCGGGAGGCCGCACAGCGATCGCCACTTGCCAGCGCGCTGTTCGATATCCCGGAGGTGTCGCGCGTGTTCTTTGGCAGCGATTTCATTTCCATCACCAAGTCCGACGGCGATTGGCGACATCTGAAACCGTCGCTGCTTGCTGCCATCATGGATCACTTCACGCGCGACTTGCCGCTGATCGACGGGGGCCATGACGAACCGGACGACGAGATGTCGTACGGCGAGGGCGATCCCGAAATTGTGGCGCAGATACGAGAGTTGCTCGACACCCGCGTCCGCCCCGCCGTCGCCGGAGATGGCGGCGATATCATCTTCAAGGGGTTTGACGGCGGTTCGGGTATTGTATTCCTGCATTTGCGCGGTTCCTGCGCAGGATGTCCGTCTTCGACCATGACGCTGAAGAACGGGATAGAAAACATGCTCCGGCACTACATTCCCGAAGTGAACGCCGTCGAAGCGGTCTGAACACGGCCACCTCCGCCGATGCCCATTTCCGACGTCGATCTCGACAGCATTTTTCGTGAGGCCCGTACCCACAGACAGTGGAAGGACACGCCGCTCAGCCCGGCGATTCTGATGGCGATTTACGACTTGATGCGCTGGGGGCCGACGAGCGCGAATTGCTCACCGGCGCGGCTTCTTTTTGTCGTATCGAAAGAAGCCAAGGAGCGTCTCAGGCCGCACCTCAGTACCAACAATATCGGGAAGACCATGGCCGCTCCCGCAACGGCGATCCTGGGATACGATCTCGATTTTGCGCGGTATCTTCCGTATCTCTATCCACCCGACCCCGACGCGAAGGACTGGTTCAAGGATCCGGGCGTCGCCGAGCGGACTGCGTTCCGCAACGGCTCATTGCAAGGCGGGTATTTCATCATAGCCGCCCGTGCGCTCGGTCTTGATTGCGGACCCATGTCCGGCTTCGACAATGAAGGCGTCGATCGTGAATTCTTCGGGGACGGGCGGGTGAAATCGAATTTTCTATGCAACATCGGCTACGGCGATCCCGGCGCCCTGCACCCGCGCGGCCCGCGATTGTCATTCGACCAGGCCTGCCGGATTATTTGACCGGACCGTTTCGCGGGCTTTCGTTTGAAAATTCTTGCCGTCGATACCGCGCTTGGTGCCTGTTCAACGGCCATTTTGGACGACGAGAGCGTTCTTGCTCACTGTGTTGAACCGATGGAGCGCGGGCACGCGGAACGGCTGGCGCCGATGGTTCGGGATGCGATCGCGGCAGCGCGACTCGATTTCGCGGCGCTCGACCGGCTTGCCGTTACCGTCGGTCCCGGCACTTTCACCGGGCAGCGGGTCGGTTACGCCTTCATGCGAGGCCTTCGACTCGCGCTTGATCGTCCGCTGGTAGGTGTGACCACTCTGGAGGCCATGGCGACGGCGGCAATGACACAAGCGGGCGCAGATTCCGCCGCCGTGCTGCACGATGCCAGGCGGGGCGAAGTGTACGTCGCTGCCGCCGGGCAGATCGTTGTCCCGCCCCGGATCGCGGCTTTTGACGATGCAATACGCATGATCCGCGAAGCCGCGGGCGAAACGCGCGAGACCGTGGCGCTGGCCGGAACCGCGACGGATGCTGTAGCAGCCGCGCTCAGCGACTGGGGCACGAGACTCGTGAAAACCGGCATCATCGCGCCCGACGCGCTTTGGGTCGCGCGAATGGCGCATCTGGCTCCGGAACCGAAGTCCATCCCGCGGCCACTGTACCTGCGGCCTCCCGATGCACGGCTGCCGGGCGCACCGCGATGACCAGGTCTGTTCGGCCCGGCACGCTCGACGATCTCGCCGAGATCGCACGGCTGCACGCCGAGTGTTTCGCCGATGGCTGGGGTCTCGAGTTTTTGGGCAGGGTTCTCGCGCAACCGGGGTCGTTCAGTGCGATTGCAACCGACGAGGGGCGTCCCGCAGGATTCGTAATCGCGCGCGCCCATGCGGGTGAAGCCGAAATCATATCCCTGGGCGTTCATCCGACTTCACGGCGGCGGTCTTTGGGGACCGCGCTTGTCCGGAGCGCCATCGACCAGGCGTTCCAGGTTGGGGCTGAGGAGGTGTTTCTGGAGGTTGGCGTCAAAAACGCCGGGGCCCGGGAGCTTTATGGCCGTTTGGGCTTTCGCGAGGTGGGACGAAGGCCCGCCTACTATGGTTCCGGCGTGGATGCCCTTACCCTGCGCTACTCATCTCGAGACTGATCCGGCACGGGTGTGCAGGAGCCGCAAACTGGACTAGAATGGGGTGGCAAATGACCGAAAGCAGTTTCTTGAGCCGCATTGAGAAGCTTTGCGCGGAGAAAGGCCTCCGCATGACCGATCAACGGCGCATCATTGCCCGCGTGCTTTCGGAATCGGATGATCACCCCGACGCCGAGGAACTGTACCGTCGCGCGTCGGCGAGAGACCCTCACATCTCGATTGCAACCGTGTACCGGACCGTCAAGCTGTTCGAAGACGCCGGCATTCTCGAGCGCCACGACTTTCGAAATGGACGCGCGCGCTACGAGGAGGCGCCCGATGCCCATCATGATCACCTGATCGATATTCAATCAGGGCGCGTCATCGAGTTTCGTAATGAGGAGATTGAGCGACTGCAGCGCCGGGTGGCAGAGGAATTGGGTTTCGAGCTCGTCGACCACCGGCTCGAACTGTACGGCATTCCGAAAGCGGGAAAGGGCGGCCACTGACGTGCAGGTTGTGCGCGCGGTTTCCATTCTGGTCATATTCCTGCTGGTCACGATAGTTCTGATCCCCTGGCAGGAGAGTGCCGTTCGTTTCAGGCTGAAGCGTCGAAAGACATTCCCGAATCGCTACCACCGCTTCCTGTGTCGCCTGTTTGGCATTCGCGTAACCGTTATCGGACGTCCCGTTCAGTCACGCGGCGTTTTGATGGTGGCAAATCACTCGTCGTACTTCGACATCCTCGTGTTTTCCGCAGCAGCGCGCGTGTCATTTGTCGCCAAGCAGGAAGTGGCGAGATGGCCCCTGTTCGGCACGCTGGCCAGGCTTCAGGAAACCGTCTTCATCGAACGGGAGCGGCGTTCACAGACAGTGGAGGCCCGTGATCTCATCCGCAGGCGCCTGCTTGAGGGCGACGCGCTCGTGCTGTTTCCCGAAGGAACGTCGGATGACGGGAACTGTGTACTGCCTTTCAAGAGCGCATTGCTCGGAGCGGCGGAACTGGAACTCGGCACCGACGCGCTTGGCCGTGTTCGCCATGTTCCCATTCAGCCGGTCTCGCTTGCTTACGTCGGGCTTTATGGGCTGCCGATGGGGCGCGACCTGCGTCCGTTGATTGCCTGGTATGGCGATATGGACCTCGTTCCCCACCTTTGGGAGGCGTTGAAGACGGGTCCGATCGAAGCAGTCGTCGAATTCCACGAGCCGCTCAGTCTCGATGAGCTGACGGGACGAAAGGCGCTTGCCGCGGCCGCTGAGGCAAGAGTCCGGCGCGGCCAGGCACGGGCGATCGCCGGTGCTCCGCCCGATGAAAGTGCGCCCGTCTCGCCGCAGCAAGACGTCGTCGCCGTCGCCGCTGCGTGATGTGCCACCCGCTTTCTTTCGACGCTGATTTCCCCTAGAGCCGCGCCCATCATGAAGAAGCTGTTCCTCAAGACGTATGGCTGCCAGATGAACGTTTACGATTCCGGGCGGATGGCGGAATTGCTGGCGGGCGTTGGCTACGCGCCGGCCTCGACGGCGGAGGACGCCGATATGGTGATAGTCAACACCTGCCATATCCGCGAGAAGGCATCGGAGAAAATGTATTCCGAGCTTGGACGGCTGAGGAGGCTGAAAGAAAGGAAGGCGCAGAACGGACAGGCGATGCTCATCGCGGTCGCCGGTTGCGTCGCGCAGGCCGAAGGCGAGGAGATCATCCGCCGCCAGAGCGCGGTCGACATGGTGGTTGGGCCACAGTCCTACCACCGCCTGCCCGAAATGATAGCGCAGATTGCGCGCGGCGTGGGGTACACGCTTGAAACGGATTTTCCGGCACAGGAAAAGTTCGATTCCCTCCCCCAGGAACGATCGGCAAGCGGTCCCGCGGCCTTCCTGACCGTACAGGAGGGCTGCGACAGGTTCTGTACTTTTTGTGTCGTCCCCTATACCCGCGGCGCCGAATTTTCGCGTCCGCCGGAGCGGATCGTCGCCGAGGCGCGCCGCCTTGTGGAGAAAGGGGTCAGGGAAATCACGCTGCTTGGTCAAAACGTGAATGCATACAGGGCCTCGGCCGTGAGCGGCGAGTTTTGGACGTTGGCGCGGCTCCTCCACGCGCTTGCCGGAATCGAGGGGATAGCGCGGCTTCGTTACACGACCAGCCATCCACGCGATATGAGCGACGATCTTATCGCGGCGCATCGAGAGCTCGATTGTTTGATGCCCTACCTGCACTTACCGGTACAGTCGGGTTCGAACCCTGTCCTCGCAGCAATGAATCGCCAGCACACGCGGGAGAATTACCTCGAACTGGTTTCCCGCGTTCGCGACGCGCGACCGGATATTGCACTCTCCTCGGACT
>DATGGN010000043.1:0-47746 GCA_035308485.1 Rhizomicrobium sp.
CAGCTTTCCTTTCGAGGTATTTGACGTGAAGCACCCGGTACGGCTTGTCCTTGTCCGTCTCGATGAGACAGACGCTTCCGCCGTGGCGGAGGCCAACGACCTTTCCCTCGCAATTCGGGAAATCTGGTTCAGCCCAAGGAACATCGATCGTAACCGTGTCCCCGATGTTGATTACGCCAGCGGGTTTACTGCCGCTGTCGCAGATCAAATCGGCCGTCGTTTGCTTCACGTCACTCACGGCGATCAGGCTTCGAGCAGCTTGGACACATTGCCCGCGATCTTGAGCGCGCGCACGGCGTCGGCATGGTACTTGTCGGAAAGGTTGTCGTGCTCCTCGGCTTTGCCCGCATGGTACGACGACGCGGCGATTGCATCGTCGGCATGCGCCTGCAGAGTGGCCGAGAGCCGGTTGAACGCGGAGGTGATGGTATCAACGTCGCCCCGGAAATACTGGCGGATGCGACGCAACAGGCTTGCAAACATGTAATTTCCCCTTCGAGGATTCTGGTTTGCCGTCACGACCGGGACGGCGGCGGTTTTTGTTGGACGGTACAGGCGCGATGGATTGCCCGGCACCTCCTGCAAAAGCTCCACGGAAATGCCGAATTGCTCGGCAATGCGCGCGTTCAGCCACTCAATATCGTCGAGCGTCATGCTGCCCTCTTGAGGTACGTCACGCCGTCGCTCGCGCGCGTCAGTGTCGTGTAGTTCCACTTGTTGCGCTCCGGCCCGAACGCGCCGCTGTCATCGATCGCGGTGACATGCGGGAACTCGGAGCCTTGCGCCTTGTGGCAAGTCAGGACGTTGCCCCAATCGAACTCGGCGTAACCGCGGTGAATGCGCGGCCGCTCGTACGTTCCGAAATGCTGGTCGAAATGGAAGCGATGCACCGGCAAGCGGCGCAGCGGCATTTGCAGGTCGTCCATGGCAACATCGATGTCCATGTTGCCGTCGCCAGGCCACACCTTGGCGTCCGCAAGCATGGTTCCGAGGCCGCCGTTGAAGATGCCCGTCTTCCGGTCGTTTCGCATGCACAGCACGCGTTCGCCCGCGAGCGGATAGCGGCCGCCGAACCCGCGGTGCTCGCGGATGCGCTGCGTTGCCGAGAAGCGAGTCTTGTGCGTCCCGCAAATGACTTGCGTGTCCGGGTCGAGGATCGAGCGCCACGTATCGCCATTGAGCGGCAGCACGCGTACGTTGTCGCCATAGTCGCCAACCGGGATCGGCTGACCCTCGCGAGCGAGCGTCGCAAGCCGGATGATTGGAGACTCGGCCGCTTGGCGGTGAATCTCGCTCAGGAAATAGTCCGGCTCCCGGTTCGTGAACGCGCCCGCGCCCTTGACGGGCGGAAGCTGTCCGGGATCGCCAAGCACGAGGATTTTCTTGCCGAAAGAGCGCGCGTCGTTTGCCAAACCCTCGCCCACCATCGACACCTCGTCGACGGCAAGCAGGTTCGCGTCGTACATCGGCCCAAAGCTATCGAGGGTGAAAACCGGCCGCCCTTCCGCGTCGGTCGAGACGCTGTAAAGCAGCGAGTGCAAGGTCTGCGCGTCGTCAATGCCCTTGCGGCGCAACACAAGCGCCGCCTTGCCCGTGAACGCGGCCGACAGGACGTGAACGCCACGCGCGCGCAATTCGTCGCGGACAACGCGGTAAATGGTCGTTTTGCCCGTGCCAGCGTAACCGGCAAGGTAGAACTCGCGCGGCGTACTGTCTCCGCCGTCGTACCATGCGAGGATTGCGCGGATGGCTTCCGCTTGTGTCGGAGTCGGTGTCATGCGCCCACCGTCGCGCGCGCGTCGCGGTTACGCTCCGCAATCCCGGCCGCGACAAGCGCGCGGTAGCAAAGATCGTAAACGCCGCGACGTGTGCGGTGATGGCCGGACGCGATAGCGATGATGGACTCGCCGTCGTCGCCGGCAATGGCTGCATCGATGCAGCCACCTTGTGCGGACAGCTTGCCAGTGCGCCACGCAACGCGAAGCGCGCCAGCCCAAGGCGGGGTCTTTTTGAGCACGACAGCATACGTGCCGCGGTTGCTCGCATCGACGTCGACGCAAGACAGTTCCATGAGGCCAATCGTGCGCTTGCGTGCTTCCGAGCCGCCCGGCAGCAATTCAAACGTGACGCGCAGCATCAGATGTACTCCGCAACGATAAGGACAATGGCGATATGCTCGTAAATCCCATCCGCAATGCGGGTCGCGAGGGCGCGGGAGTCGAACCCGGACTCGGCTCCGCGTCGTGCGGGTTCGCTTCCCGCGCTTACCGACACGGAACCGTGTGCATCCTGCCCCTCGCTGTGCTGCGCGCGCATTTCACTGGAATCGCACGCGCGACTGCCGATAGCCTGACTGTGCATGCTCATTCCGCGTCATCCGGCTTTGGAAAGAGCGCCAAGCCTTCGTTCACGCGGTCCAGGGCGCTCGAAAGATGGCCCCGCAGTGCATGCAGGCCGTTGTAGGTATCGCCAACCCGTGCGCGCTTGACGGCGCGTACAGCGGCAATAATCGCGGCGTCGTCCAACCATTGGGAATCGCGTTCACCGAGAGCCGCGCACAGGCGACGCCACGACTCCGCGGCCGCGTTGTCGCGCTTGGCGCGCCGCTCCACCTCTTCCGCGATGCGCCGGTCCGCGGCGTCGTTGATCGATGCGACGCGGCGCAGAAATTCGGCGTCCTGTGTCTCAGGATCCGGCGCGCGCATGGCCGCGCGAAAGAGCGCCGCAAGGAACATGCGGCTTGCATTCTTCGGCGCTTCGAGCTTGGCCGCGATCTTGGCGCGCCGGACGCCCGACTCGTGGCATTCGAGCAGGCCCCAATTCTCCGGCAACTCTTCCGCTGGCACGACGCCACGCGGCGCGGCGACATAGAAGAAATCGCAGAAGGCGGCCAACTCTTCGGCCTTGGCCGGGTTCGCCAGTTCGCGTCGCCAGTCTCCGCGGTCGACCTTGATCTCGATTCCGTACAGGTGCAGCCCGCGCGACGGCCACAGAGACATGACCAGTGCATCGATGCGGCGATTGCTCGCCCATCCGGTGCCTTGGGCCACCTCATAGAGTGTGCCGTACTCAGGGTGCGGGAAATGCGCCCGGAGCGCGACGCGCACCTCTCCGGCTGTCATGCGAAGCGGCCGCGGCGGGATGCGCGACGTCGACGGCCGTTCGGCCGGGACCGGACCGTCCGCCAGCGTCTTGAGCGCGGTCGACAACGCAGCGCCGCTTTCCCGCGCGCGGCGCGCCACGGCGGTCTCTGGCAGCACGCCGGTCATTGCCCGCGCTCCGGTGCGATGCGGTCGAAATTCCCGTCGAGCGCGTCCGCGATGGCGTCGAGCAGCCAGGCCATGTTAGGCGCGCCAGTGGCAGCCGCGGCGTCCCGGCCGATGCGAACCCGTCGCGCGATCTCCGCGATTGTGCTACGGTTCGCCCCGATGATTTGGCCCCTCTCAAATTCGATCAGGGCATTGCGCGCGGCCGCCGAAATGGGCCGCTCCCGGCGCACAGCACCCCCTAGATGTTGTGATTCTGTGCCGCAAAGCGCCGTATTATGGGAAATTCCGCCGTCCATTCTGCTAACCCCTTGATATTGCTCGCAATTCCACTCGTTAATATTTCCCATAAACACTGTTATACGGGAAATGCTGAACGGTTCGTTTTCTATTCAGGCCGCCTCGGCAAGCTCATACCAGCCCCCACCGAGCGCCGGCCGGATGTCGAGGCCAACGGCGCGAAGCCGAGGTCGCGCGATCGAGACCACCTTGTGGACGCACGCCCGCTCGTTCCGGTCCCCGGTCCGGTTGCCGTAAAGCTCGTCCGCCAGAGCGTCGATGCTGACCGGCCCCGGCGTCGCGGCCAGGCGCTCCACTAGGCGCACGCCGTTCGGCGTAAGGTCCACGGCCGCGGCACCACGGGATACACGCTTCCCGCGCACCACCACCCCTAGCTTTTTCGGCAAAAGCTGCCCGCACTCCTGACAAACACACCCCATGACTGACACCCCTTCGACTGCTAAATTCGTGACATTCTGTCACTATTGAATAGTGAACAAATACGGCTTCATTCACTATTCCCCCGTTTCTTGAGTTTTACGTGGGCCATCAAATGATGCTTTTCGCAGTATGGACTCCCCGCCTGCCGAGGCTTCTTGCAGAGCCGAAAAAGCACCGTGTCAGGATGGCCGGACGGCCAATGGCACCCGTTTGAAGGGCATTCGAGGTACTCGCGTTCGAGCACCTCAAAGACCGCTTCGTTCCACTTGCCAGCGATGGCCGGAGCCTTGGTTTCGAGAGCCTCAAAGAGGTCGGGCAATACGAGCGCATTCATTTGCCGCTCGCATGCTGTTTCAGGGCGGCCGCGAACCGCCGTACATCTTCCGAGTGTTCCCCATAGCGCGCGGCAACAGCGTTGAACTCTTCGATGTCATGCCCGATCAGCCGCCAGACGGGTTCGCCAGTCGCGCGGTTGAAGCGCGGCGCGCCAAATTCATCGCGCGCTTGGTCGCAGTGGCACATTTCGTGGAACATGAGGATTTCACGTTCCGTCTCCGTGCCCTTGTCCCAATACTCGCCGTCGAGAATGAAAAGATAAGTCGGCATGAAGCCGAGCGTACGTTCGAGCATCCAATCGAAGAGCGGCGCGAGATCGCCGTTGACCATCGGCATATGCACACTGCCGAGGATGATGCGGCCGCCCTTGAACTTGGGCTTGTCGCGCAACAGGAACCCGGCCGATGGCTGACCATCGCGAAGCACCTCAAACTGCTTTTCACTTTTGATCAGTTTGCGATAGTGCAGCGACGGCGCGGAGACGTTGACTTGCGATTCTGTTCGGAACATCACACGCCCCCGAACAGTGGCAGCGTGTCAGGAGCCGGAGCGTCCTTGCGCGCGGTAATGCTCTTGTGGTTTTGGATCGCTGTCGCGACGTCGACGACGTTCTGCCGACGCGGCGCGGGAATTTCGGCCGCCACGATGTAGAGCGGGCATTGAGGCCCGCGGTTTGGATTCTTGACGCACCGAAAACCCATGCTTGCCCCCTTGCGCTTGCCAGGCCCGCGCTTCACGTCGGAGAAGGTCGCGCCGCACCAGCAGAGTTCTTTCACGTCACCGTTCTTTGCTTTCGCGCGGCAGCACGAGCACATCGATTGCGGGAGGCCATCGAGGCCAATTTTTGTGAGGATCGCGCCGTGCATGCACTCGATGCAGACGTGATCAGTGAGGCTCCAACCGTGCCCTCCCCTTCCGCCACCTCTCACAGGAGCCTCCCCTGCTTGACGTGATCGAGCGGATAATTGGCGAACGGGATGATGCGGCCGGGAGTCGTGCGCATGACGCGCAGCACGAGTTCGGTTCGATTGTGCGCCTTGTCGGTAAGCGTGATCAGCTTCCCGTCAGCGAGCGCGTTGATCGACATGAGATAAATCGGCCGGACGCCAGCGGGACGTTTGCCCTTGGCATTGATCCCGCGCTCAAATTCTCGCTCGCGGTTGTAGCAAGAGACACAAACACGCGAACCGATCAGCCGGAGCCATGTCTTATGGCAACGCGGGCAGAGCGGCGTGTCATAGAACCGATTGAAATGGGTCTGGTCGACGCCGGCATGGAAGGCACCGATGGCACAGCCGCGACAATGCAGGAGTTTCTCTGCCGCGCGCTTCGTTGCGGTTTCAGCTTCGAGATACCGTTGAGCGCATGCGGCGCGCGACAGAGAGACCTTGTATGGCTCGCAGCGAAACAGATCGATGCCATGCACCGTACGGTATTCGATACCGTGCTGAGGGTGATCGAGGTTCGCTACGGATTCCATGCGCCAGAGTAAGGCGCGCGTTCGTGCGAAATTTCACCGTAGAAGGAGTGCTATGTTCGGATGCGTTAGGTTACAGGTGGATGCAACTGGTCGCAAATGGTCGTGTTCGGTCGTGTCTGGTTGTCGATTGTACGTTTGTGACCGATTCTGTTACCCGGTCACACGCGGTCACACTTTTGGTCACACGATAACCCCTTGATTTTCCTTATCTATCTCTATCTGTGACCAAAATGATGATGATAAGAGGGGGGAGATATACGCGAGGGGATGAATTGATGCGCGTCAGTGGAGCGTGAATGAGGAATCGAGGGTGGTTCGTGTGGGTATATGTGTGCGGTTTTCCGGTCACACGGTCACAAACGTACAGATAGCCGAAATTGTAATTGTGCTGCTTAGCCTTATCGTGTGACCACTTACCGGTCACAGCCGGTCACGGCGGTCACAAATTCCAGAATCGATTATGAAATGAGAAGCGGCGGGGCCGTTGCCGACACCCGCCGCGTTGGTACATTGGAGCATTGATCAGATCGAAGCCGCTTTAGCTATGCCGCGGCGTCATTGTTGCCTCCATGTTTGTTGCCACCATGAGAGAGCGGGCGTCAGGGTAACTCTCACGACTCTTTGCCACAGCCGGACTTGAACCGGCACCCGACGCACGCGACCCGCATATAAGAGCATCACCACGCGCGAACGGCAATTCAGTTCCCGCGAGCACATGACGACAAAAGCGCGACATCATCGATTTTGAATTGCGCTCGCGCCGCGCACCGTGTTTCTTGCGCGCGGGCAAGGCGTTGTGGATCACCACACCAACACGAAGGGGAATACCAAAAGTGAAGCCGAAATTCCAACACGACCGCAAGGTCGCGAATGCAATCGTGCGAGCGTCAGAGAAGAAAGGGTTGTGCGTGTTTCCCGAGGATGCGCTGCCAATCGCGCGCGCAGCCGTCAAGAAACTCCTATCGCTCGGATGGACTCCGCCAGAGCCGAAAGAGTGCTCGTTCGATGCGAACGACGACCGGCTCGGATTGCCGGACGAGGACAAGCGATCATTCACGATCAAGGTTGGCGGCCGCTATCGTTTGCGCGCCGGCCTGATCACAGGCCCGATGCAACTCACAGGCCACAGCGTGTTCGTGTGGTCCGCCATCGTCGAGACAGCCGTTGGTCGCGTGGCAATGTGTTGGACGGCTGATGGCAAATTCGACGCGATCCCGAACCAGGCCAGCGAGTTTGACATCGTGAGCGCCGCGATCCGCGTGCATCCTGGCGAGATTTATGTGACGCACAACGGCCGCGTCACGGGCGTCATTGCCGAACTGAGCAAAGCCGAAATGTCGGTTATTTGGGGCGACGACTATCGCTTCTATGCCGAGCTTTACAGCGCCAATGGCAACCGCGAGTTGGACGTGCTGCGCTGGAATGAGCACGGCGAGTGCATCGTGCCGGACGCGGGACTGAGCCTGATCAGCCATGCTGCCAACATTCGCAAGGCCGCCTAAATGAATAGGCTCGCGGCCAAAATGGCGATGGCGCTCGCGCTCTGCCCAGGAGCGCACAATTTCGACGGGCAATTCATGCGGCCGTGGGAGGTGCGCGGCTCGCGATGGAAGCGCCCGACCAGCAAGTACATGCCGCACCAAGGCAAGCAGGAGATCGAGCGCCGTCTTCGTCAGATGGCGCGCGGGAAGATCACCACCGCGAACGGGTTGGACGTTCCTCCGCGCGTAATGGCAGAGGCCGCGTAATGCGAATCCCGATCCGCAAGAGCGTGGCAATCATCACGAACTTTGACTGGACCATGTTCATCATCGGAGCGGCATGGTCGACAAAGGGCGACACACGCGGGTTCGGTCTGTTCTTTGGCCCGTTTATGGCGGGGCTGAACTGGTGAAAAGGTGGAAGGTACACGCCGTCTATACGGTAACGCGAAAGATCACCTCATTCGTCGGGGCAGAGACCGACGAAGAGGCAATGGAAAAGGTAATGTCTGATATCTACTCGCAAGAGGGTGACAACGCCTCATTCGCGGCCGTGGAGGTTCACGTTGATGAATAGCAACGTCGCCATCGCGCTTGTCGCGGGCATCCTGGCAGGAGGTGCGTTCAGCGCATTCTTTCCCCCACACCAGCACGCGCAGGCCGCGATGGAGCCGATGCTTCCGGGGCAGCCCGACATCATCCGATGCGACGGCGGAATCATCTGGCACCAACCGACAATGAGCGCGTGGTGCGTCAAAGGGTTTGGGCCAGCCGCACCAAAGGAGAAAGTAAATGCACAGCAGCACGTACAGTTATCTCATCCCATCCGAGGAGGAGCGGGACCGCATGAACCGAGTCAGAGCGGCAGCGAAGGAATACAGCGATACGCTGGAAGGGGCGCTACCGGACGGCCCGGACAAGACGTACGTGCTCCGCACGCTTCGCACCGTCGCCATGTGGGCGTGCATCGCCATCACCAGACATCCAGACGGCACACCAAGGAGTAACCCATGACAACATTAAAAGATCGAGTGAACCGCGCAATGCGTCGCGGGAGAGTGTTCGCGGCACTGTGCAGCGAGCGAGACTATCAGGAGTCGCGCGCAAACGCGGCTGGCACGCCGGAGGGCGAGGTGCGCCCGCATTCCGTGGAGGAATTTGTACTCTACATGGAGAGCTATCTTACGGAGGCGCGCGAAATCCTGTCGCGAACGTGGACGCCTGACCGCTCCGCTCCACCGGCCGCGTTGCACACCTTGCGAAAGGTTACGGCGCTTGGCGTCGCGTGCATGGAGCAGCACGGCGCGCCGATGCGCGAGGGCTTCGAGGATAGCGGCAGCGAGTTCAGGCGATGAGGCGGCTGAACGCCATCGAGACGCGAACGCCCGATCCTGTACCGACCAAATGGGAAGACGTGCGGCCAGGACAATGGGTTCTGGATAACAGCGAAGGGCGGCATGTTCCCGATGATGAAAACAGACGATGGGGGCATGGTCTCGCCTGCCAACGGCCATCACTGCACAGCCGACATGAACTGCTATCGCGAGGTGTTCATTGTGCCAGATGGTACGGAGATCGCCATTCGCGCCGGAATGAGGATAGACCCATGATTTGCCACGAGCAAAAAGAACAGCCGACGTTCTGCATCTGGACGAAACACGGTCGTAACCCGTCGTTTTTCCACACCGATTACGGGAAGGTATCGGCCGAGGCCGAGCGCCTGGCACAGAAGCACCGCGGCCGCAAATTCCTCATCTTGCGCGTTGAGGAGAAAGTGTACTGCACGCCCGAGCATGACCCAATGGAGCAGCCTGTCTCTCGCGATTTCACGGGAACACCGGAGATATTGCCCGCGGAAGGTTTGACATCGGCCGTGCCACACCATTACCGCGGCCACTATCTGTGCAGCGGATCATGCGGCCCGCGTTGGCAGTGCGCTTGCGGCGGCACTTTCGATGGCTTCGACGGATACGCCAGACACATCGTCGACATCATGCCGGTGCCCAACGCTGACCCGCCAATCGCGGCCGACCACGAGCACAAGCCACCATACGACCAACGATACGGATGCACGGACAAAACGTGTCCGTGCGAACAATAGAGGAGAGTAAACATGGAAGGTTCAGGAGTAGGATTTGGACTTGGCGCGGCCGGCGTCATCGGCGTCATCGTGCTGCTTTGCGGCGGCCTCTATGGCTGTCCGCAGTACAATGTTTACGAGTCGCGCTTGAGCGGCGAGGCCGGGCTTGCACAAGCGACCTACTCAAAACAGACGGTCGTGCAGCAGTCGAAGGCGAAGGCCGAGGCTGCCACGTATGAGGCACAGGCCGAGGTGATCCGCGCCCGCGGCGTGGCACAGGCCAACAAGATCATCGGTGACAGCTTGAAGAACAACGAGGCGTACTTGCGCTACTTGTTCGTCAATGGCCTCGAAAACACCAAGGATCAGGTGATTTACGTGCCGACAGAAGCGCAGCTTCCGGTGCTCGAAGCCGGGAAGAGGGTTGACGGCAAATGACGTACGGCAGACTCGTCACCCGCGGCGCTCCCACGCCGTTTGAGCGGCGGCCGTGGGTGACGGGACTGACCGTAATGGTGGTGATTTTCGCGCTGGCATTTGCCGCGCTTTTTGTGGGGTGTCAATGACGCCGAAGACGAATCTTCTCCGTGTGGAGGCCGGGCAGCACATTTGCCTCTTCACCTACGCGAACCATATCGAGGTTCGCGAGGTGGTGCGGGTTACCGAGAACCGCGTGTACTACAAAGGCAAGGGATGGAACGAGGAGCGCGAGCGGTTCGCAAGCCGCGACAAGGTTGTCTTCGTCGGTCCTGAGGCCGCGTGCAAGTGGCTTTGCGAAGAGTACGAGCGCATCAGCAACGAGGAGGCCAAGGACTACACCGCGCTTCGCGTAAAGTACGCGATGCGCCGCAACGCCGCGGCTGATGACGCCCGAGCGCACGAGGGCATCGGAACATGATTGTCACACCGGGCGACTGGTTTGTTGTGCCCGCGCGCACCGACGCCAAACTCTTGCGGATGCACCGGGCGACCAAGGTAACGGACGTGCGTGTGTTTTTCGACAAGACGGACGGCCGCGAGCACTCATCGAGCTTCACGTTCCCGAACCGCGTGGTGTTCGCCGGCAGCTTCGAGGATTGCGAAAAATTGGTGCATTCCTGGAATCTGATCAGGGCAACCGAGATTGAGGCGGAAGCCCGTCTCACGAAGAACTTTAACTGCTTGCGCGATATTGCGTTGGGAAGCGCGGCGCGAGAACACCGCAACGTAGCGGAACTCGCGAGGGCAGCCGGACCATGATGATGTTTGTCGAGATACCACGTACCAATGGCGCGGCTCCGGTTTGGGTGAATGTCGACGCCATTGAAAGTATCGTGCCACAGGAGAGCGCGAGCGGAACGTGGCGGTACTACATGCGCGGAAGCGAGGACGGACATTATATGTCAACACTGTCACCCGCCAAGCTATTCGCCAAACTTGCGGCAGCAGGAACCGGGTTCTATCACGACAAAGGAGAGGCGGTAGCGGTTCGGCTCGCTGCATGAGCACCACGGTCGTCAACATCAAAACGACCACCGGCAGCGATTACGTGAATTGCAGCCGTGACGGACCATTCGGCAACCAGTTTGTCATTGGCCGCGACGGCGACCGCGAGACCGTAATCCGCAAGCACCGGGAGTGGTTCTATGCGCCCGAGCAGGCGGCGTTCCGGTCCCGCGTGTTGCGGGAGTGCAAAGACCAGGCCCTTGGGTGCTATTGTGCGCCGGAGCCGTGCCATTGCGACACGTACGCAGAGTTTTGTGAATCCACCTCGCGAGAGGTGGAGAGCGGAGAGCGGGAGGCAGCGCGGTACGCGGCGCATAGCCATTGGACTCCCCATACCGAAGCGAGCAGCGGCACGAGCCGTGCAGCCGGGCCAGAGTCGAGGCCCCGTGTTCCGAACGACAAGGAACCCGCTTCACCTATTCGCGAGGTGATGGTCGACACCGAGACCACGGGCTTTGACCCGGCCGATGGAGACCGCATCATCGAAATCGGTTGCGTTGAAATGACGGACCACATCCCGACAGGGGAGACGTGGCACCGTTTCATCAATCCCGAGCGCAACGTACCGGATGGCGCGTTGCGAGTGCATGGTATCACCGAGACATTCCTGCAAGGCATGCCGCGGTTCGCCGAGATCGTCGACGAGTTCTTGGCATTCGTCGGAGACGCCAAGGTCGTCGCGCACAATGCGCCGTTCGACGTTCGCTTTCTGAATGCCGAGCTTCGCCGCGCCGGCAGGCCGATCATTGAGAGCGGGCGCGTGATCGACACTATCGATGTCGCGAAGCGCGTTGTTCCGGGCGCGCGCTACAGCCTGGACGAGCTTTGCAAACGCTTCAAGATCGATTTGAGCGGCCGCACAAAGCACGGAGCGATCATCGACGCCGAATTGACCGCCCGCCTGTACGGTGAACTCACCGGCGCGCGGCAACCAAAAATGGCGCTCGATACGGAAAAGCGCATAACGGTCGATTACACGGAAAACCGTATAGCCATGCAGCGGCCGGAGCCGTTGCCCTCACGCGTCAGTGCCGAGGAGCTTGCGGCGCACATCGGGTTCGTTGCGAAGGAGCTTGGCGCGGATCCTGTGTGGAATTGGTCAGGCTATCGGGAGTCCGCCGCGGCACAGTAGCGGCCGGATCAGAAGAGGCCGCCATGCACGAAACAGCACAGAGCATATCGGATTGGGCGCTCGCCACATTCGGCGAGTCGAGTTCGGATTTCCGCGTCGCGACGCGCGCGAACGAGGAAATGGCCGAGGCGCTGAAAGAGATCGCGCAAGGCAACGCGAAGAAGGCGGCCGAGGAATGCGCCGACGTGCTTATTGTGCTCGCGAGGCTGGCGGTTCGTATGGGGCTATCTCTGAGTTGGACGACTTATGGCGGCCTCAAGCCGGGCGTGCGCTGCATCGATGATGCACAGGCTTATGCGGCGGCCGGCAACCAAAAGCTCGCGCACGTCATGTACTGCCTCACATTGCGGCACGGTTACGACGGCGTTCGAGGCGAAGGCAACCCACTCGAACAAATCGCCGACTGTATGAGTATTACGGCGGGGAAGCTCGGGTACGACATCGTTGCCGAGGTCGACCGCAAGATGGCGATCAACCGCGAGCGCAAGTGGAACGTCGGGCCGGACGGCCACGGCTATCACGTCAAAGACGATGGTCCGCAGCACGGGATCACGCCGCGGTCACATCGCCTCGCGGAGGCCGCATGAAATTCCGTTGGCCGTGGCGTCGACGCGGGCTGTTCCAACGCGCCGATGAAAGCAATAAGACGTACCAAGCCGCGCTCGATCGTGCGGAAGGGGCCATTCAAAAGGAATTGCTGTCGGAAGCGGCCAACATCCTTGACCTCTTGGATAGGCTCCGGCGCTTCGGCTGGCGGCTTGAGTCGTTCGGAGAGTACACGAACGCGAGCATTGTGAACCGAGCGTTCGATCAAATCCTGTATCTCGCCTTGCGTGAGGCGCAGCTTGAGGAGTGCTTGCGCGAGTTCCGCAACGAAGCGGACGCGTATAGCTGGCCCGAGATCAGAGACCCGGACTCGCCGTTCGCGGAATTGATGGAGGAAGCCGACGTGCTGGTAGGGCCGAACCCGCATGGTTAGCGTCGCCAAAGTGCCGGATTTCATCCGGTCAGAGCTTGCCAAGCGCGGCCTGGCGTTCCTTGGTACAGAGGTGGACGGCACCGGCCACGACCGCGTTCTCTTCCGCTTCCCGAACGGCGGGACTGGCAAATGGTCGTTGCCACGCGAAGGCCATTCGTGCCCGCGCGCGATGAAGAACAACCAGTCGCAATTCCGGCACTACCTCACGCGCATGTTGTCGATGGCGGAGGCCAGAAAGGCCGCCTAATGCCGCGTCAGGTTACGACCATTAACGACCTTGCCGCGGTCATGCGGGTGTCGCGATACACCGTGCGACGCCTTATCGATGCCGGCGAGATCGAGGCTGAGAGGTTTGGCGGCCAAATCCGCATTCACGCCGATTCTGTCGAGCAATACCGAGCGCGCCAGAAGATGGCCGCCCGCCGACTGGCGGCCAAAGTGGCGAAAAACAAGGCTCAAAAGACAGCCTTCAACAAGGCACTTGCGGAACTCAAAGCAGAGGGTCTATGGTAGCCCCGTTGTGAATCACCACAGGGGAGCCAATGACAGTTTGCTTCGACAAGGACAAGGACCGCTGGCGCTACGATTTCATTCGGGACGGCCAGAGGTACAGAGGCTATTGCCTTGACAAGAACGGCGTACCCGTAAAGTCGCGCCGGGCAGCAACCGAATCCGAGGCGGTAGCGCGGCGCGCCATTGGCGAGGCCAAGAAACACCTACCGAATCCAGGTACCACGACGCTCGGTGAGATCGTGCGAGACCTCGTTCGCGGATGGAAGACGGAACCATACTGGCCCACGCGCCGCCGACACGTTGTCGAGACGCTGAAATTCTTTGGACCGGAGACTCCGGTTGCTGGAATCAGTGAGGCGCGGATAGACGATTTCAAACAGCACCTCCTTGAGCAGCCGATGATGATATGGGCTGGCGGAGCCGAGCGCGACGCGAGCGCGCCCGAGAACGAAAAGTTCTGGAAGAAATCTGATCGCATGCACAGCCCATCGACGGTGAACCGCTACCTCCAAGTCATTCGCGGAGTGTTTAAGCGCGCGCACAAGATGCGGGATCCTATCACGCGCGAACGCGTGCTCGTCGACTTGCCAGACATCACGGACCTCGATGAATTGAAGAGGAAGCCGCGGCCGATCCCGGAGCCGGTCTTGACGCGGCTGTTCGAGATACTCCCGCAGCATGTCATTGAGGCTACCGCCGTCTCATTGCTGTTCGGGTTCCGCAAGGGCGAGGTCTTCGGGCTGAAAAGGGACAAGGTGGACTTTGACGCCAAAGGCGTGTGGCTTGACGCCGCCGAGGTGAAGGACGACGAGGACGATTTCCTGCCCGGCTCTGAACTGGCGATGGAGTACCTCGGGCGTCTCGCCTCGCAAGCGGAGGAGCGCGGCGTTGATCACCTCATCACATGGAAGCGCCCGCGGACAAACAAGCTCCTTGAGCGTTGGGAGCCGATTAAGAGGCCGAAGACTGCATGGAAGACTGCCATGCGGAAGATCGAGGCTGAGTTCGGCCGGCGCTATCGTTTTCACGACGTGCGCGCCGCGTTCCTTACCCACATCGCGGAGACCGTTGGACCGCTCGCCGCGCAGAAGATGGGACGCCATTCCGAGTACCGCACAACGGAGCGATACGTGAGTCTTGGCGATGCTCAGAAGCGGAAGGCGGCGAGCGCCGCGAGCGACCGCAACTCCCTGAAACTGATTATCGGAGGCAAGGCGTGACGCGCGTACGAGACAGGAACGCGCTGCGCCAAAAGATGAAACACGGCAGGAACAACGCCACCGAAAAGTCACCCACGAAAGTCACCCACGCCAAATTCTCATCCCCGGCCGATATGCGAAAAACCCTTGATTTCATTGGTCGGGGCGGCGTGATTTGAACACGCGACCCTCTGCTCCCAAAGCAGATGCGCTACCAGGCTGCGCCACGCCCCGAACTCGGTCATTTGGGCCGATAATGACGTGCATACACGTTCGTCAAAAAGGCTTCAACTGAGGCACCCGCTCAGGAGCGGGTCAGTTTGATTTTCCGCGGCCATCCCTTCCGTAGACCAGGCCCAATTGGACCCGAGAGGTCCAATAACGCGATGCCAAAACCAATGCCGGAGGCGGACGATCCGTTCTGGCGGCGCGGCATGCAGCCCGCGATGAGCGGGCGTGTCTCTTTTTGTACATAGATAAAATGGCGATGGCTCGCTGTTCATTTCTTCCCAGCCGCCACGTTGCCGAAGATGGCGGCGTGTACGTGCTCGCCGGGCAGGATGCCGAGCTGCGCCGCGCGGCCGCCGCTGATCTCCAGTACCGCACGCACCGGCTCGTAGGATGGAATGGGTGTTTCCGACTGCGGCGTCGCGTTTGGCGCAATGGATGAGATCGTGCCGTCGGCGCGGATGAAGATCATGTCGAGCGGAATGAGCGTGTTCTTCATCCAGAAGGTCTGGAAATCAGGCTTGTGGAAATCGAACAACATGCCGGCGTCGGGCGCCATGCTCTTGCGAAACATCAGCCCCTTTTCCTGCGATACCGGATCGGATGCGACTTCCGCCTGAAATTTCGCCGAACCATGCTCTGTATCGATGATGACCGCGGTCACCGGCAGCTTGCCGTTGGGACTTGTCGGTACAGCGGCAGCGGAAAACGGCAGCGCACACAGAAGTACGGCGGCCGCGAAAGCACGGTTGGGCATTGTCGTTACGCGCGCGGTTCAAATTGCGCGAGGAGTGTGGCACGGAAAGCGCGGGCGTTTCTATCCTTCCGCCGGTGTGATCTCCGCGGCGAGTTCGCCCTTGGGTCCATCGCCGACGCGCACGCGCACGCGTTGCCCCTGCTTTAATTCGCGCATGCCCGAGCGGCGCAGCATCTCCATATGGACGAAGATATCGGGCGTATCGGGTCCGCGCGACACGAAGCCGTATCCCTTGCCGCGATTGAACCATTTGACGGTCGCTTCGAAGGGCGGGCCCTTTGGCACCACGTTGTAACGGCCCGGCCGTTCCGGTGCCTGCACCGATGCAGCCGCCATGGAATTGTCGAGCAGCAGAAGACGCCGCGCTTGAAGCCCCTTCGGTCCCTGCACAGCCTCGCACACGACATGTGCGCCCTCGTGGGCGTATTTGAATCCGGACTGCCGTACACAACTCTGGTGAAGGAGTATATCTCCTTGCTGACCCACGGACGGTTTGATGAAACCGTACCCCTTCGCGAGGTCAAACCATTTGATCGAGCCGGCAATTTCAAACGTCTCGCCCGTTCCGCCAGGCGATGCGACTTGCATTTCCATCCCCTCCCCCGACGCTTATTTTCTTCAGACATGAAACTTGAAAGCGCGCACTTTAACACGTTCTTCACAAAGGTTAAAGAACTTGGGCGAAATTCTGTTCGAAACGTCACGCAAAATTGGCGCCGGCGATAATTCATTGATCCCGCAACCGCTTGCCAAGCAAACTTGAACCAGAACCATGGAATTCACGGGCCGCTACCCAATTGCCGCACCCGCCCAAACGGTCTGGGACGCGTTGAACGATCCGGCCGTGCTCAAAGTCTGCGTGCCGGGATGCCAAAGCCTTACCCGCACGGACGACAATCGCTTCGACGCCGTCGCAACACTTCGCGTGGGTCCGGTCAAGGCAAGTTTCAAGGCGGTCATACGGCAGAGCGAACTCGATCCGCCACGGCGTTGCGTTCTCAGAGGTGAAGGCCAGGGCGGCGTCGCGGGTTTTGCGCGCGGCGAAGCGGAAGTGACGCTTGCGCCGAAGGGCGACGCCACCGTGCTTTCCTACGTCGCGCGTGCAAGCATCGGCGGCAAACTGGCGCAGGTCGGTCAGCGGCTCATCGACAGCGCCGCCAAACAGATTGCGGACGATTTTTTCGGGCGTTTCGCAGCACAGATCGGCGCAGTGGCGCCAGCCGACGAGAGCGAGCCGATCAAGCCGGTTGCTCCACCTCCTCTGGTCGACGAACAGGCGCCGATCGAGGCTGGTTCGCGCGAAGGATTGGGGCCGGAAATCTGGGTGGCCGGTCTCATCGGGGTGATCGTCATTCTTCTGGTGCTGTTTCGCGTAGCGGTTTGAGTTGGTCTTGACCGGCCCACGCGCTCCGACAACAGTCGCAAAGCAGACAATTCCGGATTGAGCCATGCCGCTGGTGAGCATGACCGTAAACGGCGAGCGAAAAAGCGCCGAGGTCGAAGACCGCACACTGCTCGTCTATTTTCTGCGCGAGACGCTTGGGCTGACGGGAACGCATATTGGCTGCGATACCAGCCAGTGCGGCGCCTGCGTCGTGCACATGAACGGTCGCGCGGTGAAGTCGTGCTCGATCTTCGCACGGCAGGCAGATGGCGCGGATGTGACGACCATCGAGGGACTGGCCCGCGACGGCAATCTGCATCCCGTGCAGGCAGCGTTTCGCGAGCATCACGCGCTCCAGTGCGGTTTCTGCACACCCGGGATGATCATGAGCGCGCTCGACATGATCCGCCGCGGCAGGGCGAACGACCGCGACGCGATCCGGCGCGAGCTCGACGGCAATTTCTGCCGTTGCACCGGCTATCAGAATATCGTCGATGCCATCGAAGCCGCGGCGAGGGAAATGGCGGCATGATTCCGTACGCTTTCAATTATCACCGCGCTGCGAACCTCGCTGAGGCACAGGCAATGTTTGCCCGAGCATCGGAGGCAAAATTCCTGGCCGGCGGGCAAACGCTGATCCCTGCCATGAAGCAGCGGCTCTCCGCACCATCCGATCTGATCGATATCGGTCGGCTCGAGGAGCTTTCGTTTATCAAAGAGCGCGAGGGATCCATCGTGATCGGTGCAGGCACGCGGCATGGCGATGTCGCGGCGTCCGCGCTTGTACACGGAGGAATTCCCGCGCTCGCCGGATTGGCCGGCGAGATAGGCGACCCGGCCGTGCGCAACATGGGGACGCTCGGCGGTTCACTCGCAACAAGCGATCCGGCTGCGGACTACCCGGCGGCTGTGCTGGCGCTCGCCGCGGAGATTATCACGACAAGAAGGGCGATTCCGGCGGATGGCTATTTTCTCGGCCTGTTTCAGACCGCGCTGGAAGACGGCGAAATCATCGCGGAGGTCCGGTTTCCCGTTCCGCGACGCGCAGGCTATGCCAAATTCCGCAACCCGGCGTCGCATTACGCCGTGGTCGGTGTTTTCGTCGCCGAAATCGATTCCACGGTGCGTGTCGCGGTGACCGGCGCCGGACCGTGCGTGTTCCGCGTCCCGGAAATGGAGGAAGCGCTCCGGCGGAATTTCGAGCCGGTTTCGGTCGGAGGAATTTCCGTTGCCGAGGGCGATCTCAACAGCGACCTGCACGCTTCCGCCGAATACCGCGCCCATCTCGTGACGGTGATGGCCAAACGGGCCGTCGCAGCGGCGATGACACCATGAGCGACGAAGAAAAACTGTTCGATACCGTCGAGCGCTGGCTGGGCGACGGCCGCGGCGTGGCGCTGGCAACGGTGGTGAAGACCTGGGGCTCCGCGCCCCGCCCGGCAGGAAGCCACCTGGCGGTGCGCGAAGACGGCGCATTCGTCGGATCGATCTCGGGAGGCTGCGTCGAAGGTGCAACGATCGATGCGGCCGTACAGACCATCGGCGACGGAGAAATAAGGCAGCTTCACTTCGGCGTCAGCGACGAGACCGCCTGGTCGGTGGGACTCGCCTGCGGCGGACAGATCGACGTGGTCGTGGAGCGGGTGGAGTAACCACGTGCGATGCGCAAGGGCGAAGGAGGAAAAGTTGCTCACGCGGAGACGCACAGGCGAAGAACGTCAGACCGCCAATACGCAAAAGGCGCCAGGACACAACCGCGCGCCAAAGGCGCGCCAGGAAAAGCGCTACAATTCCATCGGCTCTAAAGCATTCCTGCGAACGAATAGGCACCCGGGCGCCTTGGCGCTCTGGCGGTTCGGTTTTTCCTCCGCGGCTCCGCGCCTCCGCGTGCCGATGCGCTCATCCCGAGCACGGGTCGCCCCGTCGTGCTCTGTTTTGCCGCGCGGGGGAGGCGAAGTGCGGTGAAGCGCGAGACGCTGCATGCACTCCGCAAGGCGCGTGCGCGCGGCCGGCCGATTGTACGAGCCCTCGAGCTTTCGTCCGGAGAAGAACGGCTGATCGACGCGTTCGATGACGCGTCGGAACTTGTACGTGCAGGCGCGGAAGCGGCGCGGAGCGACCGCAGCAACAGCGTGGAAATCGACGGCCGACGATGGTTCCTCGAAGTGCACAACGCGCCGCCGGATCTTCGCATCGTGGGCGCTGTCCACATTGCGCAGGCGCTCGCGCGGATGGCCATGCTTGCCGACTATCGGGTTACCGTCATCGATCCGCGCGGGGCATTTGCGACGTCCGAACGATTTCCCGACGTCTTCCTGTCGCAGGATTGGCCCGACGAGGCGATTGCAAAGGCACCACTTGGTTTGCGCAGCGCCGTCGTCGTTCTCACGCACGATCCCAAGATCGACGATCCTGCGCTCATTGCTGCGGTGAATTCGGACTGCTTTTACATCGGCGCGCTGGGGTCAAAAAAGACGCATACGGCACGCCTCGCGCGTCTCAGGGCGCTGGGCGTGGACGAGGACCGGCTCGCACGCATTCACGGTCCCGTCGGGCTTGCGATCGGCGCACGCTCCCCCGCGGAGATCGCCATTTCCATCATCGCCGAAATGACGATGAGGCTGCGCGCGGACGCCGGTTGGGAGCGATCCGACATCCGCGCGACAGCCGTTACGGGGACTTCCCCCCGTTCCTAATTGCGGCTGGCGACCCGATTGCGTCGTGACGATGTCAACTCGTCCTCTGTCACCACGCCATCATTGTTCTTGTCGAGCCGCGAAAACAGGCGTTCCTGCGAACTTGCGAATTCGGTGAGCGTGAGCTTGCCGTCGCGGTCCCGGTCGAGACGCTGGAACACACGGGCCGAGATCGCCCGCGATTGGGCTGCCTCGAGCTGATAGTACTGGTCCGGCGTGAGAAAGCCACCTTTGGCAAAGCTGTTGAAAGCCTGCTGCGTCACGTGATCGAATTCCGCGCGCGTGACCTTGCCGTCGCGATTGAGATCGTCGGAGAAGCACAGGCTCGAGCGGCCACGCGAACCGACACCGCGGCCGCCGGGACTTCCGTTGCTTCGCGATCGCGACGGCGCTGCACCCTGTGATTTCGAGCCGCGCGACGAACTGCACGAAATCACGCCCGTACCCTCGCGATCCATCTGTTCGAATCGTTCGCGCTCGGCTGCCATGTACTCGTCCTGGCTCACCTTGCCGTCGCCATTCCAGTCGATCCGGTGAAACTCATCGTTTGCCTGATCGCGAAGGTCCTTCAGATGGATCGACGCGTACTGGTCGAGCGTCATCGTTGGCGCGCCCTTCGTCGCGTCGGAGAATTCGTGCGCAAGCGTACGGTTGAATTCGTCATGCGTGACCTTGCCGTCGTGATTGATGTCGAATTCGGCGAGAAACCGTTCGGCCAATCGCCCCCGTCCGGAATAGGATGGAGTCTCGAAACTGCTGCGCGTCTTTGGGGCCTGGGCCGGGCTGTTCCCCATTCGCGCGATTGCGACGCCGGTGCCGACGGCAAGCGCCGCCCCCAGAAGCAGGCTGTAACGGACTGTAGGTGTCATGGAAGTCATCTCCTCGTGGCGCTCCCCATGGCGTGAAGGGTTAAGGCGCGTCCGTCGCGGAACTTTGTCCGTACACCCCCCAATTGGTCGCAATTTTCACCGGCGGCCCCGGCATCCGCGACAGATCGCGACAATTCCGCATTGCACGGCGCCTCACGAAACTGCATCTTCGGGTGGGGTCGAACCAATGCTGAAAGACGAAGCCAGACCGCATGTGCTGATCGTCGAGGACGCCCGCGATATCCGCGAGCCGCTCGCGCGGTACCTGCGCGAGCACGGCTACCGGACGACGACGGCGGCGGACGCGCAGGTCGCGCGCAAGGTGATGAAGGGCGCGGCGATTGACCTGGTGGTGCTCGACATCATGATGCCGGGCGAGGACGGCCTGAGCCTCTGCCGGCACATTCGCGACACCTCCCAGATACCCGTGGTGCTCCTGACTGCGCGCGGCGAGGAGGTCGACCGTATCATCGGTCTCGAAATGGGCGCCGACGACTACATTCCAAAGCCTTTCAGCCCGCGCGAGCTGGTGGCGCGCATCGCAGCGGTGCTGCGCCGGACGCAAGCGCTGCCACCGCGGCAGAAGGCGCCGGTCGCAGAGCGGATCAAATTCGGAGATTGGACGCTTGATACGGGTCAGCGCGAGCTGATCGACAGGGAGGGCATGGCGACAGCCCTTTCGAGCGGAGAATTCCGGCTCCTCACTGCGTTCATCGACAGGCCCAAAATGGCGCTGAATCGCAACCAGCTCCTCGACCTTACCAAAGGCCGCGACGCCGATCTCTTCGATCGCAGCATCGACAATCATGTGAGCCGCTTGCGGAAAAAAATCGAACCGGATCCCAAGAACCCCCGCTATATCAAGACGGTCTGGGGCGGCGGGTACATGTTCGCGGTCGATCCCGAGTTCGGATGAAGCTCTGGCCCCGTCAACTTTCGCCGCGCACCCTTGGTGCGCAGCTTGTTGTCGTCGCTGCGACCGCGGTCATCGTCTCCAACGCGGCGGTCGGGATCTGGTTCGCGACCACCGAAGAGCGCATGAACGAGTCGTACATCACCGGGCGTCTCGTCCAGCGCGCGGTCGATGCCGCCACGCTGCTGGCCGGCATCGTCGCCAGGGAGCGCGAAGCCGCGGTGAAGACCATGAGTTCGGGCCCCTGGCACTTCCGGCTGGTGTACGGCAAGCCGGTCGACCATCCGATGACGGACGAGGAGGCACGCTATGCGGCGCGCGCGCGCGCGATGCTGCCCGTGGCGAAGCAGAAGCTGCCGGTCTCGGTCAGCATCTACAAAGGGCTCTTGCCGGCGACGGGTCCGGATATTCCACGCAGCGGCATGATCGTCGAGGTGACGCTTCCGGTGGTCCGCAAAACTCAGCTCGTCGCCCAATTCTCCCGGCCGGCGCCCCAGCCCTGGCCGCTCGAAGTCATCGTGGCCGGCCTCGTCGCCGTGCTGACCACCTCCGTCGCAGCCGCCTTCGTCGCGCGCCGGATCGCCCGCCCGATTTCACAGCTCGGCGCCGCGGCCACGGAAGCGGCCGAAGGGGGGCAGGCACCGCGGGTTCCGGAAGAAGGACCCGACGATGTGCGCCGCGCAGCCCGGGCCTTCAATCGCATGACGGATCGCGTGTCGCGAACGCTTGAAAGTCAGCGCCAGCTTCTCATCGCGGTCGGACACGATCTGCGTACGCCAATCACCGCGATGCGCATCAATTCGGAATTCATAGAGGACGACGATATTCGTGACGGCATCCAGAAAAATCTCGAAGAACTGCAGGAACTGACGGAAGCGGTCCTCTCCGCGGGGCGCGGCGCCGGCGGAGAAAAGATGCGCAAGATCGATCTCGCCGCGCTTATCGAGAGTCTTTGTACCGACCTGGACGAGATGGGCCAGCCGGTGTCGTGGTCCGCGCATGCGGCTGCGCCCCTCAAATGTCGCCCAAACGAGATTCGTCGCGCCGTGCGCAACCTCATCCAGAATGCCGTTGCCTACGGGAACCGTGCGGATGTGTGTCTGGCGGAAGCTCCGGACCGCTACGACATCGTCGTCGAAGACGAGGGTCCGGGCATACCGGAAAAAGATCGTTCGCGCGTATTCGAGCCCTTTGTGCGCCTCGACGAGTCGCGAAGCGCGGAAACCGGCGGCAAGGGCTTGGGGCTTACGCTGGTGAAGGCGATTGCAGAGGGCCACGGCGGACACATCGCGCTCGAAAACCGGCCGGAGCGGGGTTTGCGTGCGCGGTTTACGCTGCCCCGCGAGCCCGTGGATGCCTAGGCACTACCCCTCACACGCCTCGCCGCCGGGGCGGCTCGGCACCTTCTTCCACGAGGGGAGAGGGGGCTTGCTCTTTCGCGATACTGTAACAGAAACTCCCTCTTCCCTCGTGGGAGAGCGTGCGCCGGGGCTGTCCCGGTTGCGGGTGATGGGGCAGAGCATCAAGGACCGACGGCGTGAATGATCGTCCGCGCGTTGCTGCGGTCGTTCTGGCGGCGGGCATGTCCACACGAATGGGCAACAACAAATTGCTGGCCGATATCCACGGCCAGCCGCTGGTGCGGCGCGTTGTCGGGTCCATCGAGGCGAGCGCCGCGCGCCCTATTGTCGTTGTCACCGGCCATGATGACGAATTGGTTGGCGCCGCGCTTCGCGGCACCGAAGCGGCAATCGTGCACAACCCGGCCTATCGCGACGGGTTGAGCACGTCTCTTCGGGCCGGGATCAGCGTACTCACCGAATGCGACGCCGCGATCATCCTCCTGGGCGACATGCCCGCAATCTCTCCTTTCGTGATCGACAAAATGATCGCCGCCTACGAGCCGAAAAAGCGCAACGCCATTTGCGTTGCCGCGTCCCGGGGTCGGCGCGGAAATCCGGTCCTGTTCGATCGGGCGTTTTTTCCGGAACTGCAGACGATATCGGGCGACATCGGCGCTCGCGAGATTATCCGTATGCATTGGCCCCTTGTGTGCGAGGTCGACGTCGATGATGACGGTCCGCTGATCGACCTCGACACGCCCGAAGAACTGGAACAATTTCTCCGACGGCCATGAGCGACCCGCTCTATCAAAAGGACTTGCTGCGTCTTGCTGCCGATGCGCACGGGGCAGGCCGTCTCACGTCGCCCCATGTATCGGGCTTTGCCTTCAACCCCGCCTGCGGCGACAAGGTCGTTGTCGATCTCAGGATTTCGGACGGACGGATTGTTGCTCTGGCGCACGAGACAAAAGCCTGCGTGCTGGCACAGGCTTCTTCCTCGATTCTCGGTGCGAGCCTCAAAGGTGTTGATCGAACCGCCTTCGCAGATCTGTACGCGCGTGTCGCCGCAATGCTCGAGACGGGCGCGGCGCCGCCCTGCCCTCCGTTCGATTCCTACGCGGTGCTTTCAGGCGCGGCCGAGTACAGGAGCCGGCATCGCTGCGTATTGCTGCCGCTCGATGCTGTGGTCGACGCGCTCGCCAAGGCAGGATGATCAGGATGGACCGCGACGTCGAGCGCGCGCGACACTGGTTTGCCGAAGATTTGCGCGTCGCGGCGGGAATCACCACGGCGGAAATCCTCGAAGCATTTGCGCGGGTGCCGCGCGAGCAGTTTGTCGGCCCGCCGCCCTGGCGGATCGGCAAACGCCTGATGCGCATGCGCGGGCCGCTGATGGAATATCAGACGTTCGAACGCGATCCCAGCGCAATCTACCACGACGTGGTGATCGCACTCGACGAGCAACACGAAATCAACAATGGGCAACCAAGTCTTTGGGCGATGCTCTTCGAAGACGTGCAGCCTCGTGCCGGCGAGCGCGTTCTGCATCTTGGCTGCGGGACCGGTTACTATACCGCCATACTCGCCGAAATCGTTGGTTCGAAGGGCACTGTTTCCGGTATCGAAATCAGTCCTGAACTCGCGCGGCGAGCCACGGACTCGCTTGTCGCCTGGCCAAACGTGACAGTCACCCCTGGCAACGGGCTGACCATCTCCAGGGAGGCCTGGGATTTGATCGTTGTATCTGCCGGCGTGACGCATCCGCTTGCGAGCTGGCTGTCGGGATTGCGGCCGGACGGCCGTTTGCTGTTTCCGTTGACTATTGACAGCCCGAACCCGCGCAGCAGCAACGGTGCCATGCTGCTGATTTCACGAAGCCGAGAGGGAGCGTTCGCGGCACGATTTCTCACGCCCGCAAGCTTCGTACATTTCGACGGCGGCCGAGACCCTGAGATGAATTCGCGCCTGCTGCAGGCGATCCGCCTGCGCTTTCCGAAAGCAGGAGATGTCCGCGCACTGCGACAGGATCAGCACGAGGAAGGCGAAACCTGCTGGCTTCATACCGACGCTTTTTGCCTCTCCTATCGCGAGCCGGGCTGATTCATACAGGTCCTCCCCGCATGCACTGCGCAGGGAGGCAAACTTCAAACGTGGGCGAAGAAAGCTGCGTAAGGATTCATCGCGAGCACATCGCCCTCGATGCGGGATTCGTCGGTGCAGATCGGGAGCGGCACTGCGTGGCGCAGCAGATCGCTCTGGAACGATACGTCGTCGGCACTCATGTTGAACGCGCACAACACGCGATCATTGGCACAAGTACGCAGGAACGCGAGCACGGGAGCGGGTGCGTCGAGAAATTCGATACCGCCGAGCCGGAGCGCATCGCTTTCCCTGCGTGCCGCGAGCAGGCGCCGCGCACAGGACAGCGTCGATTGTGGATCGCGCTCCTGGAGCGATGGCGCCAATTCTCGGTGCTCCGGTGCGAGCGGCAACCATGGGGACCCGGTAGTGAAGCCGAGGTTCGGCGCGGCCGCGTCCCACGGCATGGGTGTGCGACAGCCGTCGCGGCCGCGATAGAGCGGATAGTACAGATCGCCGATCGGATCCCTGATCTGGTCGCGGCGCAACGACGCTTCCGGGAGCCCGAGCTCTTCGCCCTGATAGAGAAGCAGCGTCCCCCGCAGCGCGACAAGCAGGGCCAGAAGCAGGCGCGCGAGCGCGGGCGGAGCCTTCTCGCCGCCGAAGCGGGTCACCGTCCGGATCACATCGTGATTGGAAAACGCAATCGACGGCCAATGGGCCGGAAAACGCGCGAGCGTACGGTAATGGTCCCGTATGAATTCGGGGCCAAGTTTGTCCGCGTGCAGCAGCGGAAAACTGTAACCGGAATGCAGCCCCTCGCTCGGTGATGCAAACGCACCGCAGCGCTCCGGGTCCTCCGAAAACTCGCCCATGACGAACCGGTCCGGATAGCGCTCAACGCGCATGCGGATTTCGTTCAGCACCTGAAGATTGTCTTCAAGATTGCTGTCTCGCCTGTGCAATTGCATATTGGCGGCGCGTGACCAGTAGCTGGCGTCGCGCGCCGATTGCGGCACCGCCGGGTTGTCCCTCAACGCTGTGTCGTGAAGAAACGCATTGGCGACGTCGAGCCGGAAACCGTCGACGCCGCGTTTCAGCCAGGAATCGAGCACGGCCAGAGCCGCAGCGCGCGCCCCATCCGCACGCCAGTTCAGCTTCGGCTGCTGGCGCAGGAATTTGTGGTGGTAGCTGGCGCGTCGTGCCGGATGATACGACCACGCCGGGCCGCCGAACGCCGACAGCCAGTTGTTTGGCGGCGTGCCGTCTTCGCGAGCCGGCGCCCAGACATACCAGTCTGCTTTCTCTCCGCCTTTTAGGCTTTCGACGAACCAGGCGTGCTCGTCGGAGGTGTGCGCGAGCACTTCGTCGGTCATGATTCTCAACCCGCGCGCGTGCGCTTCCTTCAGCAGGCGGTCGAAATCTGCCTCCGTCCCGTATTCCGGATTGACGATATCGTAATCGGAAACATCATAGCCCCAGTCGCGATTGGGCGACGGGTGAGTCGGTGACAGCCAGATCGCGTCGACGCCCAGCGCAGCAACGTAGTCGAGCTTCGAAATCAGGCCCGGGAAATCGCCAACACCGTCGCCGTTCGAATCGGCGAAACTGCGGACATAGACCTGATAGACGGTTGCGCCGCGCCACCAGGGCGCGCGTCCGCTCACACCTCTTTCTCGCTGTTGATGATCCGCGACACAAGCCCGTAGCCGATCGCCTCCTCCGCCGACATCCAGAAATTGCGGTCGGTATCGGCAACGACCTTTTCGTACGGCTGCCCCGTTTCGCGCGCCATGGTACGATTGAGCCGCTCGCGCATTTTCATGATTTCCTGCGCCTCGATCGAAATGTCGGAGACCGGCCCCGCCACGCCGCCCAATGGCTGGTGCAGCAGAAAACGCGTTTGCGGCAGCGCAAAGCGGTTTTCGCGCTGCGCACCGATAAAGATATGCGCGCCGGCGCTCGCAACCCAACCTGTGCCGATCATCTTTACCCGCGGGCCGACAAACCGGATCACATCGTGAATCGTGTCCCCGGATTCGACATGGCCGCCGGGCGAATTCACCACCACGCGGATATCGGCGTCGCTTTCCGACGCCATGGCGAGAAGCTGCGCCGTCACACGCTCGGCGAGTTTCATGTCCACTTCGCCGAAGATGAGCACCGTGCGGGACTTGAACAGCGCCTGCTGAACCGGCGAGACCTGCGGCTCCGGCGGCGGTGCTTTCTTGCTGTCGTCCTCGTCAAGCCTGCGCAACGATTTTTCTCCTGAGATCGTGGGTCTGGCGGTTCTAGCCAGAATTATGCTCTGTGGCACGGAAAAAAAGAGCAAGTTTCGCGGCGGGCGCAGAAAAGGGATTCACCGCAAGGCTCACGAAGGATATTGCGCGCCAAAGGAGCGCAATCTATTGGCCTTTGCGTTAAGCCTTCTTTTTTTCCGATTAATGCCGTGGGTTCAGAATGTCGTCGAGCAGCGCGGGCGTCCCGGGAATGCGCTCGAGATGCGGATAGCGCAGCCCGCCGCGATAGTTCAGCGAAACCGTGCTGTAGCGGTCGCCGCGCCTGATGAGAAGCTGGATCGGCGTGCCCATCTCTTTCGCACCGGTGATCGCGTCCTTCAGGTCGTCTGGATCATAGGCCATGCTGTTCACGGCCACGATCTGGCTTCCGACGACCAGGCCCGCCTTGAAGGCGGGCCCGTCCCACAACACGTCGGCGATCTGGCCGTGCTCCCGATCATCGACGATCACACCAAGCGAGTACAGGAGGTCGGTGACCTTGCGGGTGTGCTCGTTGGATTTCGCAAAATCGGACGGCTTGTCCGTGTAGACCAGTCTGTAGCCACCGCGCGTAATGCCATCGAGCGGCGCGGGCTGGCCGACGCTGTCGAGGCGCGTGCGCAGGAATTGCGACCAGTTGTACGGCAGAACTCCGTTCAGCGCCCGGACGATGTCGTCGAACGTGTACGTGGCTGTCACGTAGCTTCCGTCGTGGATGCCGAAGAAAGCGCGTGCGAAATCGTTTTTAAACGCCGTCGTCGTGCCCGAACCCGACGCCGTCTCGAGCGCAGTCCCGAATTTCCACCCCAGCGGCAGTTTCACGCTCGCCTGTACCATGATGTTGCGGCTGAAATATCCTGCCGGATAAAGTGCGACGGCATTCCATTCGAGGTCCAGCATTTCAGGCGTCATGACCACGCGCCCTTGCCTCGTCTCGACCGGCGACAGGAACTGAAAATCGCAATCGAGGACGCGGGAGCCGTTCGGCACGTTCACGTGAAACGCGTAGACATCGACAGTATCGCGTGTCCAGGACAGCTTCTTTCCGCCGGCGCGGATGACGAGCCCGGCAAACTTGTCGATCGGCCCGCTGGGGCCGTGGTTGCCCGGAAGCCACTTCGGGAAAAGCAGCACGATCGCTCCGCCCTGCACCGGAATGTCTTCATGTACGCGAAAAATGGCGTGGGTGGTGTCGGTCGCATCGACATCGAGACGGATGGTGCCCGGATATGGCCGATCCTGCGGAGCAGGAATCGGTGGCGGCAAGGGGGCCGGCACGGGTTTTGGCGCCGATTGTCCCCACGCGCAAACGAGGGTGACGAGAACGGCGGCGGATGCAATCAACAGGCTTTTCATGCAATTGGCCCCGAATTCAGCGGCCGCTCTGCCCAGTAGCACAAAAAACCTAACGCAGCGGCGCCGAATTTCGCAGAGGACGCGAGGAGAAATTCGCGCGTGGAGGGTCAAGGAACCCTCTGTGCCCTCCGCGCAACCACCGCGGCTCTGCGCTAGGCCCCTTCCTTTTTTTCGAGGAACTCCATCGCCGCCTGCAGGGTGGGGCCGATTTCGGTGTGCAGCACCAGATCCGCGATTCCATCCTGGTCCGTCGGTTCGCGGTTGATGATCGCAAGCATTGCACCCCCGCGTTTGGCCATCAGGGGAAACCCTGCGGCGGGATAGACGACGAGGGAGGAACCGAGCACGAGAAACAGATCGCACGCCCTCGTCGCACGCTCTGCGCGCTCCATTTCCCGCTCGGGCATCGCCTGGCCGAAGGAAATGGTCGCGGTCTTCAGAAGGCCGCCGCATTCTGTACAGTCAGGCGCCTCGCCACGGGTTTCGAAATGGCGGCGAATCGGTTCGAGTTCGGCACGCGTGCCGCATTCGAGGCATTTTGCGTAACGCGTATTGCCGTGCAGTTCGATAACGCGATCCGCCGGCACGCCGGACATCTGATGCAGATTGTCGATGTTCTGGGTGATCACATGACCGACGACATTGCGCGCGACCAGCGCCGCCACCGCTTCATGGCCGGCATTGGGCCTTACGCGTGCGAACATTTCCTCCATCGCGAATCGCCGCCGCCACGCCTCCTTCCGCATCGCGGCCGATGCGACGAAGTCCTGGAATTCGATCGGCGCCATCTGTGTCCAGATGCCACCGGGCGAGCGAAAATCCGGAATGCCGGATTCGGTCGAGATGCCCGCGCCGGTGAAAACAACGGCCTGGCGCGCGCCGTGCAGCATGCCTGCCAGCCGTTCAACGCTGCTCATGGATCGCTCTGCTTGTGCACTGGCCTCCCCCGCGCATGCATGCACGGGGGAGGCAACTCAAAGGCGCGTGGCGCCCTCCTATTTCACGCTGCCGCAGTCGGCGGATATCCAGCGTCCTTCGAAGTTCGAGCTCATGTTCCCCGGGTGGCCATGCGCCGTGCCCGTGAACGAGTATGATCCCGAATAATGTTCGTCGCTGTCGTACGTCGCTTCGTAATGCCCGGTCCCCTGCATCTCGCCCGAACAGGTCATATCCGCGGTAATCGTGTGACCGTCGTGTTTGAGATTGCTCACCGTACAATCCTTGGTGTTGCGCGACGGTGGAGGCTGATCCTCGGCGACTTGTGCGGCCGTCATGCAGATCTGGGACGAGAAGCTCTGGTTTCCTCCCGGCATGGCCATACCCATTGCCTTCATACGGGCAAGCGCGTCCGGGGGAATATTGGCGCTCATATTCGGCATGTTCATGTGGGTGGTGATTTCCCACAGGCCGGCTTTGCCGTGCGATGCAAACGCGACAAGCGGCACCGCCACTGCAGCCACCAGACCCATCGATGCAATTGTTACGCTGATCCTCATCATCCATTCCCCTCTGCGTGCCCCTAGGCCCGAACGATTCGGGCTCTCAATAGCCGAATGTGATACCGGTCAGGGCAGTTCCGCGGAAGCGTGTGGGTCGATCGAATAGGGGAACATCTCGGCGAGATGTCCGTCCTGCGCGCGAACCCGCTCCACCCAGCGCTGGAAATTCGAGAGATGCGCGGTCGAAATGTCTGCGTCTCCGGCCAGATGGGCGTAAGCAAAGATCGAAATATCGGCGATGGAATACGCCGGACCGGCAATGAAGTCCCGGGTTGCCAACTGCTCATCGAGGATCGACAGAGCGCGAACCGCCGTCGCCCGCTTGCCCGCGACCAGGTCGGGTGAACGCGCGCCAAGCTTGCCGGTCAACGTCCAGTAGCGAAGGCTGCCGGCGCTCGGCTGAACGTAATCGGTTTCGAACGACAGCCATTGCAGCACCTTGGCTTCGGCGTAGGGTTCCGGGTCGCGGTAGCGCGTGCCGCCGCTCAGATACCAGAGGATCGCATTCGATTCGGAGAGCACGCGGCCGTCGTCGAGACGAATGGCCGGAACGGCGCCCCGTGGATTGATCGCGCGAAACTCGTCGCGTTGGCCCGCGCCTTCGAAGATGCTGACGATTTCCGTTCGGTACGGAATCGCAAGATGATGCAGAAGCTGGCGTACCTTCCAGCCATTCTGCGATGGAAGGTAGTCGTAAAGCGTGATCACGTTGCGCTCCCATCTTGCTCTCGTTTCAGGAACCATGACATGATGGCATGGCGCACGGCGCGCAATAGAACGCAAGGATGACGCGTCCGAAAATGGCTGGCGGGCATCGACCCGGCAAAGGCGGTCTGGTGCGTATTCGGGCGGAACGATCAAAATAGTACAGGATCGCTTCTCGCGCTTGCCTCCCTCGCGCCCTCGCCGCGCAAGCGCTGGCGCAGCGGGTGCATTGCGCGGGGGAGGCAATTCATCGCGCCCGCTTCCTAATTCTCTTCTGCTGCCGAGACGTCCGACAGCGCAAAGGCGGAACGCCGGATCTCGGACGGCGAAGCGTGGTACAGCGCGCGAAACTTGCGATTGAAATGGGAAACGTCGCCGAAACCGCTCTCCAGCGCGATATCGGTGATGCTGCGCCGGCCCGGCCCCAACTTCAGAGCCTCATACGCGGTTTCGAGTCGTTCGCGGATCACGAACGCGGAAAATGTCGTGCCAGTCTGCTCGAAAAGGCGCTGCAGCGTTCGCACCGACATCCCCAATCGCCCGGCAACAAACTCGGGAGACAGGTTCCCATCGGCGAGATGCCTGCGCACCAGCACTTTGGCCGCCCTCAACCGCGCCGCGTTCAGTCCGCGGTTCTCGAGCACGTGTTGGTGGTCGCGCGCCGCGCCGAGCGCAAGCGCCAGAAGATCGTGAACGTGCCGTACCGCGATTCTGCGCAGCCCTTCGTCTGCCAGCGGCTCCGCCATCGCAACCCGGAGATAGGTGGAAAGCATTCGCAGCGCTTCCGTGTCGCGCGGGATGCGCGCGCAAAGCCGGTCATCCAACCCGCGCACGAGCGGCTGGATGGCGTCGCGCCTGACGCGCAAGCAAAGCTGCTTCCCGCCGCGTGGCCGCACGTGCGAGCCGCGTTCCGAACAGGGGATTACGTACGCGTCGCCGGGCACAAGCTCCATCTCACGGCCGTAATGCATGGTCGTGAAAGGCCCGGCGAGATTCATGATGAGAAAGAGGTCGTCATTGTCGGCAGCGACGACATCGGGCGTGCGGCTGTAATGGGAGGGGCCAAGCGTTCCCCAGCCGAAGCGCATTTCAGGAAGCACCCGCAACCGCGCCGATATCGCAAAGGGGCCGTCCGCGAGCGCACGGCCCTCCGCGCCCAGCAGCCATTTGTTCAGCAACACATTCCAGATGCGAAAGCCGTCTTTCGACGGCACCATCGCGTCGGAAAACGCCTTGACCTCGAAACTGTCCGGTGGCGCAAGCATCCCCAAATCCCTGACCTAGATGTCGTTCTAGTCCAAAGCTGACGCCACAGTCCAAGCAATTGGGCGATCCGCGCCCTGAACCTGTCGCCGTCCCGACTTGCCAGAGCAACGAGACTTGGGAAAGTGGCCCCTTTCGGGGAGCGCCATAGTTGAGGACGGGCTTATTGCGGCGCCTGCCAGCCTCGGGCAGTGTCCCTACGTGGGGCTTAACATCCGCGGGAAAGACAAGAAAAGCACCGAGCCAGGCACCGTAGCACACGCCCGGCAGCGGACGCGAAAACTGTAAGGGGTGGTCCACCGGCCAACCTATTTTTTTAGCCGACCGATCCGCGCTGGCCCGAAGGAGCCTTACCCGCAAGCGCTGATGACTTGCGCACCGGAGCGGATCCGGCGCGCCCCAAAACTCAGGTACGATACATTATGATCTGCAGGGCTTTCGTTGCGTGCAATTTGCATCCTGCTTCGTCGTTCCTGGCCCTCGCCGCCCGCGCCTTGATCATTTCTTTCTGCTTCAGCGCCATCGTCGCGCCGGGAGCGGAAATGGACATCGTTTTGACCCTCTCCATGATTTGATCACAGGTCATGGCGGAGGTGTAGGCGGAGGGCATCGAACCGGTTGTACCGCTGGACGGTCCGTACATCGAACCTTGCGCGAGCGCCGGCAGCGCCAGGAACAGTACAAGACCGCCGGTCGTCAATGACATGCGCAACATGGTGCTCTCCCGTGATTAGAGGATCGGAGCGCTCTTCATGGATACGGTCCGATTCTATGCTCCGGCCAAAGGCCACGGGCTATTAGCCTTAGGGCTCACAAGGACCGAATAAGCACCATTTGCGCACGGCCCCGCCCTCTGCGTTGGGTTTTTTGTGCACCAGTGTCCGCACCATGGTCCGGCGACGTATCCAAAGAGCACTCCCTTCACACCGCAGAGGGTTGTCACGTCATTTGCAACCCGATCCGGGATAGGTCGAAGGAGCAATCGTTACGATGCCCGGCCGGCGCTAATCGTAATCGGAGGAAACGAGAGATGTTCCGTTATCCGAACGCGCCGCGACGACGTACAGTATTCGCGACCATCTTCGCAATCGGCATGTCCGGTTCCGTTGGGGTCGCCCAGGAATTCGCTGTGGAACCTTCAGTGCCGGGTTCCAGCCAGGCAACATCAGCGCCAAAAGTTGTTATTGTCACCACCCTTCGCGCCAAAGCCACACACACGCGGGAATCGTTATGCCCATTCAGGATGTATCGATGTCCGCTAGCGTACGGACCGACGATCTGAACCTGCGATCGCCGGCGGATGGCGCAGAACTCCAGCATCGGATTCGGCAAACGGCACGCCGATTGTGCGACCAGATGGAAATTCAATATTTCGTCGGAAACCCCGACGAGTATCGTTGTCGGGAAGCCGTCGCACCGATCTCGGATCAGACCGACGGTGCCGTTCGAAGCAACCGTACTGCTCCTCACGCCGAGAGTCCTTGATCTGCGCGACTCGCGGCCAGTGACACTCGACCTCAGGGACGGGGCCATTCAGGTCAGCGGCGAGGCGAACATAGGCCCGACACGGTTGACATGGATACCATTGTGGTATATCAGGCGCTTCGTTCTTTGAAAACTCGTGAAAACAGGAAACCTCCGGACCGGGACGGACGGCGGCCGGTGGGGCGTGCTGCGCCGAGCCGCCTGACTTCGTTAACGGCCGGGAATCGCCTCGCGGCGGCGACTTCTTTGAGGTAATTCGACGATGGCCCGAAACACAAAATATGGAGAGAAAGCGGTCGCGGACGAAGGGTGCTTATCTTCCCTGGTGCAGGGAAAAACGCAGGGAAGTCCAAAAAAAACCGGCCCCCCATGGTGACACACAAGATGTTGAGAGGGAGGAGATCGCCCGCGCGCCGCGTCAGATCGGGGAGAACCTCCTGTTCTAAAACGCTTCTCCGGAGCCCTAAGGACGTAGGATGGCGCGCCCTAGGGGAGTCGAACCCCTCTTGCAAGATTGAAAATCTTGAGTCCTAACCGATAGACGAAGGGCGCCAGCGGGTGGCCGTAATTAATGACGGCCCGCCCCGATGGCAAGGTTCAGGCGGCTCGCGCCGCATCCGCGACTTCGAGCTGCACCTCGGTTCTTCCGTTCCATGTCCTGGTGCGCAGAAACCCGGCGGCATGGATGCGCTCGCCGCGCGCAGCAAGAAGCGCGCCGCCAAGCTCGGTTTCGGCGGAGCGAAATGCGATCCCCGAAAGAACAGCGCCGTCGCTGCCGAGCAGCTTCAACCGCACGTGGCCTCGCCCCACCACGTCGGCCCAAGCGAGGCGCACGTCGCTCGCCGCGAACACCGGCTCGGCATTCCCCGCGCCATAAGGACCGGCGCGATCGATCTCGCCCGCAAGCGCCGGTGTCGCGCCGGAAGGAGCGACAAGAGCATCGAGCCAAAGATCCCGGCTCGCGGCAGGCAGCGCTTCACCGGCAAAGCGCGCGGCCAGCCAGCCATGGAAGGCGTCGAGATGCTGCGCGGCGAGCGAGAACCCGGCCGCCATCGCGTGGCCGCCACCAGCCGAAAGCAGCCCATCGTCGCGGGCGGCGCGCACCAAAGCACCCACGTCGATGCCGGGAACGGAGCGCGCTGAGCCACGGCCGATTTCGCTTTCGAACCCAACGACAAAGGCCGGTTTGCGAAAGCGATCTTTCAAGCGCCCAGCGACGATGCCGACGACACCCTGGTGCCAGCCGCTGCCGCCCAAGAGCAGGAAAGGCGCATTGTCCTGTCGGGCCGCCGCTTCCGTTGCTTCGCGGACGATGATGGATTCGATCGCCTGCCGTTCGCGGTTGTGGCGATCGAGCGCTTCGGCGAGAGGGCGCGCGTCCTCGTCTGTACGGGCGGTGAGGAGTTCGACCCCCAGACGCGAAGACCCCACCCGTCCGCCGGCGTTGATGCGGGGCCCGAGGACAAATCCGCAATGGTACAGAGAGAACGGAGGCGTGGCGCGGGCGATGCCTGCCAGAGCGCGGATGCCCGGACGCTCGAGGCGCGACAGCCGCGCTTCCCCGCCACGGACAAACGCGCGGTTGATGCCCGTAAGCGGCACCACATCGCATACGGTTGCGAGCCCGACGAGGTCGAGGGATTTGCGCAGATCGGGTTCGGCGATGCCCTGCCGTTCGTACCAGTCCGAGCCGCGCAGCGCGCGATTGAGCGCGACCGCAAACAGGAAGGCGACGCCGGTCGCGCAGAGGTAACCGAGGCCCGAGGAGTCCTCCGGCTGGTTCGGGTTGACCTGTACATAGGCCGCGACCGGGGACTCCGCGGCGTGATGATCGAGAACGATGACGTCGAGACCGGCATCGCGTGCGCTTTGCAGCGCGCCATGCGCCGTCGCTCCGCAGTCGACGGTAATGACCAGCGCCGCGCCGTCGTTTTTCAGGCCGAGCAGCGCCGCCGCGTTTGGGCCGTAACCTTCGCGCATGCGATCCGGGATGTACAGAAGGGGCGGCCGGCCGATTTCCGCCAGGAAATCGTGAAGGAGGGCCGCCGCGCAGGAACCATCGACATCGTAATCGCCGAAAACGGCGATCCGATCGCCCGCCTCGAGCGCCTGTACGGCGCGCGCCACGGCTTTTTCCATACCGTTCAGCAGAAACGGTTCGGGCAGGAGGCGCCGCAGCGTGGGATTGAGGTAGTCCGCAACCTCGGCCGGCCTGACGCTGCGCGCGCAGAGCAGGTTCGCCAGCGCCGGCGAAATGTCGGCCTCCTGCGACAGCGCGCGGGCGGCAGCGGGGTCCGTCTCGCGAAAAAGCCATCGCCGTCCCGAAAACGAACTGGCGACACTCAGCGCGGGTTGCATGTCAGCCATCGAGCGAGCGAATTGCCTCCCCCGCGCATGCATTGCGCGGGGGAGGTGGTGCGAAGCACCGGAGGGGGCACCTGGTGTTGACATTCAACCGCCCCCTCCCCTGCTGCGCAGGACCTCCCCCGCTCCGCATTGCTCCGCGGGGGAGGCAAGATAGCGTGCTGTACGTCACGGGGCGTGGCCGCGAAGGTGGCGTGCCTTGACCCAGCGTACGGTGCGCGTGCCCGAGCGCATCAGGATGCTGGATGTCGTGATGAACGGGCCGTGCCGGTGTACGCCTTCGAGCATGGCGCCGTCAGTTACGCCCGTCGCCGCGAACACGGCATCGCCGCCGGCGAGGTCGGTGAGCGTGTATTTCCGCTTCAGGTCCGTAATACCGAGACGCGCGGCGCGCGCGCGTTCTTCGTCGTTGCGGAAGACGAGCCGTGTCTGGATCTGGCCGCCGACGCAGCGCAGCGCCGCCGCCGCCAGCACACCTTCCGGTGCGCCGCCCTGCCCCAGATAAATGTCGATGCCTGTCACGGGATCGCTGGTCGCGATCACGCCGGCAATGTCGCCATCGGTAATCAGCCGGACCGCGCCGCCCGCCCTGCGCACGCCTTCGATGATTGCGGCATGGCGCGGCCGATCGAGAATGCAGGCCGTGATTTCCGACGGGGGCACACCTTTCGCCCGGGCGAGTGCGACGATGTTGTCCGCCGGATCGGCATCGAGATCGATCACGCCGTCCGGAAATCCGGGTCCTATCGCGATCTTGTCCATGTACGTGTCGGGCGCGTTGAGCAGCGAACCTTTTTCGGCGATCGCAATCACCGTGAGCGCGTTGGGCAGCGCTTTCGCAGTCAGGGTCGTGCCTTCGAGCGGATCAAGGGCGATGTCGACGGGTACGCCGCCAAGGCCGACTTTCTCGCCGATGTACAGCATCGGCGCCTCGTCGCGCTCGCCTTCCCCGATCACGACCTCGCCATCGATGGGCAGTCCGTTGAGTGCGATGCGCATCGCCTCGACCGCAACGTGATCGGCCGTCCGCTCATCGCCGCGGCCGACCTGGTGCGAGGCGGCGATCGCTGCTGCTTCGGTGACGCGGACCGCCTCCAGCGCCAGCTTGCGGTCCATCGGATGAGACATGCGGGCCCTCGCTTAGACGGTCGCGCGCATCAGGCCGGTTCCATGTGAATCAGCGTGGGCGCGTCCAAAATCTTGTCGGACGCCGCAATGTCCTTCAAGGCGGACTCGACCGCAAATGGCGGACAAGGGTGGGTAATCATCACGATCGCGACAGAGTCGCCAAAAGCGGGGCCGCGCTGGATCATGCTTTCGATCGACACATTGGCGCTCGCGAGGCGCGCTGCGATCTCCGCGAGAACACCGGGCACATCGAGCGCCTGAAACCGAAGATAGAAAGCGCTTGCGCGGGCGCTTTCCGGTGCAGGCCTGGTGGTTTCCAATTCCCTTGCCGGCAGTCCAAATGCCGGCCCGATCGCACCGCCGGCGATATCCACGATGTCGGCGATGACGGCCGAGGCGGTCGGAGACTGTCCGGCCCCGCGTCCAGCGAAAAAGAACGGGCCCGCCTCTCCGGCATCCGCGAGAACCGCGTTGAAGGCGCCTTCCACGTCTGCAAGCGGTGTTCCGAGCTTCACCATTGCGGGATGTACGCGCTGGTCGACGCCGTCAGGTCCCTGACGCGCCACGCCGAGCAGTTTGATGCGATAGCCGAATTCGCGCGCGAACGCGATGTCTTCAGGCGTGATGCTGGCAATGCCCTCAACCGTCATCTGGTCGAGGGTCGGGCGAATACCGAATGCGAGTGCTGCGAGCAGCGCGAGCTTGTGTGCCGTGTCGTGACCTTCCACGTCGAGCGTGGGATCGGCCTCGGCGAATCCCATGCGCTGCGCTTCGGCGAGCACCTCGTGGAACGAGCGCCCGGTTGCTTCCATCTGGGTCAGGATGAAATTGCAGGTACCATTCAGGATGCCGCGCACCGCGCCGACGCCGTGCGCGATAAGGCCCTCGCGCAGCGCCTTGACGATCGGAATGCCGCCGGCGATGGCGGCTTCAAACCGCAGGGCGACGCCCTTGCGTTCTGCGAGTTCGGCCAGATCGGCACCGTGGCGGGCGAGCAGGGACTTGTTTGCCGTGACAACGTGCTTGCCGTTGTTCAACGCGGCAAAGATCAGATCGAGTGCCGTTCCGTTCTCGCCGCCAATGAGTTCGACCACCACATCGGCATCCGACTGCGCGAGATCAAGGGCGCTATGCGCCCATCTCAGCTCGGCCGTGTCATGCGGACGCCGCTTCGAGCGATCGAGCGCACAAACCTGGGAGAGCAGGATCTTTCGTCCTGCCCTGCGTCCGAGATCTCCGCTGCGTTCGGCAAGCACACGCACGACACCGCCGCCGACCGTGCCGAGACCCGCCACCGCAATGCGCAAGGGTTCCGTCATGGGACCGCCTTTTTGCGCCTCTTAAGCATGAGCCTGCCGAACCGTACAGCGCGATGCAAAACTCGCGCCGTTAAGCAAATGACGCCGGGCGTGCCGCCTTCGCCTCGCGGCATCCCGCCGGGCCGGTTAACTCCGCTGTCTATTGAGCAGGAGCGCCCGCACTATCCGGTGCGGGTTGGCTCGCGGCAGCCTTTCCCTTTCGGCGATGGGCAGGTTTCGGGTTAGCCGCGGCCGTCATACCCTCCACGCCGGGCACCGAAGCAGCAGCCGCCGTTTGCTGATAGCGCGAGAGTATGCGCTGCGGCACGTACTGCGCCACCGAAGGATCGAGCGCCGGTGCACGCGACGGCGCGAAGGTTGCCTGATTGACCGTCGCCGGTGGCGCGCTAGACTCTGCTGCCGCCATTGGCGCGGCAGCCGGAGCGGTCGTCACCGGCGACTCCGTGCTTGCCCCCTGCGTACCGCCTGAATCGGCCGGGGCGGCAGGCTGCGCCGCGGGAGCGGCGGTGTCGGCCGGCGGGGCCGCGCCGTTGTCTGCAGCCGTCGTCGTCGTCGATGTATCGGCAGGTGCTGCGGTGTCCGCCGAACCTGATGACGCGGGTGCTGTCGGTGCTGCGCCCGCTTGATCGGCTGGCGCGTCGGCGGGGGATTGAGCGGGCGGAGGCGGCGCAGCGACGGGCTCCGTGCCGCCCTGCAGAGCTTCGGCGCTGTACTGCGCCTGTGACCGGTCGGCGACCAGCGAATTTGCCACCTGCTGCTGCTCGTCCGGCGTCGATGGTGGCGTCGGCTTGGACGGAATGCTCGCGAGATCGGGCGTTTGGGCGGGCGTCGAAGCCTGCGTTGCCTCGGCCGGAGCGCTCGCGCTCTGGTCGGAGCTGGCCTGGCTGTCGCTGCCGAACCAGCCCGTTGGATCGACCCAATCGGGAACGCTCGAGCAGGCCCCGAGAACGGATGCCAACACGACAGGCGCGGCGAGACGCGCGAGCAAGCGCGTTCTGGTGAAAGCGGTGCGTGACATCGATCCCTCCGATCAGGCCTGGAGCCGGTAACGTCCCCGAAGGGTAACCATATACGCGCGAGGACTCCCGCTTCCAAGCGGAGACCTGATTGGCGGGGCGCGCGCTTGCCGCTGGCAACCGGCGCAGAGTATCTAGCGCTCGCTTTGAGAAAGGAAACAAATGAACGATCGGGCTGAGGCGCGGAAGACGAACAGGCAACGGAAGGAGCCGGACAGCCGCGCGAAGGCCGCTGCCGCGGCAACGGCGGCCGGCCCGGACGAATCCGATTACCGGATCACCGATCCCGGCGAGTTCGCGCGCAACATGGTGCATGTCGGCATCCAGTCGCAGCGGCTGCTCGGTGACTTTCTGCAAAACCAGGCCACGAAATTCGGCAGCGAGCCGTTCGATCCGCTCAATCTCGGCGGCGCGTTCATGGATCTCCTGCGCGGCATGGTCGCCGATCCGGCCGCGATCATGGAAGCGCAGTTCGCCCTCTGGCGCGACTACATGAACCTTTGGGAGCGCACCGCACGACGCATGATGGGCGGCGAGACCGAGCCCGTGGTCACGCCTGCAGCCAACGACAAGCGCTTTCGCGACAAGGAGTGGCAGGAAAACCAGATCTTCGACTTCATCAAGCAGTCGTACCTTCTGACCGCCAACTGGCTGCAAAGCACCGTTGCGAGCGTCGAAGGACTCGACCCGAAATCGCGCCGCAGGATCGAGTTCTATACGAAGCAGTTCGCCGATGCGATCGCGCCGACAAATTTTGTACTCACAAATCCGGAGGTGCTGCGCGCGACGCTGAAGTCGAATGGAGAGAACCTCGTTCGAGGCCTGGACAACCTGCTCGAGGATCTCGACCGCGGTGACGGACAGCTGTCCATCCGGCAGACGACCGATGCGTTCAAGGTTGGCGAGAACATCGCCACCGCGCCCGGCAAGGTCGTCTTCCGCAACGCGCTCATCGAGCTCCTGCAGTTCGAGCCGACGACAAAAGAGGTTTACGAACGGCCGCTGCTGATTTTTCCGCCCTGGATCAACAAGTTCTACATTCTCGATCTGAGGCCGGAAAACTCGTTCATCCGCTGGGCGGTGGCGCAGGGCTACACCGTCTTTGTCGCCTCATGGGTCAATCCCGACGCAAAACTCGCGAAGAAATCCTTCGAAGACTACATGCGCGAGGGTATCTTCGCGGCACTGGACGCCGTGACCGATGCGACCGGCGTGAAAGACCCGAACGTCATCGGTTACTGCATCGGCGGCACGCTCCTGACCGCGACGCTCGCGTACATGGCGACGAAGAACGATCATCGCATCCATTCCGCCACGTTTTTTGCGGCGCAGGCGGATTTCAGCGAGGCGGGCGATCTGCAGGTCTTCATCGACGACGTGCAGCTCGAGGCGCTCGAGCAGCAGATGGATGCCTCGGGCGGCATACTGGAAGGCCGCAAGATGGCGACGACCTTCAACATGCTGCGCGCCAACGATCTGATCTGGTCGTTCGTGGTGAACAACTATCTGCTCGGCCGCGATCCTGTTCCGTTCGACCTCCTGTACTGGAATTCCGACACGACCCGCATGCCGGAGGCCACCCATCTCTTCTATCTCCGCGAGTTCTACAAGAACAATGCCCTGGCGAAGGGAAAGCTCGAGCTCGGCGGCGTAAAGCTCGATCTGTCGAAGATCAAGGTGCCGTTCTATCTGCAGTCGGCGCGAGAGGATCACATTGCTCCCTATCGCTCCGTGTACAAGACCACCCAGCTCGTGAGCGGGCCTGTGCGCTTCATTCTCGCGGGCTCCGGCCACATCGCTGGTGTGATCAACCCGCCGACGGCGAAGAAGTATCAGTACTGGACGAACGACAAGCTGCCGGCGAAGGTTGAGGACTGGATCGCCGGCGCGAAGGAGCACCCGGGCTCGTGGTGGCCCGACTGGGAGAAATGGCTCGCGCCGCTCTCGGGAAAAAAGGTACCGGCCCGCAAACCGGGCGACGGCAAATTGAAGCCGCTCGGCGACGCTCCCGGCACCTACGTGAAGGTCAAGGCGCAGTAGATTCACGCGGAGGCGCGGGTTTCTTGCGACTCCGCGTACAAGTTTCATTCACCCCGCCCGAGCCGTTTTCATCGCCCGGGCGATCGCGAGGCTTTCGGAGTCGCCGCGCGCTTCAAGCGCTGCGATGACACCCGCAGCATCAGCCGCCTTCTTGTCCTGCGAAAGCTTGAACTTTCCTTCCAGCCGGTCCAGCGCAACGCTGAACCCGCGAATGCCGTTCATCAGCGCGGCCAGACGGTCTTGTGCCATCTTCTCGATCCGCCATGGCGGCTTGGGAACAAGTGACTCTTCGGCGGCGGCAGAAAGATCGATCAACAGCTGTCGCAACGCCGGCTCGTCCATGGCGCGCGCCCTGCCCCGCGCCTCGATGGCGATGTAATTCCAGGTCGGGACAAAGCCCTTCGTTTCATACCAGTCCGGCGATACGTAGGCATCCCCCGCCAGGAACGAGAAATGTACCAAATCGCCATCGATGTCCGCGAGCGGATTTGCCCGCGCCAGGTGAAACCGCAGGGTTCCGAATGGCGGCGGCCCGGGGTCGGCGACCACCGGCGCATAGGCAAAATGTACCTCCCCCTGCAGGACGGCGGCGAGCGTCGCAAACCGGCGCTTCCGCATCACGTCATGGAGCAGTTGCGGATCGTCGATGGCGTAAGCGGCGGGGCGATACATCAGTGCAGACCGGTGCTATCGGGAACGCCCAGCATGATGTTGAGGTTCTGCACCGCCGCGCCGGCGGCACCCTTTCCGAGATTGTCCAGAACGGCGATGAGGCGCGCCTGCCGTGTCGTGGCATTTCCGAAGACGAACAGCGCCATACGATCTGTATTCTTCAACATCTCGGCGTCGATCGTCGCCGGCACCTCGCCGAAGGGCGCCACTTCGATCTGCGCCGAACCCGCATACTCCGACGCGAGCACGGTGTGAGCATCGCGTGCGGTCCGGTTTTCGGGGAACGACCACAACTGGAGCGGCACTTCGACCATCATGCCCCGATAGAATCGGCCGACCGTCGGCGCGAAGACCGGCGGATGGACGAGACCGGCATGGGCGCGCATCTCGGGAACGTGCTTGTGGGCGAGGTTGAGGGCATAGGTGCGTACAACAGAAGACGTAAAGCGCGGCGAATTGCTGTGCTCGAATTCTTCGATCATCGTCCGCCCGCCACCCGAGTAACCCGATAGTCCCGTTGCCGTGATCGGACTGTCCGCCGGGATCAGGCCCGCGCGAACAAGCGGGCGAACGAGCGCGAGAAATGCCGTCGCGTAACAGCCTGGATTGCTGACCCGGTGCGCGGCGGCGATTTCCCTGCGCCTGCCGGGCTCCAGTTCCGAAAAACCGTAGATCCATCCCGCCGCGGTACGGTGCGCGCTCGAGGCGTCAAGTATCCGCACGGAAGGATTTTCAACCAGCGCCACTGCTTCGCGCGCCGCCTCGTCGGGAAGGCAAAGGACCGCAATATCGGCCTCGTTGAGCGCGGCGGTCCGCACGGCAATATCCTTGCGGTCCATATCGGAGAGCACGCGGATGGCGACGTCATCCCGGCCTGCAAGCCGCTCGCGGATCTCAAGCCCGGTCGTGCCGGCCGCGCCATCAACATAGATGAGAGGTTTCAATCTCTTGCCCTTGTGTCTTGCTTGACTCATTGAAGCCAAGCCCCTTAGCTGATTTCGGTGTTCGATTCCCGGGAAATCGGGCGCCGGGCGACTGTCCGCGGATCGTTTCCCGCTCCTCCTCCCGGCAACAATTCGCGCCGACTCCGGCCTTCAGGAGGATACGATGGACCAGCTCGATCTCAACAAGCTCTGGCAGAATTTCACCGACACGGTGTCGAAACACTATGTCGACTTCGACGGCCGCGTCTGCCGCGCGCAATTCTGGTGGTACATCGCCGTCTATGTCGTCCTGGGCCTTCTTGTGAGCATCGTCGGCAGCATCACCTTTTCGGGAAGCGGATTGCGCGCCCTTTACGGTCTGGCGCTGCTTCTACCCACGCTCGGCATTACCGCGCGGCGGCTGCACGACATGGGACGCACCGCAAGCTGGGTCTTGCTGTTGGCCGTTCCTTGGGCGCTCTCGATCCTGATGGGGCTGGTAACGATCCTGAGTTTCTTCACCTTCGGCCTTTTCGGGCTTCTGTTCGTGTTCTGGCCGATCATCGGCCTGATCTCGCTCGCGGCCGTTTGCCTCCTGATCTATTTCTGCGCGCAGCCGGGTATGCCCGGGCCAAACGAGTACGGCCCGCCGCCACCCGTGTGGACGCCGCACGGTCCACCGCCCGCGCCGGCCGTCCCGCCCCCGAGCACGGCTGCCTGAAAGCAGATTTTCGGGAAGAGAAAACGCCGCGAGCCTGATCCGCTCGCGGCGTTTGGCTTGTGGCTTTCGCTTGTCTAACGCTTCGAGAACTGGAAGCTGCGCCGCGCCTTCGGATGGCCGTACTTCTTGCGCTCGACGACTCGCGGATCACGCGTGAGGAACCCGCCCTGCTTCAAGGCCGGGCGCAACCCCGCCTCGTATAGCACGAGCGCTTTTGAGATTCCGTGCCGGACCGCGCCTGCCTGGCCCGAAAGGCCGCCGCCGGCGACCGTACAGGTTACGTCGAATTGTCCGTCGCGATTGGCGGCAATGAGCGGTTGGCGCAGGATCATCCGCAGCACCGGACGGGCGAAATAGATCTTCTCTTCCTTGCCGTTGACTTCGATGCGGCCGCGGCCCGGCTTGATCCACACCCGCGCGACTGCGTTTTTGCGCTTGCCGGTGGCGTAAGCGCGGCCCTTGGCGTCGCGATTGTTCTTCGCCTGCTCGCGCGCGTCGGCTGCCGGGTCCGCGGGCTTCGCCTTGATCAGCGTGGATTTGAGATCGCCGAAGCTCTTCACATCCTCAGCCATGGTCAGACTGCCTCGCGGTAGTTGGTGTTCTTGGGGTTGAGCGCGCCTATGTCGACGGCTTCCGGTTTCTGCGCCTCGTGGGGATGTTCGGCGCCGGGATAGACGCGCAGGTTGCCGAGCTGTTTGCGCCCGAGCGGACCGCGCGGAAGCATGCGCTCGACCGCCTTTTCGACCACGCGCTCCGGGAAGCGGCCGTTGATGATCTCGCCCGCCTTCCGTTCCTTGATTCCGCCGATATAGCCGGTGTGCCAGTGGTACACTTTCTTGTTCAGCTTGTCGCCCGTCAGCAGAACCTTCGCGGCGTTGACGACGATCACGTTGTCGCCGCAATCCATGTGGGGCGTATAGCTCGGTTTGTGCTTGCCCCGGAGACGCAGCGCCACAAGCGATGCAAGCCGCCCGACGACGAGCCCGGTGGCGTCGATCACCACCCATTTCTTCTCGATCTCGGACGCTTTCGCCGAGTAGGTTTTCATGACGGACGCTCCAGGGGAGATTGCTGCCGGCGGCGCGCCCTATAGGCGGTTGCCTTCGCGACGTCAAGCGATTCAGCCCGTTTTTCCACGATTTTCCTGCTGTGGTAGTATGATACCGTACTCCGGGACGGCATTATTTCCTTGACACCACAAGCCACAATCCCCTAGATTGGAGGGCATAGGAGATGCCCCATGGCAAAGTCGGTTTTGGAAGCCCCTGAATTTCGCGACGAGAACGCGGCCCGCGCCGTCCTAGAAGCCGAACTCTGGCCGAACGGGCCAGTCTGCGGCCATTGCGGCGAGAAAGAGCGCCACTACGCCACGAAGCGCCCGGGCCGCTATCGCTGCGGCAATCCTGCTTGCCGAAAGGACTTCACCGTCACCACAAAGACCGTGATGGAAAGCAGCCATATTGCCCTGCACAAGTGGCTACAGGGCTTTCATCTGGCCGCGTCGAGTAAGAAGGGCATCAGCGCCCATCAGCTGCACCGTACGCTCAAAATCTCCTACAAGGCCGCGTGGTTCATGGAGCATCGCATTCGCGAAGCCATGCGCTCCGGTGGCCTTCAAATTCCCCCGATGGGTGGCAAAGATGCAATCGTCGAAGTAGACGAAACATACTACGGACCGGTTGACGGTGCGCCGCGCAAGGGTCGCAAGGCTGTTTGGAGCCCGCGCTATCGCCGCCCGATCCTTTCACTTGTCGAACGGGGCGGTTCCGTCCGCTCATTCCACGTTCCGGTCGCGACCAAGGAAAATGTCATGCAGATCGTGATGGAAAACATCCATTACGAGACGACGTTGCACACCGATGAAAGCGGCCTGTATCGCAATGCCGGATGGGAGTTCGCGGGCCATCAGACGGTTGTTCACAGCAAGGGCGAATACGTCCGCAATCGCACGATCCACACGAACACGGTTGAAGGGTACTTCTCAGTTTTCAAGCGCGGAATGCGCGGCGTCTATCAGCATTGCGGCGAAAAGCATCTGCACCGCTACCTTGCGGAGTTTGATTTCCGTTACAATCACCGCGCGGGCCTAGGTTACACCGATGATATGCGCGCATCTCTCGCGATCAAGGGCGCAGCCGATAAGCGGCTGTATTTCAAAATACCTAGTGAAGCCAGACTTTAAGGCCAAAGCCGCAAGGTTCTTGCGTTGGCGGGAGAAAAACGGCGCGGCCCCGTCTTTCGGGCTGCCGTTCAACGATTAGCGTTTCTTCGTTTGCTTCGGCTTTCGCGGCCGCCGTTGTCTCGGCATTTCTTTTAGCGGCGACGGCGGGGTGTGGAGTGCGCCGCGTAATATCGCCTGATACCGCTTTGCCGTTTCTTCACGGCTGTAGGTTAGTTTGGAAGCCATCCTGCGGACCTATCGGCTAACACCTTGCGGTTCTTTACAGAATCTAGGCCCGATGCTACATAAAAAAGAGGGGGCGGCCAAGCCGCCCCCAGGTATCAGACCGCTATTAATAGCCTCGGAATTAGGACCGGGGGCACCACCCCAGTCCCCCTGCCGAGGCGCAGGTACTCGATCATAGCGGCTCTCCTTTCTTTCGGCGCTACATGCCGATTGTGCCCTGCCTTCAAGGTGTTAGCCGATCCAGCCGCTGTCCCCAACGGGCAGCGGTCTGGGTCGCTAACCATGTGATTGGTACTCGCGTTATCTTGCAAATGCAACTGCTACGGAAGCGGGCCACAGGAAAGAGTCACTTCGGGGCGACACGCCGCCTAACCTTGCGTTTACGGTTAGCTTGCATTAGATAGCAACACGCTAATCGTACGGACTCGGATAGGAGGGACCAGATGGCAGGCGAACAGAAAGCCACTTTGGCGGCTAGTAAGGTGGACGCTCGGCAACGATCGTCGATCGGTTTCCCATACATGGCACTCGACGCGGCGATGGAACTGGCCAAAGCGATTTACGACAACGTTGGGCAAGGTCAATGCGACGACGCCCAACTTGCGGCGTGGTCCAGCCAGAGTTCAAAAAGCAGCACCTTCCGGGTTCAGGTCTATGCCTCGCGAACGTTTGGAGTGTTGGAGGGGGAAGGCGGTTATCACAGACTGACGCCGCTCGGCCTTGAGATCGTCGATCCGCAACAGGAACGGCAAGCCAGAGTGAGGGCATTTTTGACGGTGCCGTTGTTCAAGGCCGTATTTGAGGCATACAAAGGAACCGTTCTCCCCCCAACCGCTGCACTAGAGCGGGAACTGGTGAAGCTTGGCGTCTCGGATAAGCAGAAGGGACGCGCTAGGAATGTCCTAGAAAAATCGGCAGATTGTGCGGGATTTTTTGAACATGGGCGAAACCGCCTAATCATGCCGGGAATTACACAGGGTGCGCCCGCAACGCAAAAGACTGATGCGCGTGATGCATCGTCCGATAACGTTATCGGCGGCGGCGGGAATGGCGGGGGTGGGCTGGACCCCGTTATCGCGGCCCTCATTCAGAAGCTTCCCAAGGGGAAGGAACCTTGGCCTACAGACCAGCGCGTTGCGTGGCTGCAAATGATCGCGATGGCCTTCGATATGGCCTACGGCTCTGACACACCAATCACGATCACGAAGAAAGCAGAGGCACCGCCCGCGTAATCAAAAAGCCCCGGTCGAAAGGCCGGGGCTTCCACGTGATTCAAGAACCCTAGTTGTCTCTGCCCATTTAAGTCCTCTACCGCCCTTGCTTATCAGGGCCATTCGTTCGCGAAAACGAAGGGCGCCAATTATTTTCTTTGCAGAGGGCGCGCCTCTGATGTCGGCGGTAGGTACTTCACGTGTGAGCTATGGCCGGGAGGGGAAGCCTATATGCGGCTATCCGGCGTCCACAAAAATTGGGACAAGGAATTTACTGGGTCGTGTCCGCCCGAGTGGTGTAGGAGCTGTGGGTAAGTAGCCCGCCGAAGCGGCCGGCAGGGTGAGCCAGGCGAGGCGGGCTACTTATCCACAGCGTCGGTCATCGTGAATCCCCGTAGGGTTTGGTCACCACAACTAA
>DATGGN010000044.1:0-2657 GCA_035308485.1 Rhizomicrobium sp.
GACGACCACCACTACCAGTTCGCCCGGATACACCGACCGCGCGGTCGTCAGTATGAGTTACAACGCCGCCAGCAAGATTTTTCTGCCGAGCAGCACTTTACTGGGAATAACTTTTCCGACCACGCTCACCGCATCAGACTCGCAAATGTACGAATGATCGGGGACGCGGCGGAGGTCGAGCGAGCAATGGACCGCTCGCGCGGCGCTCCCCGCCGTTCCATGCGCGTGAACGGCGCCCCGCAGACGGGACTCAGCGCCCCGCGAAGCGCCGCGGTATCCGGGGAGGATGCACGCGCGCGACCGCGGTCGGTTTCTCGATCGAGTGAACCGCGCCGATCAGGATTCCGGTTCCGCCGATCAGGCGGCCGGCCCCGCTCATCACCTGCGCGGTGGTCTGCCACGCCTGATTACTCTGATTGGATAGATGGTCTTCGAGCTGGAACTTCTGTTGCGGCGTCAGCGTGTTGTAGCCGCCCTCGTAGTACGACGGCGCATACTGTTGAGCAGCATACTGCGGTGCCATGTCGGTGCATCCGGGCAAGCCTGAGAACAGGAGCGCCAGTGCGATCGCCGCGCCCAAAGTCGGGCGACGAGCAAGAATCAGGACCAGCATCGAAACCGCGCAGACTTCCAATTACTTCTGGATCGAATGGATTCCCCACAGCAAAAATCCCGTGCCCTGCTGAAGTTGGCCGGCGCTTGATGCGACGTCGGCCGTGGTTCGCCACGCCGAGTTGCTCTGATTGGACAGGTGATCTTCGAGCTGCATTTTCTGGTCGGGCGATAGCTGGCTGTACGATTCGCCATCGTAGTAATTCGGCGCCTGCTGGATTGCCGCGCCCTGCGGATTGAACGCGGTGCATCCCTGGACGATCAGCATCGCCATCAGCAGGAGCAACGCGAACACCAGCCGGTACTCAACCGCCTCGCGCACTAATGGATCCTTGCTATTCATCGGTCTTCCTCCACGAACGAGTACGAACGCGCGCGGATTTAGTTATTAACGGATCGTAAGGCGCGCGTTGGGAGAGAAGAAGAGCCAGCATCGTGCCAGCGCGCAGCGACGTGAGGTGTAAGCGGGAAGGCTGCGAATTTCAAAATGTCGCGAAGAGCCGGTACGCAAATGCGTCGATGCGATCGCGAGGATGGTGCGCGTCGCGCGAGCTTACAGATTGTTAAGGGAACGAAAGCTTCCGCTCACGTCGCGATCGTTACGGCGTAGTCGTGGCCTTCCCAATTGTTGGTGTTGCGCCATTTGAAGGTGAAGCGGATCGGCGCCTTGGCGCTCGCGCCGATGTCGATGTCGGCGTACTCGAAGCCGATCGGGGTTGATGTCGATCCCGTGTCGTTGACGTGCTGCCATTCGTCATTGGTCCAATGCAGCGTGAACGGCGCGGTGGCCTGGATGCGCAGGCGGTCGCCGGGTGAGACCGACCGCACGCGGCGGTTGGACTTCCAGACCATCAGGCGGCTCGGCTTGCGCCCCGGCTTCAGGTAGCGGTCTCGTACTTCGTCGATCAGGTCGAACACGCGGCCGTCGGAGGCCGAACGCAGCAGCTTGATATACTCGGCGTGCGCCCACATCAGGGGTGTCGCGCTGCCGGTCTGCTCGCCGTATTTGAGCAATCGTCGGCGGACGTCGGGCTGATCCCAAATTTGTTCGGGCAGCAACTGGGTCGAATTCGCAAACCGCTCCATCGCTCTGAGATACGGCTTCGGATCACGGCCCGCCGCCAACTCGTAATGCCCGCGCTCTCCCGTCAGCAGCGGCCATGGACGTCCCCGGCCCCATCCGAGGAACGGCCCGCCGTTGTCGCGCTGTCCGTAACCGTCGTGGGTGTAGCGTCGCCAGCACGGACCGGCGGGGAAGTCGGTCTTGAGCACGGCGTCGATGACGTGGAGCGAATCCTCCATCAGCGGATCGCCCGCCTTGCGAATGCCGTAGCGGACCAGCTCGAGAAATCCGCCGTCAACGATCTCGGCGGCGGGGAACTCGGACTGAGCGCCGGGCGGACGATTGCGAATCGGCACCAGCTTGCCCGCGAGGCCTTCGTCGGCGTCGGGATCGCTGATGTCGATGGGATTGATGCGAACGTAGTGGCGCTTGATGCCGGGCACGAGGAAGCCGTCGTTGGTGACGGTCCAGTTTTCGATGTTGGCCTCGAGGAAGTCGGCATACTCCTCGAGGAACTGCGCGGTCGCAAGGTCGCCGCGGTCACGCGCGAAGCCGGCGGCGCAAATCAATCCGGTGATATTCGAGGCCAGGGTCGAGGGCGAGTAGCCGGCGTTTTCCTCCCATCGCTCCTGCGGCGTCGGCGGGCCGTGGTCAACCAGGAAGTGAGCCGCCCGCAAGACCATCGGATAAGGATCGAAATCCTTGAGCCCGGAGTGCTTGTACAGTCGCCACGCCAGCGAGATTGGAAACGAGACTTCGTCGAGCTGAATGCCGTTCCAGTACGGCTGGCCGTCGATCCAGAAATTCTGCGGAAAACCGCCATCCGCACGTTGTGCGCATGCTAGATAGATGAGAGCGCGCAGAGCGGTGGCGGCGTCTCCGGTGGCGGCCAGACCGCCCACGCTGTTGACCATATCGCGGGTCCACACGAGATGATAACCGCCGAGGTCCTCGTCGCTCTTGGCCTCGCCCCACGGGATGC
>DATGGN010000045.1:0-49092 GCA_035308485.1 Rhizomicrobium sp.
ACGACGATGACGGTGAAGCTTATCGCTGCGATGTACAGCTGGACGAACAGGAGGTGCAGGCGTGCATCGGATACGGAGAGGGCGTTGTGAATATCGCGCAGGCCGCCTGCCAGGTAGAGAAGCACGAGCGCCAGCCCGACGGCGCCGCCGCCGAAGCCGCGCTGGAAAGTGATCAGCACGACCGCCGGGAAGAACAGGAAGCCGAGCGGGTATTGGGGCAAGGCGGCGTTGAGGGCAATCGTGGCGACGACGATGCCGAGAAGAATCAGCGTGCCCGGCAGGAGATCGCGCCGGAAGATGGCTGCGAGCGAATCCTTCCTGAGCACCATCAGAGGGGGCACGAGCACCGCCTGGCCGAGTGCCGTCGTTGTGTACCATTCCATCCAGATTTGAAGGAAAGGAGCGCTCGTCATCCTTTGCGTGACGAAGGCGCCGATGGTCGCCGCGATGACCGTCGCCGGACCGAGCACGAGCCCATAGAACGCCGCAAGCGTGAGCGGCCGCGCGAAATCACCGTCCAATCTGTATATCCTGAGCGGCAGCGCGACCAGGACCGCTTCGAGAAGATTGACGGTGGGAAGCAGGATCGCCCGCGGTATCGAGCGACCCATGACGATGGATGCGGCGACATTGGCGAGCCAGCACACGGTTACGATCGAGGGCCAATCGCGGCGCGGTGTACGGAGCAGCCAGTACACCATGACCGCCGTGCCCAGCCAGACCGGCGTCAGTGTCCCGCGAACCCAGCTGACGGCGACGCCGGCGAGCACGGCGCAAAAAACGGTAAGGACGACGGTAGCCAGCAGGCGAAGCGATGGGCCTGCGTCTGAGTCGGGACGCACAACTGCAGGTACCCCCGCCATTCGCTTCCAGACCCCGCTCTTCAGTAGGTACGTTTCTTCATCCTGCTTAGCCTTGCGGCGCATAAGAATGCGTTAAGCATCGCCCTGCCGACGTATTGCCGTTTGCGTGCGCTGGTTGCGCAACTGCAACGGTCAGCCATGAGGGCCAAACTGCTTGCGGGAGCAGTGAGGCCCCGTCAGCCTCACCCCCTGTTACAAGCGTCGAAGACTGACGAGGCCGGTGCGGCATCAACCTGGACCGGGACGCCGCGTGTAGGACATTACCCTACGTAAGACAAAAGGGAAGCCCCGGCGCGCCACGGTTTTCTGACCGGTCGAAGGATGGCGGCGCGTCGGCCTGACGCTCCGCGGGTTGTGGATATCGGGGCAAAGTTCAGAGAATCACCGGATTTCTTAACCCATGTTATTGCCGCGCCGCCGTCGTTCGGCCGGACATGCCGCCCGAGGGCGCAAAACATCCGGCTGGGAACAGAGTGGGATGCTCCAGAACATTGAATACGCGCGGCGCAAGGCGCTCGAGGCGCGCGAGAAGGCCAACGAGTGCGTCGACAACCGCACGCGCTCGGAATGGGAAAAGGCCGCCCGTATGTGGGAACAGTTGGCCGAGCAATACGAACTCCTTCGCGGGATCGGCGAAAAGGCCTGATCGGTCTCGGGCGTCATTGTACGCCGCCAGGCGACGCCTTCGGCAGACGCGGAAAGTTAGAGCGGTGAGTACAGGTTCGCGCAGGAAGTCTGAATCTGTACAGCAGCGCTGTCGCTTTGGGCGCCGCTCAGATGCTGCAGCAGGCAATTGTCGTAATCCTGCCGGCTCTGCGAGGCGGAAAGACCGACGTGATTATAGAGGTCGTTGCAGGCCCCCTGGATCAGGGCGACCGCGGTTTTCGAAGCGGTATTCGCGGTGTAGTTCAGGGCACATTGCGACGCCTGCTGGATCGCGTTGGAAAATGACTGCGCGTGCGCCGATTGCAGCGGCAACAGCGAACACATGAGCGCACCAACTGCCAGGAGCCGCCGGTTTTGCATGGAAGCCACGCCTCTTCGAAGGGCAAAACCGTACGACGGCCCGGAGAAAAAATAAAGGCTTAACGCAGAGGACGCAGAGGCCGCGCGGAGGACGCAAGGAAGAAAGGTTCACGATGAGGCAGTGAGCCAGTGAGACACGGTGAGGAAGGAATCGGGCGCGCTTTGCGCGCGCAACAACATCCATGACGGATGCCGCATTCCGCGCCAATGTTCCCCTACTGCCTTACCGTCTCCTTGCCAGACTGCCTCCGCAACCTCCGCAGTCTCCGCAGTCTCCGCATTAAGCCTTTCGGGGCGGCTCAGCTGCACACGCATTTAACGGTTTGAAACCAGTGGAGAATTAGTCTTTTCCGCATGAATAGCGCGCACGAAAATTCCTCGCCGCCCGCACTCGCGATTCGCGGCCTTCGCAAAAGCTTTGCGCGCCCCGCGGTGGACGGGCTCGACCTCGATGTCCGCGCCGGCGAGTTCTACATGCTGCTCGGTCCGAACGGCGCCGGCAAAACCACCACGCTCCGCATGGTGAGCGGACTTCTCAAACCCGATGCCGGTGCGATTTCCGTCTTCGGCATCGATGCGCTGGCCGATCCCGTCGGCGCCAGGCAGATCATGGGCTGGCTCTCCGACGAGCCGAGATCTACGATCGGCTGACGCCTCTCGAATATCTCGCCTTCGTCGCCGGGTTGTGGCGCGTCGAACCGGCGTTCGCCCAAGCGCGCGCGCGCGATCTCCTCCGCTGGCTGGGGCTCGAGCGCCACGCACATGAGCGTTGCGAAGGCTTCTCGCGCGGCCTGCGCCAGAAGGTGGCGCTCGCGGGCGCGCTTGTACACGAGCCGAGGCTGATCATCCTCGACGAGCCGCTGACGGGACTCGACGCCGGCTCGGCGCGGCTGGTCAAGGATGTGCTCGCGGAGCGCGTGCGCGCCGGCAACACCGTGATCATGACGACGCACATTCTCGAAATCGCCGAGCGCATGGCCGACCGTATCGGAGTCATCGCCAACGGCCGGCTGATAGCGGAAGGGACGCTTGCCGAACTCGCGCGGGCGTCCGGCCGCGGTACGACGAGCCTCGAAGATCTGTTTCTCGCGATGGTGGATCAGGACGTGCATCAGGGCATCGCCGCCGAATGACGGCGACGCTCGCCTGGTTCGCGCGCCATGAGATCAGGCTCGCCTGGCGCGACCTCGTGTCGATGCTCACCGCCGGCGGGCGCACACGCGGACGGCTGGCCGCAATCGGCGTGATCGTCTTCGTGGCCGTCATGCACGGCATCGCCCGGCTGGTCGCGTGGGGCGTTCCGGCGCCGGGGCTTCATCCCGATCCCGGCACTTTGATTGGCGTGACCTGCGCGATGCTGCTCTCCGGTTCCGCGATGCTGTCGCAGGCGATGGAAAACGTGACGCGCGCCTTCTACACGCGTTCCGATCTCGAGCTGATCCTCTCCTCGCCCGCGCCTGTACAGCGGCTGTTCGCCGTCCGCATCGGCGCGACCGCGCTTTCGACCGGCGCGATGTCGCTCCTGATCGCAGGCCCGTTCATCGACGTGCTCGCCTGGCGCGACGGCTGGTTCTGGCTCGGCGCCTATGGCGCGATCGCCGCGGTGGCGCTGCTCACGACCGCGCTGGCCGTCGTCTTCACCCTAGCGCTCTTCCGCGCCATCGGTCCCAAACGCACGCGTTTCGCCGCCCAGGTCGCCGCCGCAACTGTCGGCGCGGGCTTCGTGATCGGGATCCAGATCGCGGCGATGCTTTCGACGGGCACGCTCTCGCGCACCGCCTTTCTTCATTCGGCCTTCGTCGCTTCGCACGCGCCCGGACCGTACAGTCTGCTCTGGTGGCCGGCACGCGCCGCCCTCGGCAATGGGTTTTGTCTCGCTGCAATGCTCGCCACGTGCATCGCTTTGTTTCTTCTGGTGACGCTTCGCGCTGCGCCGCACTTCGCCGATTGCGCTCTCGCCGCCGGCAGCATCGCAAGAGATCGGCAGGGCATTCTGAGCACTGAGCGAAGCGAAGCGTCGAAGGGCTTCACCCTGAGCATGTCGAAGGGGCAAGCCGCAGCCCTCCGGCGAAAAGAATGGTTGCTGCTCCTGCGCGATCCCTGGCTGATGTCGCAATCGCTGATGCAGCTCCTGTACCTCTTGCCGCCGGCGCTGCTGTTGTCGCGCAACTTCGGCTTCGCCGGCCACGCGTCCGCGATCTGCGTGCCGGTCTTGATCATGGCGGCAGGGCAGCTCGCCGGCGGGCTCGCCTGGCTCACGATCTCCGGCGAAGACGCGCCCGATCTCGTGGCCTCGGCGCCGGTACAGCCTAGCCGCCTGTTGCGCGCGAAGATCGAAGCGGTGATCGGCGCCGTCGCCGTTGTCTTCGTGCCGTTCGTGGCGGCGCTCGCTTTCGCCTCGCTCGCGGAAGCATTTATTGCGGCGCTCGGGATCGCCGCATCGGCCTCCGCCGCGACTGCAATCCAGCTCTGGTTCCGCACCCAGGCGAAGCGCAGCCATTTCCGCCGTCGCCAGACCTCTTCGCGCATCGCGACTTTTGCGGAAGCCTTCTCGTCCATCACCTGGGCAGCCACTGGCGCCCTCGCCCTGGCATCAATCCCGCTCGCCGCGATTACGGCGTGCATCGCGATTTTGGTTTTAATCGTTGTGCATCGCTTCGCGCCATCGGGCGCGGCGGAGCGCAAGAATGGCGCACGCGTGCGTCATCTCGCGCCGGCAGCGGTATAACCCACAGCACGTTGCATTATCTCAAAAAAAATATAACAATCGCCTGATGCCGTGGCGCGTCGAGCTCCTCAATGAAACTGTGGCAGAGGAGATCGCCAGCCTTCCGGCAGACATGCAGGCGCGCTTTCTGCGACTCTCCGAACGCATCACTCTCGCGGGGCTCGAGAGCCTTAGAGAGCCACATGTCAAACATCTGGAAGGAAAGCTGTGGGAACTGCGATTGACAGGCCGTGATGGAATCGCGCGGGCACTTTACGTTACGGCCATCGTGCGCCGAGTCGTCGTGGTGCGCGCGTTCGTGAAGAAGACGCAGAAAACGCCCCGGTCCGAAATCGAGATTGCGTTGCGGCGTGCAAAGGAGATCCCATGACCATTCCATTCGAAAAGATCAAGGCGCGGCTCCTCGCCAACCCCAGAGTGAAGGCCGAATATGATGCGCTTGCGCCGGAGTTCGAGATCGCCGCTGAGTTACTGAGGGCCCGACTGCGGGCGCGCCTGTCCCAAGCAGAGCTTGCCGCGCGCATGAAGACCAGCCAGTCCACAATTGCGCGCCTTGAGAGCGGCCAGACGCTTCCGAGCACAAAGACGCTTCTGCGCTACGCCAAGGCTACGGGCAGCAGATTTCGCGTGCATCTCTCCGCCGCTTGAACCGGGACGTTCTTCCTCCCCACGTCTTCGGCATGGGGAGGAAGGCGCTCCGCGCTTCGCCGGCCTTGAGCACGCCAATCACCTTTTGTGATGATGTCTGTGCCGCGGGAGGCCCGTCGCCCAATTGAGCAGGCGTTGGTAGATGTACGCCTGAAACCGATGCCGCGACCCGTTGACGTTCTGCGACGCCGTAACGAGTTTCGAGCTCAACGGAATGACGAAGTCGCGATAGGTCGCGCCGATGTTTTCGTACACGACCAGGAACGCCTGCTCGTTGTTCCACGTGGCAAGCTGCCCCGGCGTCTGTATGGCGGCCTTGAGCTCCGCCGGCGTCCAGTTGGGGTTTTGGGGGTCCACCTGGATCTTGTTGCCGTTGAAGATGAAAGGCTGAAACACCGTCAGATTGTCGAAATTCAGCGGCGATTGCGCGGCTTCGACGTTGAGCATGCCCCAGCCATAAACGGGGTCCACGCCCGGCGCGCCGAGATCGGTGGCCGACTGCAGGAGGATCTGTACGGTTTCTGCCGGGTGGCTGCGCAGCTGCGGCCAGCGGCTCTGCAACAGCGAAATCGTGCCGGTGACGAGCGGCGCAGCAAAGGAGGTACCGGTCATGCGCGTCACGCCGCCATGATTGTCCTCGACAAGCATCAGTTCGCCCGGTGCCACCAGGAACCGGTATTTGAGCTTGTTCTGCTCCTGGCAGACGTTGTTGATCAGGATGCAGGCTTCGCCCGGCGTATTGGAAAAGTCTGAAATCGTGTTGGTGGGACCGGCCGAACCGACAATCAGAAGATTGTCCGGAGCGTTTGCGCCGCTCGGCCATGAAATGTCGGTAGTCTGCTGTACCGCCTCGTTGCCGGCAGCCTTGACCAGCACAAAGTTGTCGCTCAGCGACGCGAGAATGGGTCCCCAGTCCGCAGACAACGTCCAGCCCGGCACACCAAGCGAGGCGTTGATCACGGTGTTTCCCTTTTTGTCCAGCTTGTCGATACCCGCTGCCACATCCTGCCAGCTGCCTGTGCCCGTCTGATCGAAGGGATCGTACAGGCCGATGACGGATTTCGGGGCCACCCCCATGACGCCGGTGCCGTCTTCCTGGGCCGCAATCAAACTGCCGACCGCCGCGCCATGATCGTCGACGTAGCCGGCATAGCCACCGATGAAGTGGAAGCGCTTGACGTCGGAATCGGCGCCCGTTGTCGTTGCATCGAGAAGGCCGACGCGCGTGCCCGCGGTGCCGTTCGTGAGCGCAAGCTCGGGCGCCCACTGCGCCGATGCCATCCACCAGTCGACATCGTCGACCCCTATGGAGGTCATCAGGGCGTCATACCAGTTGAGGTAGAAAGCCGAACGCATTTCGGGCGTTGCGGCCGCGAGCGAAGCCTGGCTTTTCGGATCGATGCCGTATTTGGCCAGCATCTGGTTTCCCAGGGTTTGCGCATTCGGACCCCAGACGAGATCCGCGCTGGCGAACAGCGCCGCCAGCTGGATCTGTACCTCGAGGTAATTCTTGGAGCCCAGCTGCTGCAGCAGGTTCCATTCCAGGTTCAGAGCGCCCCATTGCGGCGCGGCAACGCTCCAATAGCTGTACAGAGTCGAACGGAACGGGTTGACATTGAACGGGTTCACCGTGCCCCAGAACGGATCGGTGTCGCCATAGAACGGATCGACTGAACCATAGAAGGGATTGACGGTTCCCCAGAAGGAGCTGATGTCGCCCCACAACGGGCCGATCACGCCGTAGTTCTGATTGGTGCCGCCGTAAAATGGATTGATCGGACCGTAGAACGGGTCGACCGGGCCGCCATCGGTTCCGTAGTACGGAGTGATCGGGCCGCCCTGATCGGTAGCCTGCGCGATGGCGGCGCTGCTCGCTATGGTCAGGCAGACCGCCGCTGCCGCTGTCAGAAGCCGGTTGCGCATGATTCCTCCCGTCAAAGGTCGGCCTTACTGGGGGCCCGGTATCGGAAGGCATTCAGCGCCGGCGGCGAGGATTTGGAAATTGGATTGTATTTTAGCGATTAATTTTCCGTTTACTTACGCCGTCGCCCTTAACGCGCGAACCGGCGCGACGGACGCGTCGGCGGGCGCGTCCGGCATGACACGCTCGCCGGGAAGGTGCACACGCGCTTCGGTTCCTTCGCCCGGTACACTCGTGATCGTAAAGCGGCCGCCATGCAACTCCGTCAGGGACTTTACGATCGGCAGCCCCAATCCTGCGCCCCCATGCGCGCGGGCGTACGCGCTCTCCGCCTGGCCGAAGGGTTCCATGATTGTTGCGATCTTGTCGGCTTCGATGCCGCGGCCATTGTCTCGCACGACAAGATCCACGCCGTGCGACGTACGCTCGACGGCGATGTCGACCGAGCCGCCGGGCGACGTGAACTTGACGGCGTTGGAGAGCAGATTGGCGAGAATCTGGCGGAGGCGAATCTCGTCGCCGCGTACGCACACCTGCCGATTGTCGTTGCCGAAGCGGATGTTTCTTTGTGCCGCTTCGTCGGAAGCGAGCGCCGCTATGGTCTGATTGACCACGTGCCCGATCCGGACGTCATCCTCTTTCAGCGCAAGCTTGCCCGCTTCGAGGCGGGCCATATCGAGGATGTCGTTCAGGATCGCGAGCAGCCGGCGGCCGCCATCGGCCACCATGGACGCGTAGGCCTGCAGTTTTTCGGGCTTGAGGCCTCCCAGCATCATCAATTCGGAAAAGCCGATGATGGCATTGAGCGGCGTACGCAGTTCATGGCTCATATTGGCGAGAAAATGGCTCTTGGCGCGGCTGGCCTGCAGCGCCGCCTCCATGGCGAGCCGCAATTCGGCAAGCGTCTGGGTCAGTCTGCGGTTCTTCTCCGCGACGATGCTGCGGTGCCTGCGTTCCAGGGCATGGCGGCGCGTGATCCACGCGACCAGGATCACGCCGCCGAGCAGGAGGCTGACGAGGATCACGTACAGCGTGGTCTCGCGTGATTTTCTGAGACTGATGTCGCGCTGGAGCTGGGCGGATTTCAGCTGCTCGATTTCGAGCTGCTGGGTTGCGAAGTCGAACTGCGCGCTCATCAGCGCAAGATTGACGGAGGACGCGAGCGACCGTCCCTCGTCGTCCAGCCGCTTGAAGGCCTGCAGATGGGCGATCGCAAGCGGCAGATTTCCATCCGCGCGGTAGACCCGGAAGGCGATCTCGTGAAAGTCGCGGAACTCCGCCGGGGTGGTGTCCAGGTCCAGCCCGCGAAACGCCTGCTGCACATCGTCCGCTGCGAGCGCAAGCGCACCGCGCTGATACGCGACCTCGGCCTTCACGCCCCAGGCGAACCGGCTCTCGCCGCTCTCGTCCTTTTTGCCGAGAAGCGCGATCGCGCGATCGGCCTCGCGCTCCGCCTCTGCAAGATTGTGCAGGCGCGCGTTGCTGATGGCGAGATTGTTGAGAATATTGGCTTCGAGGAGCGGGCTGCCGAGCGCGGTGGCGATCCTGAGGGCCCGGCCCATGTCCTGGATGGCCTCTTTGTACTGCCCCATCTGCTGAAGCGCGAAACCGATATTGTTCGCCGCCGAAAGGTCGAGCGCAGGATCGCCGGAATAGACCTGCGAAGCTTCGCGGTAGTAGCGGATCGCGCGGACGAAATCGTGCGCCTTGTCGTAGAGACTGCCGAGGCCCTGCAGCGCGATGGACTGGCTGCGCAGGATTCCCAATTGTACAAAGACCGCGTGCGCCTTCTGGTAGCTCTTCAGCGCGAGCGCAATGTCGCCGCCGGCATTGGCGAGACGGGCGCGTGTCAGGTCGACGTCACCGTCGAGTTTCGAAAGTTTGTGGTTCCGCGCCAGGAAATCCGTCGCGTTGTTCAGCGCAGACTGCGCCTCGGGGATTCGATTGAGACGCGTCAGCGCCTCCGCCTGCAGCCACAGGCTGGTCGCGCGCGCCCCGGCATAGCGCGGGGAAGAGACGTTGCGCTTTGCGATCGCCTCTCCGGCGCGGGCCCGCGCCAGCGCGGCGGCGGGATCGGCCATCATCAGGTGCTGCGACGCCGTGATCGACGTGTCGAAGTCCGTCCATCTTGAACTCGTGGATGACTGGCTCGGGAGAGCAGACAGTGGGGCGAGGAAGACAATTTCCGCAGCGAGCGAAAGGACCAGAATGCGGAGCGCCCAGTGCAACAGCGCAATCCGTTGCCTGCGACTGGCGCACAGGTTTGTATTGCCGCTCATCCGCCGCTCCTGGCAGGCTCCTCAGCCCCTTCAGTCCGCAGCCGCTACGCGCTTATGCAGGAGCCGGCTGAACGGAAAGAAGGCTGCAAATATGGTTGAGAACGGCTTTACGGGCGGTAAATTCGGGGACACCCAGCACGCTATCGGCGCCGTCTTCGTGCTGTTTTTTGGCGGCGCTCGCGCTTTGCCTCGTTCGCGAAGCACTCGTTGCGATCGTGGGGATCGCTGCGTCGCCCACCACCGCGACCGCGATCCAGTTGTGGTTCCGAACCCAGGCAAAGCGCAGCCATTTCGGCCGCTGCCAGACCTCGTCGCACATCGCGACCTTTGCGGAAGCGTTCGCGTCCATCAGTTGGATTGCCACGGGCTTGCTCTGGCATCGATTTCGATCGCGGCAGTTACGGCGTGTATCGCGATTCTGATTCTGCTCGTCGTCCACCGCTTCGCGCCAGCGGGCGCGGCGGAACGCAATGGCGCGCGTGAGATGCGGGGCCGCGGTCCTTCACTCCGTCAGCGATCACCAGCGAAGAAATGCGCGCGATAGCGCCGGCTTGCCGGGCGTTATCGCGCGTCCCGTTCCGTCTAGGGATCTCCGCCGGTAACGGCGATGCCGAAGCCGCCGTCCGTGCCGGTGATGAAGTTCTGGTTTATCTTCTTCCCGCTCAGCATTGACCGCCCGATCGTGGTCCCTGCGTTGTCGTCCCAGTCCGCCCAGTAGAGATGCGTGCTGTTGGCTGCGAGGAAGGCGACCTCGCCGTTCAGGCCGGTCATGAAGGTCAGGTTTACACCGGTCCCGTCGAGATTGGCCCGCCCGATGCCCGTGCCGCTCGCGGTGGTGAAGTAGATATAGCCGCCCTCGACGGCGATCCCCGAGCCACAACCGCTGATGAAGTCGAGGTTTACGCCGCTGCCGTCGATATTGGCACGCCCGATATCGCCGGTCCGGTAGTTCGCCCAGTAGATGTACGAGCTGGTGACGGCCACTCCGCAGACACCGCCGCCTGTGTCGATGAAGTCCTGATTTACGCCGGTGCCGTCCAGGTTGGCGCGGCCGATGGAACTGCCCACGTCTCCGGCCCAGTAGATGTACGAGCTGTCGACTGCGACCCCGCACGGGTTTTCCGCGCCGGTAATGAAGTCCGGGTTTGCGCCGCTGCCGTCGAGGTTGGCGCGCGCGATCGTCGTTGCGGTACCGCCGTTGGCGCTGGTCCAGTAGATGTAGTTGCTGTCCACCGTCAGCCCGGCGCCGCCAAATGTGTTCAGGGCGATGAAATTCTCGTTGACTTTCGTACCCTTGACCGTTGCCCGGCCGACAGACCCATTGGCGCTGTTGGTCCAGTATAGGTAACTTTTTGTCCTTGGTGCGGCGTGCCGCCCGGCGTCCTGCGCATGCGAAACAGCCGGTGTGCAAAGCAGGAACAATGCCATGATGGTCCTGCCGAAAAATTTCTTTTCGGCGCCGCCGCCGATCATCCGTGTCATGTGGGGTCCCCCTGATCTGGAGCTTCTTTGTCTGCCGCAAACTACGGCAGGAAGCATGTAATAGAACCACATGATCGTACACAATGCAAATTCATTGCGGCGATGGGCAGAGTAGGACACGGTCCGGCGGGGTCGGTCCGTTTCTTTAAACTGACACACTATTATCCAGGGAACCCGTCAGCGTTGTTTCAGCCAAGGATACGGCCCTCCTGTCCAGACGACGAGGGTGTTGCTGCGCCTCGGTCGACCTCTGCCAATGACTGTTCGAATCACACCGGCACCTCGATCACGTTGGGTGCCTTGCCTTCGATGCCACGGCGGAGGGCGGTGGCGAATTCCTCCGGCGTCGTTGCCCGCACGGCCGGCACGCCGAGGCTTTTCGACAGCGCGACGAAATCGATCGCCGGCGGCGCGAGGTCGAGCGCGTTCATCGCGCGCGGGCCGGGGTTGCTCGCCGCCGCCATGAGCTCGAGTTTCAGGATCGCGTAAACGCGGTTCGCGAAAATTACGGTGGTGATGGGCAGGCTCAGCCGCGCCGCCGTCCACAGCGCCTGCAGCGTGTACATGAAGCTGCCATCGCCTTCGAAGCAGAGCACCGGGCGGCCGGGCGCGGCGATCGCGGCGCCCACCGCGAGCGGTACGCCGATGCCGATCGAGCCGCCGGTGTTCACGAGCCAGTCGTGCGGCGCCGCACCCTGCGTCGCGCCCATCAGCCCGCGGCCGGAGGTGATGGATTCGTCCACGATGATCGCGTTCTCCGGCACGAGCTGCAGGACCGTTCCGGGAATGGAATCGAGCAGCGATGACGTCGGCGGCGCGCGCGGCGTCTCGCGGTGCTGCAATTGCGGCTCGGTTTTGTCGGCGCCAAGCGCGGCGGCGAGCTGGTCGAGCGCGCCGGCGCAGTCTTCGTCCGCATTCGCGAGCGTGACGATTTTGCAGTCCGCCGAAGTGAGGATGCTCGAGCGAAAGGGACTTCCGAAAAAGGACACCGGCGCGGGCGCGCCGACGAGAATCATCTGGCGGAATTCGGCGAGCTGCGCCACCGCCATCTCGGTCACATAGGCGATACGCTCGACAACGGGCCGGCCGGCGCCACGCTCCATCCGCGCGAAGGTGAAGGGCGCGAGCAGCCTTGCGCCCGTCTTCGCCGCGATCCGCGCCGCCGCCTGAAGACCCGCGCCCTCGGTCGTGTGCGCGCCCAGCACGAGCGCCGTGCGCTGGCCGTTGCGGAGCAGGCTCGCCACTTCCTCGATGCGCAAGGCGTCCGGCCGCGGCGGCGATGCCGGCGCGTGAACCTCGGCGATCTTGCCGCCGTCGCCCCAGGCGGCATCGGCGGGCACGATCAGCGTGGCGATCCGGCCCGGCAGGGTTCGCGCCGCGGCAACGGCATCGGCGCCGTCGCGGCCGAGGTCTTCGGCCCGGCGCGTGCTCGCCTGCCAGCGCGAAAAGGGCCGCGCGATCGCCTCGATGTCGGAGGCCAGCGGCGGGTCGAGCGGCCGGTGAAACGTCGCGTGGTCGCCGACGATGTTAACCATTGGAACCTGGGCCCGGCACGCGTTGTGCAGATTGGCTAATGAATTCGAGAGGCCTGGCCCCAGATGGAACAGCGTGCACGCGGGATTCCCGGTCATGCGCGCATAGCCGTCGGCCGCGCCCGTCGCCACGCCCTCGAACAGTACCGGGACGGAGCGCATGCGAGGGCAGCGGTCGAGCGCGTCGACGAGATGGATCTCGCTCGTCCCCGGATTGGCGAAACAGACATCGACGCCCGCCTTCACGAGCGTACCGAGCAGGCTTTCAGCGCCGTTCAAGAAAATCTCCTCTTCTTCCCAAAACCTCGCCCCCCCCGCGGTGCAATAGCGGAGCGGGGGAGGTGCCGCACAGCGGCGGAGGGGGCGGTTAAGTCTCCAACACCAATTGCCCCCTCCGGTGCTTCGCACCACCTCCCCCGCACAATGCATGCGCGGGGGAGGCAAATACCTATCACGGACCCACACCATGCGTGACGAGACGATCGCCATCCATGGCGGGTACACGACCGACCCCGGGACCAAGGCGGTCGCGGTGCCAATCTATCAGACCGTCGCCTACGAGTTCGATAGTGCCGATCACGGCGCGGCGCTCTTCGATCTTGAAGTGCCCGGCAACATTTATTCGCGGCTCGGCAATCCGACCGTCGGCGTGCTCGAGCAACGCGTGGCTGCATTGGAGGGCGGGGTCGGGGCGCTTTGCGTCGGCTCCGGCATGGCGGCGATTCATTACGCGATCGCCAACATCGCCGAAGCCGGCGCAAACATCGTCTCGCTGCCGCAGCTGTACGGCGCTACCTTCACGCTGTTCGAGCATGTGCTGCCCCGGCAGGGAATCCATGTGCGCATCGCGGCAGGCGAAGACGCGAGCGATATCGAGCGGCTGATCGACGAGAATACACGAGCCGTCTACTGCGAGAGCATCGGCAATCCCGCCGGCAACGTCGCCGATATCGAAGCGCTGGCGGAGGTTGCCCACCGGCGCGGCGTGCCGCTGATCGTCGACAACACGCTGGCGCCGATCATCGCCAAGCCCATCGGCTTCGGCGCCGACATCGTCGTACACTCGCTGACCAAGTTCTTCGGCGGCCATGGCACCACCATGGGCGGCGCCATCGTCGACAGCGGCCGCTTTCCGTGGGAGGAGCACCGCCGGCGCTTTCCGATGCTGACCGAGCCGGAAGCCGCCTATCACGGCGTCGTCTATACAAAACAGTACGGCGAGAGTGCCTATGTCGCGCACTGCCGCACCGTCTGCCAGCGCAACACCGGTGCGGTGTTGGCGCCGCTCTCGGCCTTTCTCCTGCTGCAGGGTACCGAAACGCTGCCGCTTCGCATGGAGCGCCATGTCGAGAACGCAGCGCGCGTCGCGTCGTACCTGAAGCATCATCCGTTCGTCGAATGGTGCACGTACAATGGCGATCCGGACAGCGCGCAGGTTCCGCTGGTGCGGAAATATCTCGGCGGCCGCGGCGCGCCGTTTCTCACCTTCGGCGTCAAGGGCGGCTTCGAGGCCGGCAAGCGCTTCTACGATGCGCTGACGCTGTTCAAGCGGCTGGTCAATATCGGCGACGCCAAGTCGCTCGCCTGCCATCCGGCTTCGACGACGCATCGGCAGCTCGGGCCCGAGGAACTCGAACGCGTCGGCGTGAAGCCCGAGATGATCCGGCTTTCCGTCGGCATCGAACACATCGACGACATCGTCGCCGACCTCGCCCAGGCGCTCGAGTCCGTCGGGGGGAAGAAGGAAGCCCCGGCGAATCCCAAGCGCCTCCACCTGGCGGCCGTCGGAGCCTGACGATGTACGGGGCGCACGAAAGGCTCAACGCGGAGGTCGCGGAAGTTGCGCAGCGGCCGCAGAAGAGTTTGCACGCGGAGACGCGGAGGCGCGGAGCACAAAGATTGAAACGCCAAGACACCAAGACGCCAAGGAAAACATTGCGCGCGCAGGGCGCGCGCGATTCTGCGTCGAAGCTGCGTTGCGATAGCGCATTCGAAAACGCCTGTCTTGGCGCCTTGGCGCCTTGGCGGTTTTCTTTCCTCCGCGGCTCCGCGTCTCCGCGTGCAAACCTTTCTATCGGCCCCGCGCGCTTTCCGAGCAGAAGGCACTAAACCATGGCGGTTGTCGCGGCGCGGGCCGAACACGGAGAAAAACATCATTCATCGAGCGCGTATTGCATCGAGCTCGGCATCCTCAACAACATGCCCGATGCGGCGCTGGAACGTACCGAACAGCAGTTCTTTTCGCTCCTGACCGCCGCGGCGCAGGACCTGCTGGTGCGGGTACGGTTCTTTTCGCTTTCCACGCTGCCGAGGGACAGTGCCAGGCGCGAGCACCTCGCGCGCCACGTTTATGCGCCGGCCGTCGAAATCCCCAGCGCGAACCTCGATGCCCTCATCATCACCGGCACCGAGCCGCGCGCGAATGATCTCCGGCTCGAACCCTATTGGGGCGAACTGAAAGGCGTTTTCGACTTCGTGGCGCAGGAAGGCCCGGCGACGATTTTCTCCTGTCTCGCCGCGCACGCCGCCGTGCTTCACTACGACGGCGTTGAGCGCAGGCGCCTCGCGGAAAAGCGTTTCGGCGTCTTCGAGCACGTCGTCTCGCGCAACGATCCTCTCACGCAGAATCTCTCATCGCCCTTCCGGATCGCGCATTCGCGCTGGAACGAACTCGCCGAAAGCGATCTTGCCGCGGCAGGCTATCGCATCCTCACCTGGTCGGCGGATGCGGGCGTGGACCTGTTCCAGAAGCGCGGGCGCACCGATCTCCTGTTCGCGCAGGGCCATCCCGAATACGACGCGATGACGCTTGCGCGCGAATTCCGCCGCGACGTCAGGCGCTGGCTCAGGGGCGAGACGGACGTGTACCCGCCGCTGCCGAAAAATTATTTTTCCGCGGGCGAAGCGCTCGCGCTGGCGCAGTTTCGCGCCCGCGCCATCTTCGAACGCAGCGAAGCGCTGATGGCCGTCTGGCCTTCGCTCAGCCGGAAACCGGATTCGCGCTGGAATGCACCCGGCGCGGCGGTCGTCCGCGCCTGGCTCCAGGCGATCGTCGGAACGAAACGTACAGAACGTCCCGCGCGTGCCGTCAACGCGCCGCACTTCGCCACGGAGGCCGCATGAACGCGCCTGTTCCATCACCGGACGCGGAGAGCCGGGCCCTCATCCTTCGACGGGCTCAGGATGAGGGCTCGAAGAATAGCCTCACCCTGAGCTTGTCGAAGGGTGAGGCAGGCACAACCAGCACAGATGTCGAGCTCTTGCTTCTCGACATCTGGCAGCGCGTGTTGCGCGTCCCCGAGATCGGCCGCGACGACAATTTCTTCGATCTCGGCGGCGATTCGCTGCTCGCCGTGAACCTCTTTCTCGAAATCGAGAAGGAGACCGGTGTCCATCTACCGATCACCGTGATCTACGATGCGCCCACCATCGCGGAAATGGCGCGTCTGGTCGAAGACGAAACGGCGTCCGAATCGTCCTGTCTCGTCCTCCTGAAGCCGGGAACCGGCGACCGCCCGCTCTTCATCGCCCACGGCATCGGCGGCACGGTGATCGAGCTTGCCGCGCTCGGACGGGCCGTCCGCATTCCCGACGCGGTGTACGCCATCCAGGCGCGCGGTCTCGACGGGCGCGAGCCGCCGCATGTCACCATCGAGGCCATGGTCGATCATTATGTACAGGCGATCCGGGCGGTCCAGCCCTCCGGTCCCTATCGCCTCTGCGGCTATTCCTTCGGCGGGTTGATCGCGATGGAGATTGCCCGCCGGTTGAAGGCGCAGGGGCGGAGCATCGCCGCCCTGATCTTGATGGATGCCTACGCGCATCCCCGCACCTGGCCTGTCTTGTCGCGCGTGAAAATGAAGCTACGCCGGTCGCTCCACCTGTTCGTCCGCTCGCCCGGGGAAATCCTGGGTCGCGTTTTTCGGCGCGCGAAGGACCAGAGCGAATCCATGCGGCTTCACGAATGGCTGCTGGATCAAAATCCGTCGCTTCCGCTCCCGCTGCTGCGCGTGCGCGAGGCCGGTGGCGCGGCGCTGAGCGCCTATCGTCCGAAACCGTACGCCGGGCGCATCATGTTCTTGCGGGCGAAAAAGCGCGACGCCGAATTTCCGGACGATCCCAAACGGATCTGGCGCCGACTCGCGCTCGATATCGCGTTTCGCACCATTCCCGGCGGTCATCGCACCATCGTTACGCAACACGCGGAAACCGCCGCTGCGGCAATAACCGCCTGCCTTTCGTCGGGACGCGGCGGCATTGCATCGCTGCACCAACGAGGCCGATTTGCATCGCCGTTCAAGGCCACGACCGCGCCGGCACTCCGCGAGGCGGTGTGATGGCGGGTCATTCACTCGCGGTGATACGACCGCGTGGAGAGCAAGAAGGAAAGCGAACCGCTAAGGCGCAAAGACGCCAAGGTATTGACATCCACTGCGGAGGCACGAAGTTCGCGGAGAAGACTTTTGACGTGCTATTGCCTCGCTGCGTGGGGACGGTGAATTGCGCGCCGGAGGCGCGCGATAAACTTGCTCCGTGGTCTCCGTGTCTCCGTGGTTTTTCGGTTACCTTTGCGCCTTTGCGCCTTGGCGCCTTGGCGGTTCATTTTTTCTTCCGCGCTTCGCGTGAGCAAACGATGGTAATGCTCGCATGAACCCACGTCTTGTCAGCGAGCTGATTCCGTATTGGGCGAAAGAGACGCCGGCTGCGGTTGCGCTCTCCGAAGCTGGGCGCAACTGGAGCTACGCCGAGCTCAGCGCAGCAATCGGCGCGGCCGCCGAGACGCTGACCCGCGCAGGCGTGCGTGCCGGCGACCGCGTCCTTCTCGTCTGCGAGAACGGCAGCCCCGCCATCGCGCTCTATTTCGCCTGTACAGCTCTGCGGGCGTGGCCGGTGATCGTGAACGCACGCCTTGCCGACCGCGAGATCGAGGAAATTCGACAGCATTGTCAGCCGCGTCTTGCGGTTTTCACCACCGAAGGATCGATCCACGCGCTCCGCCACGCCCAGAAACACCACGCCGTGGATTCAGAATTGACCGGACTGAACGGCGTCATGTTGGGGCCCGTCGATGAGGGGACTCTGGCCGAGCCGGAGGAAAGCGAACCCGAAAACGGCGTCGCCGCGCTCATCTACACCTCTGGCACCACCGGCCGGCCCAAAGGCGTGATGCTCTCGCACCGGAATCTTCTGTTCGCGGCCGTGGGTGCGGCGAAAGTCCGCCGCATGACGCCGTGCGATCGCATGCTCTCGGTCCTGCCGATTTCGCACATACTGGGCCTGACCGGCGTACTCCTCGGCTCGTTCGCAAGCGGCGCCGAAGTCCAGCTTCTCGCGCGCTTCGATCCGGCATCGCTGGTCGACAAACTCGAGAACGCGGGCACGACCATCCTCATCGGCACGCCGGCGATGTACAGCATGGCCGCGGAATATGCGGGCCGGAAAAGCATCTCGCGCCTGCGCGCGCCGGCCCTCCGTATCATTGCGACGGCCGGCGCACCGCTCGACGCGGCGACCAAGACCAGAACGGAAGCGGTTTTCGGCCAGCCGTTGCGCAATGGCTTCGGCATTACCGAGTGTTCGCCCACGATCACGCTCGGCGATATCGACACGCCCTCCTCGGATCTGAGCGTGGGGCGTGCGCTCGAAGGAATCGAAACCCGCATCGTCGATGCTACCGGAACCGATGTCGCGGCGGGCGCGGTCGGCGAATTGCGGGTGCGCGGTCCCGGCGTGATGAAGGGCTACTATCGCGCGCCGGAAGAAACGTCGCGCGCCATCGATGCGGACGGCTGGTTTCGAACAGGCGATCTCGCGCGCTGCCTGGATGGTACGTTCACCATCGTCGGGCGCAGCAAGGAGATGCTCATACGCTTCGGGTTCAATGTTTATCCCGCGGAAGTCGAAGCCGTGCTGAATGGACATCCGAAGATCGCGCGCTCGGCGGTGCTGGGAAGCGCGAAAGCAGGCGACGAAGGCATTGCCGCTTTTGTCGAACTCCGCGACGGCGAGACTCTGCGGCCGGGCGAACTCGCCGAATACGCCGCCGGCCTGCTGGCACCCTACAAGCGGCCGAGCGCCTTCATTGTTGTGGACAGGCTTCCGCTCACGCCGGCGGGCAAAGTCCTGAAGAGCGCTCTCGCCGCCCAACTCGCAGAAGCAAGCTGATACGCTTCCTCAACCGAAGCGTTTCGTGGGGCGACAAAGGCTTGGCCGCAAAGACGCCAGGACGCCAAGGCAAGTGGAATTCACCGCAGAGGCAGGGAGATCGCAGAGAAGGCTTTGTAGCTTCGCTGCTTGAGCGCGGGGGTTTTTAATGCGCTATCGCTTCGCTGCTTGAGCGCAGGGGGTGTTGATGCGCTATCGCTGCGCTGCTTGAGCGCGGGGGTTTTGACGCGCTATCGCTTCGCTGCTTGAGCGCAAGGAATTGCGCGCCGGGGGCGCGCGAAAAACCTTGCTCCGTGGTCTTCATGTCTCCGTGGTTTTCGGGTTCTCTTTGCCCGCTTGCGTCTTGGCGGCTTCCCTTTTCCGGCCTGCCGCGGAAGCACCCGCTGTAGGGCACGATACTACAGCGTGATTCATTTGCGGTTCAGAATCGGTCTTCCACATGATTTCGCCGAAGCAGGCCCGTATGCGGCATTGCGTTGCATGCGAAGTTCGCTGCAGTTGCCGTCATTCTGCCACCAGTTTGTATGATCCGGACCGGAGCGCGTAAGAAAGTCTCACCGCGAGGGGCACGAAGGGCTCATGTCATTGCTCTACGATCGGACGGCGGATGCCGTGCGCTGGATGTATGACCGGCGGATCAGCGCGCCCCCGATCCTCAACGAACAACGGTATTTCCCGCAGGCGTCCGATTTTCAGCGCGCCTGGGAAAGGATCCGCGACGAGGCGCTCGAGGTCGCGCGCACGCTCGCCAACGTCCCCCGCTTTCACGAATTGATGGCCGAGCAGGCGCCGATCTCGGCCAATGACGGTCACGACTGGCGCGTGTTCGTGCTCAGGGCGTACGGCGTGGAAATCAGGGAGAACGCCGCGCGCTGCCCGGTTACGGCGGCCCTCGTCGCCAGCTGCCCGAATGTTCTCTCGGCATCATTCTCGTTTCTGGCGCCGGGAAAACACATCCCGCCGCATCGCGGTCCGTTCCGCGGCGTGGTGCGCTGTCACCTCGGCCTCAGCATGCCGCGAGGCGCCGACGGCCGCCTCGGCGCGATCCTCTGGATCGACGGCAAGGAGCATCGCCTCGACAACGGTGATTATCTCGTCTGGGACGACACCTATACGCACGAAGTGCTGAACAATACGCAGGATGTTCGCATCGCGCTCCTGCTCGACATCTGGCGCCATGGGATGCCCGCCGACATGAACGCGCTTTCGATGATGATCGTGGCCCTCGTACGTCTGGGCATGCTCGTCCGCGGCAGCCCCTTCGCGTTGTAACGTGAGAAGAAAGTGAACCGCCAAGACGCGAAGACGCCAAGGTGACCGAAAAAATCACGAAGATACGAAGAGCGCCGGGAGATTCTATCGCGCGCCTTCGGCGCGCAATTGATCTTCTCCGAGACGTGTGCTGCCTCTGATCAGCTAATTCAGCGCCTTGGCGCCTTGGCGTCTTTGCGGTTCAACCTTCGCTCCCGGATCTGGTGCCGGCACCGCCACTTGCTGCGATTTGCGTTTGCGCGCGTCCCGCCCCTAAGCTTTTCCTATCGAAGCGGAGCGGGAGTTCGCATGAATTTCATCACGCGCAGGAAGCCGATCGAGGCGCTGGGCCAGTCCGCGCGGCTGCTGAAGCCGACGCTTCGCTGGCCGCATCTCGTGGCACTCGGCGTCGGCGCGATCGTCGGAACCGGAATCTTCACATTGATCGGCATCTGCGCGGACCGCGCCGGACCGGCCGTCATTCTCGCCTTCGCGCTTTGCGGCGTCATCTGCGCCTGCGCCGCCCTTTGCTACGCCGAAATGTCGACGATGATGCCGGTGGCGGGCAGCGCCTATACCTACAGTTACGCGGTGCTGGGCGAACTGACTGCCTGGATCATCGGCTGGAGTCTCGTGCTCGAATACACCGTCGCCGCCGCCGCCGTCGCCGTCGGCTGGTCGGCGCATGTGTCGGCGTTTCTGGCCGGCGCGGGATGGACATTGCCGGCCGCACTCGCGCATGGCCTCTTCGCCGGCGGCGTGATCGATCTGCCCGCCATCGTCATTGGCGTGGCCGTCACGGCGCTCCTCATCATCGGCACGCGCGAGAGCGCTACGGTCAACGTCGTTCTCGTCGGCATCAAGCTGGCAGCGCTCGTGCTGTTCGTGGTGCTCGCGTCGAGCCATTTCGATCTTTCGCGTTTTCATCCCTTCGCGCCCTATGGTTTCGGCGCGCATGTGGATGCCCACGGCGTCAAGCGCGGCGTACTCGCGGCCGGCGCGATCATCTTTTTCGCCTTTTACGGATTCGACGCGGTTTCCACCGCGGCCGAAGAAACCATCAATCCCGCGCGCGACCTTACCATCGGCATCATCGGTTCGATGGTGCTCTGCACCGCGATCTACATGGCCGTGGCAGCGGCGGCGCTCGGCGCTGCGTCGTACACTTTATTGGCGGGCAGCAACGCGCCGCTGGTGCTTGTGCTCCATCAGCTTCAGCGGCCGCTCGCGGGCGAGCTCGTCGCCGCCGCCGCCATCGTCGCGCTGCCGACCGTCATCCTCGTGCTGATGTACGGTCAGAGCCGCATCTGGTACGTCATGGCGCGCGACGGTCTGCTGCCGGAATCGCTGGCGGCGCTTCACAAGACGCGCGGCACGCCGGTGATCATGACGCTGGTTTCCGGCGTGGCCGTGGTCGGCCTTGCGACCACGCTGCCTCTGGACAACATTGCCGTCCTTGCCAATGCGGGGACGCTCGCCGCGTTCATCGCCGTGTCCCTGTCGGTCCTCGTGCTGCGCTTTCGCGAGCCGGACCGTGCGCGCGTGTTCCGTGCGCCGCTGGGCGTGGCAGTCTCGATCGTCTGCATCGCGGGCTGCGTCTATCTCTTCGCGAGCGGACTGCCCGGATTCACGCAACTCTGGTTCGTGTTCTGGAACGCGATCGGCCTCGTCGTCTATTTCGCCTGGGGCGCCCGCAAGAGCCGCCTGGCGACGGCAACGTAATGTCGCGTCCCCGTCCCCCATGCTTCGCACGGGGGAGGAATCTCACACCCCATAATGTTCTTTGTACCATTGTACAAATCGCGGAATGCCGTCGCGGATGGAGGTGGTTGGTTCGAAGCCGAGATCGCGACGGCTTGAATCGATATCGGCGTAGGTGGCGGGCACGTCGCCCGGCTGCATCGGCTCGAGCTGCACTTCCGCCTTCCGCCCGAGCGCGTCCTCGAGCACGGCGATGAAATCGGTCAGCTTTTCGGAGCGGTGATTGCCGAGATTGTACAGGGCATGCGGCGGCGAGCCCGCAGGCGGCCGGTCGAGGGCGCGGACGACGCCGCTCACGACGTCGTCGATATAGGTGAAGTCGCGCCACATCTCGCCACGGTTGAACACGCGGATCGGTTTGCCGGCGAGAATCGCGCGGGTGAAGATGAAGAGCGCCATGTCGGGCCTTCCCCACGGCCCGTACACAGTGAAGAAGCGCAGGCCCGTCGCGGGGATGCCGTATAGATGCGCATAGGTACGGGCGGCGAGTTCGCCCGCACTCTTGGTCGCCGCATAAAGGGAATCGGGACGCGTCGTCGGATCGCCGACGGCGAAGGGCAGCTTCTCGTTGCCGCCATAGACGGAAGACGAACTCGCATAGACGAAATGGCGCAAGCCTCCGATCGCGCGCGCCATCTCCAGCATCACCACGTGGCCCATCACGTTGTATTGTACATAAACATAAGGGTCGATGAGCGAGTGGCGCACGCCCGCCTGGGCGGCCAGATGCACGATGGCGGTGGTTTCCGGATGGTCCTTTGCCACCTCCTGCATGGCATCGCGATCGGAAATGTCCGCCTTGCAGAAGGTGAAATTCCCGTGCTCCCGCAGCAATGCGAGGCGTGCCTCCTTCAGCGCCACCTCGTAATAGGGATTGAGATTGTCGATCCCGAGAACGGCGTTGCCGCGCGCGAGCAGGCTTTGCGCGACATGGAAGCCGATGAACCCCGCCGCCCCGGTGAGAAGGATCATGAAACAGCCCTTCGAGTGCGAACGAGGGCAGGGGAGGGGGCGATTAAAAGGCAACACCAAGCGCCCCCTCCGGTGCGGAGTTTATCCTCGCGCCGGCCTCCGGCCGGACGCGGGGGCACCACTTCCCCCGCGCAACGCATGCGCGGGGGAGGCGAGGCGCTGGCTTCGCGCGCGGGAGAAAATTCCAATGTTTGATTCATGCGCACCACACTACCCCGGCGAGCCGTATTCGTTCCTCCCCAAATTCCCCGTTGCTGAATCATCTTCGTAAAGGTTTCCTTCCCCCAAGCGACACCGATTCACGAATTGTAAACCTTTCGGTCCAAACTGGAGGGCCCGGCGGGAGGATGGCCTTGAGCCGAACGCGAAGCATGGGTGCCTATCAGCCGCGCACGCGCCGCGCGACGATTGCGGACATCGTCGAGGATTTCCGCCGGCGGGTAGCGCGTTTCGTCGCCACGGTCCTGTTTCGTGGTTCCGGACTCCTGCTCCTCATTGGCGCGTTTGCCGGCCTGGTCGCGCTTGCGACCTACAATCCGGCAGACGGCAGCCTGAACAACGCGACCGGCGGCGAGGCGCTCAACTGGTTGCAAGGTCCCGGGGCCACCGCCGCGGATCTGTTGCTGCAGCTCATCGGACTCGCCGCGTATGTCGCGCTCGGGATTCCCGCGGTCTGGGGCGCAATGGCGTTGTCGGGCCGAGGCCTCGCCCACGCCAGCTGGCGCGCCGTCGCCTGGCCGGTCGGAGTGTTCCTGCTCGCCGCCGGACTGGGCGGGTTGCCTTCTCCCTTGACGCTTCCTGCCGGAGCGGGCGGACTCATGGGCCTCGCGGTGTTCGGACTCGTCCGTCATGCCGCGGGCTGGCAGGGATCGCACTGGCTTCAGTACGCGATTCCACTGCTGCTTCTCGGCCTCGGAACGCCGGCATGGTTTTTCGCAACGGGGCTGCGTCTGCAGCCGCTCCTGCAGGGTGCGACGGCTGTGGTGCTGGGCGCGTGGAGCGCCGCGCGCTTCGTGGGCAGGATTATTCCGCGCGCGCGTTCAGCAGATGAGGAAGAAGATAAAGACGACGACGAGGAAGCCGGGGGGCCCGAGGACCTCTCGCTCGACGTCGCGCCCGAGCCTGTGGCCGAGACATCGGGCGACCTGCGCGGCTCACGCGTCCGCCGCGAGCAGCCGCGCAAGACACCGCCGCGTCCCAAATCCTCCGCGCAGCCGGCGCTCGATCTCGGCGAGGGCGAATACCAACTGCCGCCGCTCGGACTCCTCGCCGAACCGGTACGCACCCAGGACCGCACCGCGCAAAGCGACGAAGCGCTGGAAGAGAATGCGCGCATGCTGGAGGCCGTGCTCGCCGATTTCGGCGTGCGCGGACGCATCGTGGCGGTGCGTCCCGGGCCGGTGGTGACGCTGTACGAATTCGAACCGGCGGCGGGCGTGAAATCGTCGCGCGTGATCAGCCTCTCGGACGACGTCGCGCGATCCATGAGCGCGGTCGCCGCGCGCATCGCGGTCATTCCCGGCCGCAATGTCCTTGGCATCGAACTGCCGAACCACACGCGCGAGACCGTGTTCCTGCGCGATCTTATCGCAAGCGGCGAATATGAACGCGCCCGCGCACCGCTGGTGCTGGCTCTCGGCAAGACCATCGGCGGCGAGCCGGTGATGGCCGATCTCGCCAAGATGCCGCATCTCCTGATTGCGGGTACGACGGGGTCCGGCAAATCGGTCGCGCTGAACACGATGATTCTCTCGCTTCTGTACCGGCTGGCGCCCGATCAGGCGCGCATGATCCTGATCGATCCCAAGATGCTCGAACTTTCGGTGTACGACGCCATCCCGCACCTGCTCGCGCCCGTGGTGACCGATCCGCGCAAGGCGGTGGTCGCGCTCAAATGGGCGGTACGCGAGATGGAAGAGCGCTACCGCAAGATGTCGAAGCTCGGCGTGCGCGGCGTCGAAGCGTTCAACGAGCGCGTACACAAGGCGAAGGAAAAAGGCGAAGCGCTGAAGCGTACCGTGCAGACGGGCTTCGATCGCGAGACCGGCAAGCCCATCTATGAAGACGAAACGCTCGATCTCGAGCCGATGCCCTATATCGTCGTGGTGGTGGACGAGATGGCCGATCTGATGATGATCTCGGGCAAGGAGATCGAAGGGGCGGTGCAGCGCCTCGCCCAGATGGCGCGCGCTGCGGGCATCCACCTCATCGCGGCGACGCAACGGCCGTCTGTCGACGTCATCACCGGCACGATCAAGGCGAACTTCCCGACGCGCATCAGCTTCCAGGTCACATCCAAGGTGGACAGCCGCACGATCCTCGGCGAACAGGGCGCCGAACAGCTGCTCGGTCAAGGCGACATGCTGTACATGATGGCGGGCGGGCGCATTTCCCGCGTGCATGGTCCGTTCGTGACCGACCGCGAAGTCGAGGACGTCGTGCGATTCCTGAAGACCCAGGGAACGCCCGACTATCTCGACGCCGTCACCGAGGAACAGGACGAGGACAGCGACGACCCGTATGGATTGTTCGGCGATAGCGGCGGCAGTTCAAGCGGCGATGAGTTGTACGACAAGGCGCTGGCGATCGTCGCGCGCGAGAGGCGGGCGACGACGAGCTACATCCAGCGGCGGCTCGTCATCGGCTACAACCGCGCAGCGCGGCTGATCGAGCGCATGGAAGAGGAAGGCGTGATTTCCAAGCCGAACCACCAGGGCAAACGCGAAGTGCTGCTGCCCGACCATGGGGAAGAATAAGGGTTCACGCGGAGACGCGGAGAAAAACTGAAAGAACAAAATTGTCATTCCCGCGAACGCGGGAATCCAGCACCTGCAACGGATTGAATTGACGTTGAGGCGTTCGTGCGCATTTTGATCACCGGCGGGCGCCGGGTCCCCGCTTTCGCGGGGATGACAAAATTATTTTTGCCGCTAACGTGTACGCCTCCGCGCCTTCGCGAGCAATTTGAAGGGGAAAAATGTGATCGGTCGATTTTTGGTCATCGCAGCGATGATTGCCACTATGTCGGCCGCGTACGCGGCGGGGGATGCGAGCGCCGGCGCGGGAATTTTCAATCGCTGTGCGATCTGCCACAGCAACACCAAAGGGGGACCAAACAAACTCGGGCCCGACCTGTTCGGCGTTATCGGCCGCCGAGCCGGTACCTATCCCGGCTTTTCCTACTCTGCCGCGATGAAGCGCGCGGGCTTCGTGTGGACGCCCGGGAAATTGAGCGACTACCTGGCGTCGCCCCAGAAGGTCGTGCCCGGAAATGCCATGCCGTTCGCAGGGATTGACGACCCCAAACAGCGGGCGGACCTCGTTGCCTACCTGGCTACCCTGAAATGATGCAGTATGCGGCGGAATGCCGCATCAAACTTGGGTTTGTGCACTGCAACAAGCCACAGCCTCCCAATCGTTAGTCACTGGCGCAGACGTTGACTTGCCTATAAAAGACACGCCCGGCGCGCGGGGCGCCCGCATTTTGCGCTGCACAACGCAGAGGGCCAGCCAACAGCAATGGTACCGGCGCGGCGGTCAGGTCGCATGAAGCCATGAAGATTCTCGTGCCCGTGAAACGGGTGATCGATTTCAACGTGAAGCCCCGGGTCAAAGCGGATCAGACCGGGATCGATCTCGCCAATGTGAAGATGGCGATGAACCCCTTCGACGAGATCGCCGTCGAAGAGGCGCTGCGGCTCCGGGAAAAAGGCAAGCCGACGGAAGTCGTCGTGGTTTCGATCGGCCCCCAGGCGGCACAGGAGACGATCCGGACCGCGCTGGCGATGGGCGCCGACCGCGGAATCCTCGTCAAATCGGATGGCCCGGTCGAGCCGCTTGCGGTGGCAAAAATACTGAAAGCGATCTGCGAAGAGGAAAAGCCCGGCCTCGTCATTCTCGGCAAGCAGGCGATCGACGACGATTCCAACCAGACGGGTCAGATGCTGGCCGCGCTTCTCGGCTGGGGGCAGGGCACCTTTGCGCACAGGCTGGAGCTTGAAAGCGAGTCGGCGCGCGTGGAGCGCGAAATCGATGGCGGCCTGCAAACCGTCGCGCTGAAACTGCCGGCGATCGTCACCACAGACCTTCGCCTGAACGAGCCGCGCTACGCGTCGCTCCCGAACATCATGAAGGCAAAGAAAAAGCCGATCGCCGAAAAGGCGCCCGGCGACTACGGCGTCGACACAACGCCGCGGCTCAAGGTGCTGAAAGTGACCGAGCCGCCGAAACGCCAGGCCGGTGTGAAGGTCAAGACCGCCGCCGAACTGGTGGATAGGCTGAAAAACGAAGCGGGGGTCATCTGATGGCTTCCCTCGTCGTCGCCGATCACGACAACCATGCGCTGAAGGACGCGACCGCGAAGACGGTTGCCGCTGCGGCACAACTCGGCACGCCTGTACATGTGCTTGTCGCCGGGAAGAACTGCGCCGCGGTGGCCGATGCCGCGGCGCGGCTTTCGGGCGTGGAAAAGGTCCTGCTCGCCGAGGGCGAGGCGTACGAGAAGATGCTCGCAGAAGAGATGGAAGCGCTGATCCTCTCGCTCGCCTCCGGCTACGACGCGTTCCTCGCGCCCGCGACTACCGACGGCAAGAACTTCATGCCGCGTGTCGCGGCGAAGCTCGACGTCCCCCAGATCTCGGAAATCCTTGGCGTGGAATCGCCGGAGGTGTTTCGCCGCCCGATCTATGCCGGCAACGCGATCGAGACCGTGCAGGCGGCGGCGGGAAAGAAAGTCATCACGGTGCGCACGACCACGTTCAAGCCGGTCGAGGACGGGGGTTCGGCGCCCGTCGAGCGCGTCGAAGCGCCGCCCCCCCGCGGGCTTTCGCGCTTCGTCGGCGAAGAGCTCTCGAAATCCGAGCGCCCTGAACTGACATCTGCGCGCGTGATCATTTCCGGCGGACGCGGTCTTCAGTCCGGCGAGAATTTCCACCTGCTCGAAAAGATCGCCGACAAGCTCAACGCCGCGCTTGGCGCCAGCCGCGCCGCGGTCGACGCGGGCTTCGTGCCCAACGATTACCAGGTCGGACAGACGGGCAAGGTGGTCGCGCCGGAGCTGTACATCGCCGTGGGTATTTCCGGCGCCATCCAGCATCTCGCCGGCATGAAGGATTCAAGGGTCATCGTGGCGATCAACAAGGACGAGGAGGCGCCGATCTTTCAGATCGCCGATTACGGCCTCGTCGGCGATCTGTTCAAGGCGATACCGGAGATGGAAGCGGAATTAACCCGACTGGGGTATTGAAATCGGCAGACCCGGCCTCACGGGAGGGACGTGGGAAACGGCGCGCCATAGCGGAGATAGAACGCGAAAATGAACATCGAACGCGTGGGAATCATCGGTGCGGGACAGATGGGCGGGGGCATAGCCCATGTCTGCGCGCTTGCGGGATACGACGTCGTCCTCGAGGACATCAACAAGGACCAGCTTGGCAGGGCGATCAGTACAATCGAGCGCAACATGCATCGCCAGGCGGCGCGCGGACTGATCAAGGACGAGCTGATCGAACCGGCGCTCAAGCACATCCGCATCGCCGACTCGCTCGACGACATGAAGGACCGCGATCTCGTCATCGAAGCGGCGACGGAGGACGAAGCGGTCAAGCGACGAATTTTCCAGGATCTTTGTCCGCGCCTAAACAACGGCGCACTTATCGCAACCAATACCTCCTCTATTTCCGTGACGCGGCTCGCCGCCTCCACCGACCGCCCGGAACATTTCATCGGCCTCCATTTCATGAACCCCGTGCCGATGATGCAGCTTGTCGAAGTCATCCGCGGCATTGCGACCGACGACGGCACCTTTCAGGCGGCGCTCGACATCGTGAAACGGGTCGGCAAGACCGCGGCTTACGCGGAAGATTTTCCCGCCTTCATCGTCAACCGCATTCTCCTGCCGATGATCAACGAGGCGGTGTACACATTGTACGAAGGCGTCGGCAACGTCGAGGCGATCGATACGGCGATGCGGCTCGGCGCCAATCACCCCATGGGACCGCTGCAGCTTGCCGATTTCATCGGCCTCGACACCTGTCTCGCGGTCATGCAGGTGCTGTACGAAGGACTCGCCGATTCCAAGTACCGGCCGTGTCCCCTGCTTGTGAAATATGTCGAAGCCGGCTGGCTCGGCCGCAAGACCGGCCGCGGTTTCTACGACTATCGCGGCGAACACCCGGTCCCGACGCGGTAGCAAACACGCAACAACAATTGTCGTCCCGCGCAATCGGGGACCCAGCGCCCGCCATCGTTCAAAGGTGCGCGCGGGTGCCGGTGCACCAACCCGGAAAGCTGCAGGAGCAGGATTTCCGCTTTCGCGGGAATGACACTCTTGTTGTGTTTTTCTCCGCGCTTCCGCGTCGCCGCGTGCTAATCTGGCTCGATCGGATTTGCCAAGGGTGTCGATGCGCAAAGTGTGGATTGTCGCGGGGCTGGCGTTCGGCGTGTCGCTGTACGGCTGCAGAACGCCGCCTCCTCCGCCTCCACCGGTTGCAGAAATATGGCCGACTGCCGGTTGGCCGGCGGCAACGCCGGAATCGCAGGGAATCGATTCGAACGCGCTCGCCGCCGTGATTGAAAATGTTCGGGCACGACATCTGCCGGTGCACAGCATTTTCGTCGAGCGCAACGGCTACGCCGTTCTCGACGCCTACTTCTTTCCGTATCACGATGACGAGACGCACGGCCTCGCTTCGGTGACGAAAAGCGTCGTGTCGACTCTCGTCGGCATCGCCCAACGCGACAACAGGATCGGCAGCCTTGACCAGCCGGTCGCCGCGTTGCTCCCGGCCGAAAGCCTCGGAAGCGATCCGGCGAAAAGCCGCATCACGCTCGCCAACCTGCTCAGCATGACGGCCGGTCTCGACTGCAACGCGCCGCCGGGCGTGAATCTCATCCGGGCGATGGAGGAGAGTCCGGACTGGGTGGCGTTCACCTGGAATCTGCCGCTGACCTGGACGCCGGGCACGAACTTCGCCTATTGCGGCGGCAACTTCCATATCGTTTCGGCCGTGCTGACCGCCGCCACGGGGGAGAGCGCGTCTGCGCTTGCGCAAAGCGAATTGTTTGCCCCGCTCGGAATTACGCAGGTGGCGTGGCCGTCGGATCTGTACGGAAATTCGCGCGGCTTCGCCGATCTCGAACTTCATCCGCGCGATGCGGCAAAGCTCGGCTATCTGTGGCTGCACTACGGCCGCTGGCAGGATCAGGAGATCGTTCCTGCCGAATACCTGCGGGCAGCGCTGACGGGGCGGGCCGTCGTCGAGCCCGGCACTCAATATGGCTACGGCTTCTGGCTCTATCCCGGCCACACGCCTTACGATTACGAGGCCAACGGCCATGGCGGCCAGCGGATCGTCGTTGTACCGAGCCAGAATATGGTGGAAGTGGTGACCGCGGGCGGCGTCGATGCCAATGCGGTGACCCCATATTTGACCGCCGCCTATCGCGGCGATGCGCCGTTGCCGCCGAATCCGGAAGGCGAGGCGCGGCTCGCCGCGGCGATCGCGGGTGCCGCGAGCGCGCCTCTTCCGGTGAGGCCTGGGCCGGTGCCGGCCTGGGCCGCGGCGATTTCGGGGGACACTTTTGTCCTGTCCGACAATCCGCTTGGCATCAGGACAATCAGGCTCACCTTCGCCGCGCCGGAGGAGGCATCCGTACAACTTGTCTTGGCGAACGGAAAGGCCGGCGAGTATCCGGTCGGGCTCGACGGTGTGCCGCGGGTCTCCCGGGACGTTTCATCCCCGCATCGTCTTGCGATGACGGGCTGGTGGCAGGCCAATGCCTTCAATCTCGACTGGAATTCGATCGCCCAGGTCGCCTTTTACCGGTTGCACATCACGCCCGCGCCGAACGGACTTGCCATCCACGTGACGGAACGCACCGGAACGGTGGACGCAACAATGACGGCCGTGCGCCAGGCCGCAGCGGCTCTGCCCGCTCCCGCTCCGGCGCGCTAGCGGCGACCTTTCGCCCTGCGCGGAGACCTGGCTTTCGCCTTCGCCTTGCGGGGGCCGGCAGATTTCTTTGCCGCCGCACGGGGCTTTGCCGCTTTCCGCTTCGGTTGAGCCTTTGCGGTTGGCGGCTTCAGCGCACCTACAGCACCCGTCGGCCGCGGATGCCGAGGCTCGTACACGCCGAGCCTGCCGCCGCCGGGAAGCGTGATTTCGAAAAGCGTGCCCCAATGCAGTTCTTTTGGTTCCGTGCAGGCGATCCCGAGCCGCTCCATCTCCCCGAGAAACCGCTCAGCATCCCCGCACATCAGATAGAGCTGGTGGAGGTCGTTGGATTCGGAGTCATGGATCGCGATTTCGGCGGATGGAAAGCCGAAAATCAGAAATCCGCCGCCGGCATCCACGGAGGGCAGGTTCAATACTCCGCCGAAGAAGGCCTTGTCGGCCGATGGATTCCGGCTCTGCAACATCACATGGGCGCCGACAATCATGGGAGCAGCTCCTTTCGTTCTTCGCGATTATGCTAGCATGCATCTGCTTCGCCGGGATGGGAGAGAGCGTCATGCGGAGAATCGTTGCGGTAACGGCTTTTCTGGTTCTTGCGGGATGCAGCGCCATGCGAGCCCTGACCGGCGCTCCACCTGTCTACGCCGTGTTCTTCGACGACAAAAATGTGACGCTGACGGCGGACGCACGAATCATCGTCGATGACGCGGCGAGAGACGCGAAAGCAAATCCGCTCATGTTTGTGCAGCTGGCGGGCCCGAGCACAAAAGCTGCGGCCGGTTACGATCCCACTCTCGCCGAGGCGCGGATGCGCATCGTCGAGCAGACTCTTGTCGCCGACGGCGTGCCCGCCGAGCGGCAATTCCGCACCGAACCCTCGCCCGACATGCTGGTGGCCGACAAGAGCGGCCGTCAACGCGTCGAAATCCGCATGGTGGATACAAAACCGCCGTCTTCATGAAGATCGTCGAAGGCGACCTTGACCACCCGCGGATCCTCGAACTTCTCCGAATTCATGTGACGAGCGCGGTGGCGCAGACCGCGCCGGGCAGCGCGCATGCGCTGGATGTCGATGGCCTGCGCGCCCCCGGCGTCGAATTCTGGGCCGCGTGGGACGGCGAAGATTTGCTGGGGTTCGCCGCGCTGAAAACGCTCGCCCCCGAGCATGGGGAGATCAAATCCATGCATGTCGCGCAATCGCACCGTCGGAGGGGCGCAGGGAAAGCCCTGCTCGATCACCTGATCGCGCGCGCCCAGGCGAAACAGATGCGCCGGCTCAGCCTCGAAACCGGATCGTGGGATTATTTCCGGCCGGCGCAGGCCCTGTACCGAGACCGCGGCTTCGTCGAATGCGCGCCGTACGGCGACTACCGGCCCGATCGCAACAGCATCTTCATGACGCTGGAGTTGCAGGGCTCGCCGACTCCGGCGTGAGCCGTGCGAGCCTTGCTGTACGGAATACGAGACCGCTGGCGGAAGGTACCCGTCTCAGGCTGCGTGTCGAAGAGTCATCTGGGCGATGCCGGCCGCAACATTCAGCCCCGTATTTCCCTCGATGCTCAACGGCTGCAGCGAGATCGAACGGCGGAAGCCTCCGACCAGCGCGTGCACGCCCACGCCCACGCCCACGGTTGCGCCGGCCGTAGCTCCACCGTAATCTCCGGCCAAAGCGCCCGGCGCCAGCGTCGAGCTCGGGGCAAATACAGCCCAGACAATCACGCCCGCGCGCGTGTAGCCGATGTCCACTCCGAACTTCGAAATGTGCCCGCTGTAATGTTCGATCGTGCCCCTGGCCGACTGATACGTACAACGAATATCGCGCGACGAACCGAAGATGAAGCCAAAGCCGCTTGAGACGCTGCAGGTCAACGTACCGATCTTCACGCCTCCCTGCGCATTTGCATCGCCGCTCGCCAACACGCCCGCGGCGAGCAGGGCCGCCGCAGTGAAGGTCATCACGATTCTCTTAAGCATGGTTCAGCTCCCTCGCTGGTTTTGCGTTTGAATCATCATGCGTAGCTGCAGCGCCGATCACGACCGATCGGCGCCGCAGCGTCCGTACTTAATAGAAGACGCCATACTCCGCGTCTATGATGTCCCCGGTTCTCATGTCCACCAGGAATAGATCGGGTCCGAAGCGCACCCACTGGAACCCGGGCGGCGGAGGCTGCAGACCGAGCGACACGAAATCACCGAAGAAGAATGGTGCCGCCAGGAAGGCCAGGGGCAGCCTTTGCCCGACCGACCAGTGGCGATAGTGGTAGCCCGGCGGAAATACAAACCTCGGGCCCCGTATGCGGTTGACCCAGCGGCCGCGCCAGTACCATTGGTTGGCTCGCGGCCTGTGCCACATGTCGGGACGATGATGCGGCGGGCGCACATTGTCGATCGGCGGTACGGGCCTGTGGTGGGGAGGCCGATGGTGCGGAGGCCGGTGATTGGGTCTGTCAGGCCGATTGGGCGGGTTGGGCCTGTTGTTCCCGCCACCTGGAGGACCGGAAGGTCGCTGCCCTAAACCCGGCCTGTTCATCGGGCGGTTTGGGCCGGCGTTCGGACCGGCGCCCGGCCGCTGCCCGGCCCCGGGCCGGGTGACAGATGCGTTTGGGTTGTTCGGATTGTTTGGTCCACCGCCGCCGGGTTGGGCCAACACGACCGCCGGGACGAAAAACAGCGCTGCAATCGCTCCAACTATGTATTTCATTTTCTGCTCCCCCAATCTCGTCCGGCGGAGTCAAAGCACGCCGCCCAGCCCAGCCGGACACAACACTTCAGAGTCGATATAGGCTTCCATCGGCCTGAGGTACGCGGACCTTACTCCCCTGCAAACGGATAACAAGGGGACTTTGTTATCATTTGTTACGCCGTGAAGCGGGACATGGCGTCGCGTCATGATTCTCGCGCCGACCGCCCGTCATATCTGCATTGTCCAGCCTTCCACGCCCATCGCCGCCTGGCGGACCGCTTCACTGAGCGTGGGATGGGCGTGGCTGGTGCGGGCGATGTCTTCGGAGGCGGCGCCGAATTCGATCGCAAGTGCGGCTTCGGCAACGAGGTCGCCGGCTTCATGTCCGAGAATATGTACGCCGAGCACGCGATCGGTCTTCGCGTCGGCAAGCATCTTCACGAAACCGTCCGTTGCCGCCAGTGTCTTGGCGCGTGCATTGGCGGTGAACGGAAACTTGCCGATTTTGTACGCTACGCCTGCGGCTTTCAACTCGTCCTCCGTCTTGCCCACGCCCGCCACCTGCGGCGCGGTATAGACGACCGCCGGAATCGCCTCGTAATTGACGTGTCCCGCGCGTCCGGCGATTCGCTCGATGCAGGCAATGGCCTCGTCCTCCGCCTTGTGGGCGAGCATCGGGCCTTCGCGGCAGTCGCCGATGGCGCGGACACCATCCACATTGGTGCGGAATCCGGCATCGGTGGTCACGCGCCCACGCGCATCCCGTTTCACGCCGATGGCATCGAGGCCGAGACCGCCGGTGAACGGCGTGCGGCCGATGGCGATAAGAACGACGTCTGCTTCGAGCATTTGGCGTTCACCGCCGGCGTTCTCTACGGCCACCCGCAAGAGAGCGCCATCGCCCTCGATGCCGGCGACCTTGCTCGAGAGCATGAACTTCATGCCCTGGCGGGTCAGGATGCGCTGAAATTGTCTGGCAATCTCTCCGTCGAGCCCGGGCGTAATGCGGTCGAGAAACTCTACCACGGTCACGTCGCTGCCGAGCCGGCGCCACACCGAGCCGAGCTCGAGCCCGATATAACCGGCGCCCACCACCACCATCCGTTTCGGCACGCTGTCGAGCGCGAGCGCGCCGGTCGAGGAAACGATCTTCTTCTCGTCGATCGTGACACCGGGGAGCGGCGCCACATCCGAGCCGGTGGCGATGACGACGTGTTTGGCGGTGAGCATGCGCGTATTGCCGTCCCGCGTTCTCACTTCGACCTGGCCCGGCGCGGCGATGCGTGCCGCGCCGACGATTCCTTCCGCCTTGTATTTTTTGAACAGATATTCGACGCCCCGGGTGAGTTCGCCGACGACTTTGGTCTTGTGCGCCATCATTGCGGGAAGATCAACGGCCGCCGTTCCTTTTATCCCGAGTTTCGCGAAATCCTTCGTTGCGAGTTCGTACAACTCGCTCGTGTAGAGCAACGCCTTCGAGGGAATGCAGCCGATGTTGAGGCAGGTGCCTCCGAATGTACCACGGCTGTCGATACAGGCGACGGTCAGGCCAAGCTGCCCGGCGCGGATCGCGGCGTTGTATCCGCCGGGACCCCCGCCAATCACGACGACATCGAAGGTATCAGCCATGAGTATTCGCCTCTTTTGACTTTTCACGCGGAGACGCGGGGGCGGGGAGTGCGTTCCCCACAAAATCACAAAGCGCACTCAGGAAAGTGCGCTCCGGGCGCTTCTTGCGGGGCCTTGCAGCCTGGTTGTGATATTATGCTCCGCGCCTCCGCGTGCAAAATTTTTTTGTTACACATCCAGCAGCAGGCGCTGCGGATCTTCGAGATTCTCCTTCACCCGCACGAGGAATGTTACGGCCTCGCGTCCTTCGACGAGCCGGTGATCGTAGGAGAGGGCAAGGTACATCATCGGGCGGATTTCGATCCTGTCGTCGATGGCGACCGGGCGCGGCTGGATCTTGTGCATGCCGAGGATGCCCGATTGCGGCGCGTTGAGAATCGGTGTCGACATCAGCGAACCGAACACGCCGCCATTGGAGATCGAAAACGTGCCGCCCTGCAGGTCTTCGAGCCTGAGTTTGCCGTCGCGCGCGCGCGCGCCGAAATCGGCAATGGCGGCTTCGATCTGGGCGAGGCTCAGCCGGTCGGCATCGCGCACGATGGGAACGACAAGGCCGCGCTCGGTGGCGACGGCAACGCCGATGTCGTAGTAATTCTTGTAGATGATGTCGTTGCCTTCAATCTCGCCGTTGATGCCCGGCAGCTCCTTGAGCGCCGCGACGCAGGCCTTCACGAAGAAGCTCATGAAGCCGAGCCGCACGTGATGCTTCCTCTCGAACGTTTCCTTGTACTCGCCTCGGAGGGACATCACGTGGCTCATGTCGACTTCGTTGAAAGTCGTGAGCTGAGCCGCGATGTTCTGCGACTCCTTGAGACGGAGCGCCATCGTACGCTTGAGCCGCGTCATCGGTACGCGCTCCTCGCGATCGGCGCGTGGACGGGGACCGGGCGCCGCGACCTCAACGGGCGCTGCAGCGCGTTCGGCCGCGCGCGCTTCGAGCGCCGCCAGCATGTCGCCCTTGGTAACGCGGCCATCCTTGCCCGTCCCCGACGCGTCGGCCGGGCGCAAGCCGGTTTCTTCCGCGATCCGCCGCACCGAGGGCATCAGGTCATCGGGCCCGGCAGCCGCCACGTTTGGTACAGATGATCGCGGGGCAGGCGGGGCTTCTGGCGCGACTGCCGGAGGTTCCGCAGGCGAGGCCGGTTGCGCTGCCGGCGTGGCCGCCTTGCCTTCCGCAATTGTACCGAGGAGTGCGCCGACCTGTACGGTGTCACCGGTCTTTACGGCAATCGACTGCAATGCACCGTCGGCGGGCGCCGGCACCTCCACCGTGACCTTGTCGGTTTCGAGTTCAAGCAGCGGCTCGTCGCGCGCAACAGCGTCGCCCTGCGCCTTGAACCACTTTCCCACCGTCGCCTCAGTGACGGATTCCCCCATCGCCGGAACCTTGATCTCGATCGTCATGCGCGGTCTTTCATTGTCATTCCGGGGATGTAGTGATCATAGCGTCAGCGCCTCGTCCAGGAACGCGTGAAGCTCCGTCGTGTGCTGGCTCAGGAGGCCCGCGGCGGTGGACGCGTATTCCGGCCGCCCGACGTACCGGGGCCAGGCGTCTTTCCCCGCGCTGCGCAATGCAGCGTGAATGTGCGGCGCGACAAACGTCCACGCTCCCTGGTTCTTCGGCTCTTCCTGGCACCACACGATTTCGCCATTCGGAAAACGCGCGAGTTCATGGGTCAGCGCCTTCTCCGGGAATGGATAGAGCTGCTCGACGCGCAAGAGCTGAATGCGATCGATCCCGCGCTTTTCGCGCTCTTCGAAGAGGTCGTAATAAACCTTTCCTGTACAGAGGATCACCCGCGCGATCCGTTCGTCGGGTGCGAGCGCGACGGAGGAACCGGGCTCGGCCTGTGCGCCGTCCCACAGAATCCGGTGAAAGCCGGATCCGGTCGTGAATTCTGCAAATCGCGAAACCACGCGCTTGTGGCGCAGCAGCGACTTCGGCGTCATCAGCACCAGCGGCTTGCGGAACGATCGATGCACCTGACGACGGAGGATGTGGAAGTAGTTCGCCGGCGTGGTGCAGTAGCCGACCTGCATGTTGTCCTGCGCCGAGAGCTGAAGGAAACGCTCCAGCCGCGCCGAAGAATGTTCCGGTCCCTGGCCTTCGTAGCCGTGCGGCAGGAGCAGCACGAGCCCGCACATCCTCAGCCATTTCATCTCGCCGGAGGCGATGAACTGGTCGATCATCACCTGCGCGCCGTTTGCGAAATCGCCGAACTGCGCTTCCCACAATACGAGTGCGCGCGGCTCGGCCGAGCTGAAGCCGTATTCAAAACCGACCACGGCCTGTTCCGAAAGCAGCGAATCGACCGCTTCGAATTGCGCCTGACCTTGGCGCACGTGGCAGAGCGGTACGTAACGCGCTTCCGTCTCCTGATCGACCAGGACGGCGTGGCGCTGCGAGAACGTGCCGCGCGAGGAATCCTGTCCGGACAGGCGCACCGGATAACCTTCGTCGAGCAACGTGCCGAAGGCGAGTGCTTCGGCCGTGGCCCAATCGATGCCTTCGCCCGATTCCAGTGTACGCGCTTTCGCGTCGAGCTGGCGCGCGATGGTGCGATGGAGATGGAAATCCTTCGGTACGGTGGTGAGCGCACGTCCGACGGCGCGCAACCTGTCGGTCGACACGGAGGTTTCGCCCCGGCGGTCGCCTTCCGGGGCCGTCGCAAATCCGGTCCAGCGTCCGTCCAGCCAGTCGGCGCGGTCGGGGCGATGCGTTTTCGCGGCCTCGAACTCCGCGTCGAGCCTTGCGTTGAAGCCTTTCAGCATCGCCTGGACATCGACCTGCGATACCGTGCCCTCGGCCACGAGCCGCGCCGCATACAGCGCGAGGGTCGTCGGATGGTCCTTAACAGCGCGGTACATCAGGGGCTGCGTGAACGACGGCTCGTCGGTTTCGTTGTGGCCAAACCGCCGGTAGCAGAACATGTCGATGACGACATCCTTGTGAAACAGCTGGCGAAATTCGGTCGCGATGCGGGCGCAGTGCACGACCGCTTCCGGATCGTCGCCGTTCACGTGGAAGATCGGCGCCTGTACCATGAGCGCCACGTCCGACGGATAGGGCGAGGAACGCGCGTAGGCGGGCGCTGTGGTGAAACCGATCTGGTTGTTGACGATGAAATGAATCGTACCGCCGGTGCGGAATCCCTTGGTGCCGGACATCGCAAAACATTCGGCGACGATTCCTTGCCCCGCGAACGCGGCGTCACCGTGAATCAGCAGAGGCAGCACGCTTGCCCGTGCATCCTCGTCATTCAGCTGATCCTGTTTCGCGCGCGCTTTCCCGAGCACCACGGGATCGACGGCTTCGAGATGCGAGGGGTTTGGCGTGAGCGAAAGATGGACGCGGCGATTGTCGAATTCGCGGTCCGATGAGGCGCCGAGATGATATTTGACGTCGCCCGACCCTTCGATGTCGCTCGGATTGGCGCTGCCGCCCTGAAATTCATGGAAGATCTGCCTGTACGGCTTCGACATCACGTTTGCGAGCACATTCAATCGCCCGCGATGCGACATCCCGAGCACAATCTCCTTCACGCCAAGCTGGCCGCCGCGCTTGATGATCTGCTCGAGCGCCGGGATCATGGCTTCGCCGCCATCCAGCCCGAACCGCTTCGTGCCGACGAAACGCAGCGCCGCGAACTTCTCGAACCCTTCCGCTTCCACCAGCTTGTTCAGGATCGAACGCTTGCCCTCGGGCGTGAAACCGATCTCCTTGTCCGGACCTTCTATCCGGCGCTGCAGCCAGTCCTTCTCTTCGGGTTCTATGATGTGCGTGAACTCGTATCCGATGCGGCCGCAATAGGTGCGCTTCAGCAACTCCACCATCTTCCGTGGCGTTGCCGTTTCGAGACCGAGCACGCCGTTGATGTAGATCGGGCGGTCGAGATCGCTCTCGTGAAAGCCATAGAAATTCGGATCCAGTTGCGGCAGTGGCGGCTTTGGCGCGAGCTTCAACGGATCGAGATCGGCCGCGAGGTGGCCGATGACGCGATAGGCGCGCACCAGCTGGATGGCACGGATGGATTCACGCGCGGCTGCCCGCGCATCCGCCGGCGGCGCCACAGCGCCTTCCGTCGGCCAAAGGCCGGTGAGCGCGCCAACGAGATCGGCATCGTCGCGCCTCACCCGTGGCCTGAGGAGCGGGCGCGGATCCGCAGAAGCGCGAAGCGCCGTCGGGGACTGTTCGCCCAGCGTCGCGAAAAAGCTCCGCCAGCTGGCGTCAACGGATTCGGGGTTTTCGAGGTACCGCGCGTACAGGTCTTCGATAAACGCCGCGTTCGCGCCATATAGAAACGACGTCGACTCGAGGATGGCGTTCGAGTCGCGCAACCTGTTCTTTGAATCCGGTCCGGTCATCCGATGCTCTTGGGATTGGGCCCCGTTCCTAGCCCAACGCGCGGACGAGGCAAACCACTCGTTCGCCTTGCCGCCAACAAACCCCTAATATGGGATCGGTTGGTCGCGATTCCGAGGCTGCCGAAGGGGGATCACCGCCGGTGATCGCAAAGCGGCTCTATTCGATCGACGCGCTCCGCGGCGTGGGCGCGCTCGCCATCATCTTCTGGCATTGGCAGCATTTCTGGGCCGTCCGTGGCACGTGGCAAGCCGTCTGGAGCCGCAGCGACGAGCCGGCCTATCGGGTGTTCAAACCGCTCTATGACCAGGGTTGGGCTGCGGTCGACATCTTCTTCGCCGTTTCGGGTTTCGTCTTCTTCTGGCTCTATCTCAACCCGGTTGCGAAGCGCGAAATCGGCGCCGGCAAATTCACACTGCAACGCTTCTCGCGTCTTTATCCGCTTTATGTCGTGACGTTGCTCGCCGCCACTGCCATGCAATTCGCCTTTCAAAGCCGCACAGGCAATTTTTTCATTTTCGACGCCAACGACTGGCAGCATTTCGTGAAGAGCATTTTTCTTGTCCAGAACTGGCTGCCGCCCGACGAACTACAGTCGTTCAACGGCCCCGCCTGGGCTGTCTCGATCGAGGTTCTGCTCTACGTCATATTCTTTGCGGCCGTGCGCTTCGGTCTGCGCGGTCCCTTGGGGGCAATTTGTTTCGCGATCGCGGGTGCCATCATCTTTTTCTGGGATGGACAGATCGGCCGCGGCATCATGGGCTTCTTCTGGGGCGGCGCGATGTTTTACGTGGTCCGCGCACTCGTTTCACACCCACGCGCGAAAACGATTGCCCTGTTCGTTATCGCTGCAGCCATCACTGCGTGGGTCGTTTGTGTGGTGGAAATCTATCTCGGACCAATCCAGGCGCTGTTTGCAGTAACGCCGTTCGCAAAATTTCTTTTGGCCCACGCGTATCCGATTTTTCTCCAATCCTGGATCTTCATCGTTGTGCCGCTCACGATCGTCGCGCTCGCGCTGCATGAGCAGTTGTTCAGCGCGGCCTATCAGCGGCTGACATTTCTCGGCGACATCAGCTATTCGACCTATCTGATCCATTTCCCCATGCAGCTTGTGCTTGCCCTGCTCGCGCTCCGGTTCGGCTGGATGCCGGCCGATTTCATGCAGGGATGGGTGATGCTTGCATTCTATGCCGTACTGATTCTTCTCGGCTGGCTTTCGTACACGTACTTCGAGCGCCCGCTTTCCTCCTTCATCCGAAAAAGGGAAGGCTTGGCGCCGAGGATGCGGTGGTCTCGCAGCAGACGCGGAAAAGAACTGGCCCGCAAAGCGCGCCAATAAATCCTCCGCACCCACCGCGCATCCTTTGCGACCTCTGCGCTGAGCCTTTCTCTAACGCCCGTTGAGGAGTTCGAGCATGGTGGTGCCCAGCGCGGCCGGGTTCGGCGAAACGCGGATGCCGGCCGCTTTCATGGCTTCGATCTTCGATTCCGCGCCGCCCTTGCCGCCGGAAATGATTGCGCCCGCGTGGCCCATCCGCCGCCCCGGCGGCGCGGTCACACCGGCGATGAATCCGACCATCGGCTTTTTCGTTTTCTGACGGGCGACGAAGTCGGCAGCATCTTCTTCCGCCGAACCGCCGATCTCGCCGATCATGATGATCGCTTCGGTTTCCGGATCCGCGAGAAACATTTCCAGCACCTCGATGTGCTCGGTGCCTTTCACCGGGTCGCCGCCGATACCCACGCAAGTGGTCTGGCCAAGACCAACAACCGTCGTCTGCAAAACCGCTTCATAGGTGAGCGTACCGGAGCGCGACACGATGCCCACTTTCCCGCGCCGATGGATGTGTCCCGGCATGATGCCGATCTTGCATTCGCCGGGCGTGATCACGCCGGGGCAGTTGGGACCGATGAGGCGCGTCTTCGAACCGCAGAGCGCACGTTTCACCTTCACCATGTCGAGCACCGGAATGCCCTCGGTGATGCAGACGACGAGCGGAATTTCGGCATCGATCGCTTCGAGAATGGCGTCGGCTGCGAATGGCGGCGGCACATAGATGACGCTCGCGTCGCAATCCGTCGCCTCTCTCGCCTGGCGTACAGTATCAAAGACCGGGAGGCCCAGATGGGCGGTGCCGCCTTTGCCGGGCGAGGTACCGCCCACCATCTTCGTGCCGTAAGCGATGGCCTGCTCGGAATGAAACGTGCCCTGGTTGCCGGTGAATCCCTGGCAGATGACGCGCGTGTTCCTGTCGACGAGAATGGACATGCTGGTGCGGCGCCGGTTATCCGAGCTTCGGTTCGAGTTTCTTGCAGGCGTCGAGCAACGAGCGCACCGCATCGGCCGATTTGGCGAGCGCCGCCTTTTCCTCACCCGTGAGATCGAGCTCCACGATCCGTTCGACGCCCTTCTCGCCGATCACCACCGGCACGCCGACATAGAGGTTCCGGATTCCGTACGCGCCGTCGAGATGTACCGCACACGGCAATACGCGCTTGCGATCCTTGAGATAGCTTTCGGCCATCGCGATCGCCGCGGTCGCCGGTGCATAGAAAGCCGACCCTGTCTTTAACAGCCCGACGATCTCGGCCCCGCCGTCGCGCGTGCGCTGGACAATCTGGTTCAGCCGCTCCTGGCTCAGCCACCCCATCCTGACCATTTCGGGAAGGGGAATACCGGCAACCGTCGAGAAGCGCGGCATGGGCACCATCGTGTCCCCGTGACCGCCAAGCACGAAGGCAGACACATCCTCGACGCTCACCTTGAGTTCGTCGGCGATGAAATGGCGGAAGCGCGCGCTGTCGAGCACGCCCGCCATGCCGACTACCATGTGATGCGGCAGGCCGGAAAGTTGCCGAAGTGCCCACACCATCGCGTCGAGCGGATTGGTGATGCAGATGACAAAGGCGTTCGGCGCGTGCGTCCTGATGCCGTCGCCGACCGCCGCCATCACCTTGAGGTTGATTCCGAGAAGGTCGTCGCGGCTCATGCCCGGTTTCCGCGGTACGCCGGCGGTCACGATGACCACATCGGCGCCGGCAATGTCGGCATAGGAATTCGTGCCTTTGAGATGCGCGTCGTGACCGGATATCGGACCGGCCTGCGCAATGTCGAGGCTCTTGCCCTGCGGCAAGCCTTCGACCACGTCGAAGAGCACGACATCGCCAAGGTCCTTGATCGCAACGAGATGGGCGAGCGTGCCGCCGATCTGGCCGCCGCCGATCAGCGCGATTTTCCTGCGAGGCATAGGAAACCTTTTCGAATTGAGCCGCGGCTAGGTAGCCGCTCGACGGCTATGAGGCAAGGCGACGTTTCAGGCTGGCGCTCCGATACGGGCGCGATGGGCGAGGAGCGCGAGCGGCACACAGATGACGCAGAGCGCGGCGGCGACGATCGCACCTCTCAGATCGCTTGCGGCGAACAGCACGAGAAGCGTGCCATCGGTCACGACGAGCAGTCCCGGCAGCCAGGGTGAAAGCAGCGCGCGGAACGGACGCGCCAGATCGGGCTCACGCCTGCGCAGCGCAAAAAACGCGACATCGGTGACCACCCCCGAGAGGGAATTGAGCGTGCCGATCAGACCGAAAACGAGCTGGAATGCGCCGGTGGTGGCGAGAACCAGCGAAATCACCGCTGTCAAAGCAAACCCGACATAGGGACTGCCGCCCTCGTTCACCGCCTGCAACGATTGCGGCAGGAGGCGATCGCGCGACAGCGCGAAAAGAATTCGCGGCGCGATCATGATGTTGGCATTGGCGCAACTCGTGACCGTCACCATCGCGCCGATCACGAACAGTGTGGAAACCGACACGCCGCCGACATGCTGCAGGACGACGGCAAACGGAAGGTTCGACGCGGCCGTGCCGCCGGTTCCCAGCGCGTAAAACAGAGCGGCGTTGACGAATATGTAGAGCGCGGCGGTAATCAGCAGTCCCACCAGCAACGCGCGTGGAATGCTCGCGGCCGGGGAAATATTTTCCTCGGCGAAAAACGCAGGCGCCGCCCATCCCGAATAAGCGCCGGCGATCAACTGGTAGGCGAGGACGTAGGCGAGAAAACCCGCGGCCGCTAAATGTACAGGATGAACCGCGGCTGCATTGCGTTGTGCGCCAACCCAAACCGCTGCCACCACGAACGCCGCCAGCATGACGCTCTTGACGAGACTTGTCGCGATCTGAAGCACGCGTCCCTCGCGCAGCCCGACGACGTTCGACGCGTAAAGAAGGCATTGCACGGCAACGGCTGCGACGGCGGTGTGGGCTGCCGCCGCCGGCCAGAGGATGCCAAGAAAATCGGCAAAGACGACGGAGGCCGCCGCTATCCCGGCGAGGTGGGAGGCGAAGACCGTCCAGCCCACCACAAGTCCGGCAATGTCTCCGAAGGCGCGGCGCGCGTAGACATAGCTGCCGCCGGCCTGCGGCAACGCCGTCGCAAGTTCGGCAAAGATGTTGGCGCCCAGGAGCGCATGAAACGCGCCGAGCGACCACAACAGAATGATGATGCCTGACTCGTGCAGGCTGGCTGCGATGACACTGGGCGAACGCAGAATGCCGGAGCCGATCATCTCGCCCACGCCGACGGCAACGCCGAAGGTCGCGCCCAGAAGGCGCAGCAAATGGCCACGGGAAGCGACAGCGTTCATGGCGATTCCGACCGGATTCGGAGCAGCTTAGGAATTTCCTTGGCGCGTGGCGAGGCGCGCCCGGCGCGCTAGAATACGCGCTGCAATATTCCGCACCTGGAACGGGGTTGTTTATGGATCGACCAAACAACGCGTCTTGGGACGAGAATGCTGCCCGGTCGGTGGTCCAGGCCATTGCGTCTGACGTGTATTCGCACTTCGACGATGAGCAGTTCTGGCCGGCGCATCCTCTCGACGATTGGGTCGAGGAGGGTGATACAACGCTCTATTGGGGGGCGACCGGCAACATGGTCGCGCTCGAACATCTCGCGCGCGAAGGCGCCATCGAGCGGCAGCGAGACTTCGCGGGACTTCTGCCCGGGCTGCTCAAACGCAATCGTGCAGCGTTTTTGGCAAAGGCGCCGATGGCGGGAATGGATTCGTCCCGGGCGTCGCTGCTCATCGGCGATATCGGTCCGCTGCTGCTGGCCATGCGCGTTGCTCCGGCGACGGACATCGCCGATGCGTTGCACACGCGCATCTCCGCCAATCTCGCCGCGCCACCGGCAGAGTTGATGTGGGGTGTTCCTGGAACGATGCTCGCGTGCCTGTTCCTGTACGACATGACCAACGAGCCGCGCTGGGGCGCTCTCTATCGTGCGCAGGCCGCGAAATTGCTTTCCGATCTCGAAGAGACGGAAAGCGGACCCATGTGGACGCAGGCGCTGTACGGCCGCAGATTTCGCTTTCTTGGTTTCGTACACGGGTTTGCCGGCAACATGCTTGCGCTCCTGCGCGGCTGGGACTCGCTGGACGAAGCGCAGCGGACGAAAATCCGCGAGGTGCTCGCGCGCACTCTGCCCGGCAACGCGATTTGTGGCCAAAGCGGCGCGAACTGGCGCGCCGACGCCTTTGGTCCGATGGAAGCGCGGCTGGTCCAGATTTGTCATGGCGCGCCAGGCATGATCGTCGGCTGTGCCGATGCGCGTGCGCTCACGCCGGAGCTCCGCGCACTCCTGTGCGACGGCGGCGAATGCACCTGGCAAATGGGGCCGCTCGCGAAAGGCAGCAACCTCTGTCACGGCACGGCCGGAAATGGTTATGCTTTTCTGAAACTGTTTGCGCTGACCAGGGATCAACTGTGGCTCTCGCGTGCCCGCAGCTTTGCAAGTCTCGCGATCGAGCAATGGCGCGAGGCCCAGACGCGCTATGACCATGGCCGTTATTCGCTTTGGACCGGCGATCCCGGCCTCGCGATCTTTCTGTGGGATTGCGTCACGGCGGTCGCGCGTTTTCCTTCCATTGACTGCTTCTAACAGCGGGGCTTGACCCCGCGAGTCGCCGCCCCTACACCCGCCGCTCGCATTTTTCGGACGCTTTTGCCTTGAACCTGCGTGTTACAGAAATGACGTTGCCGCGCTTCGCCACCGTGGAACAGCTCATCGAGACCCAACGTCCGAACGAGCCCGTCTACGTGCTTTACCCGGAGAAATTTCGGGTAGCCGCACATCGGTTCGTCGACGCGTTTCCCGGCGACACGCTCTATGCGGTTAAAGCCAATCCGGCACCCCAGGTGCTTGATCTCGTATATGCGGCCGGGACACGGCATTTCGACACAGCCTCGCTTCCCGAAATCGAGCTCGTGCGCGGGCGCTTTCCGGACGCGATCTGCCATTTCATGGCTCCGGTACGCCTGCCCGGCACTGCACGTATTGCGTACACGGAACACGACATCCGCGATTTTGTCGTCGACTGCGATTTCGAACTCGACAAGCTCCTGTCCGAAACCGGCGGCGGAAAGGACTGCCGGATTTTCGTACGGCTCTCCACGCCGCTCGGCGGCGCGGTGCTCGAGCTTTCAAGCAAGTTCGGCACGACCCCGGAAGACGCGGCGCGGCTCCTGCGGCGCGTTGCCGATGCCGGCGCCGGGCCCGCGATCACCTTTCACGTGGGCTCGCAGTGTCTGAGCCCCTTCTCCTATGCGCAGGCGATCGAGATGGCACGGCGTACCGCGACGCTGGCGGGGATCGACATTGTCGCGCTCGATATCGGCGGCGGATTTCCCGGCCCCTATCCCGGTCAGGACGTGCCGCCCTATCACTGGTATTTCGATACAATTCGCGAAGCGCTGGCGACGCTGCCGAACGCGGACAAACTCTCCGTTCTTTGCGAGCCGGGCCGGGCGCTGATCGCAGAAGGCATGTCGCTCGTGACCCAGGTGGTGCTGCGCAAGGGCGACAAACTGTACATGAACGACGGCATTTACGGCAGCTTCGACGAGCTGACGCTGCCCGGCTGGACGACCGACTATCATACGCGCGTGTTTTCGCTCGATCAGAAAGGCCGCGCCGTGCTCGAGCCGGCGGCCGGAAGCCCTTTCCGCGTGTACGGTCCGACGTGCGACACGCTGGATGTCCTGCCGAGGCCGTTGATGCTGCCGGAGACCGTCGCGCCGGGAGACTTCATCGTCTTCGACTCGATCGGCGCCTATTCCTACGCGGTCCGTACAAACTTCAACGGCTTTCTTCCCGACCGCTTCGCCATCGTCGGAAACTGACGCGCGCGCCAGGCCAACAAAAGGCTTAACGCAGAGGTCGCAGAGAAATGGCGCGCGAAGCGCGCCGTACTACAATCCATTCACGATTCGAATGACTCCATTGCGCATTCGCGCGACGTTGAAATTCAGAAGATATCCTAGATTGAATCCTCCCAAACGGAGGTAGCTTAGAAGCTGTGCGCGGTGAACGGGAAGAACCGTCTCGATCGCTTTCAATTCTATAACTACAATACTGTTCACCAAGAGGTCGATACGATATCCGCTCTCGACAGACATTGTGTCATATCGGATGGGAATGCAGATCTGGCTTTGCACACGAAGATTGCGTCTTGAGAGTTCATGCGCCAGACACAACTCGTAGGCACCTTCGAGGAGTCCCGGACCCAAGGCGGAATGTACCGCGAGGGCGGCGTCAACGATCTGAGTGCCCACACGATTTGGGTTGGAGATGTGGCCGTCCAAATCCTCTGCGACCACTGCGCATCCTCCGCGTCCTCTGCGTTAAGCCTTCTATTTCGCAAATTTCGTCAGAGTTCGCCGATCCTGTCGCAATACGTCGCGACAGAGGGACGAGGTACCGTCAGATCTGGCGGAGGGCCTGTTTGCGCAGCTGGCGGGCGAGGGCGATCTCGCCAAGCCGCATGCGGCTCTTCTCGATCGGCGCCTCGGCGGCGCGACGGGCTTCCTGCTCGGCGGTAAGTTCGACGCTCTTCAATTCCTGGCAGGCGATACCGAATTCCGCCTTTGTCTGGGACCGCTCGCGCTCGAATTCCTTGAGCGTCGCCTTCAGGTTCTCGCGCCGCGCATCCATGGCCTTGAGAAAGCTTGGAAAGGCGACCCGGCCAAGGTCGGTCTCGTTGGCCCTCTGGCGCTCGCGGGCCACCGTGTCTTCGAGGTCGGAGAGCTTGCGCACGAGTTCGGCTTCGATTGCCTCGAGCGTCCCCATCCGCCGCTGAAGCTCGTCGACACGGAATCGTCGTAGCCGGAGCTGGTTCTCGCGCCGCTTCATAGGGACCGTTCCGGGCTAGCCGAGCGCAGGCTGCTTCGGGGGACTCCTTCGGCCGGGCGGGCCCTCGGGCCCGAAAAAATCGCCATGCGCCGCCTCTTTTTCGCGGAATACGCGAGGGTTCGAACCCGCGCATCTTGAACCGAAGGGTTTAAGTCGCGGTAAACTTAACAAAGCGAATCAACGGGATGGGGACGGGCCGGCGAGTCACCTTCGCTTAATCGCTCTGGCCCGCGATGGAACAGGCGGGAGGCACGCAAGCGGTTGTTAACCAATTTCGCTTACCTTCCCGAACCGCGAGTTAACCACGGCCCGAGGGAACGGGCTGTCCAAGGGGCAGAACTGCGATGCGCGTGCTTTTGATCGAAGATGACAGCGCCATGGCGCGCAGCATCGAGCTGATGCTCCGCTCCGAAGGCTTCAACGTCTACACCACCGATCTTGGGGAGGAAGGCGTCGATCTCGGCAAGCTCTACGATTACGACATCATCGTGCTCGATCTGCAGCTGCCCGACATGAGCGGCTTCGAGGTCCTGAAATCCCTCCGGGTCGCCAAGGTACAGACGCCGGTGCTGATCCTTTCGGGCAACGCCATCGTGGAAGCCAAGGTCAAGGCGCTTGGTTTTGGCGCCGACGATTACATGACCAAGCCCTTCCACAAGGACGAGCTGGTTGCGCGCATCCAGGCGGTGGTGCGCCGCTCGAAGGGACATTCGCAATCGGTGATCACGACCGGGAAGCTTACCGTCAATCTCGACGCCAAGACGGTCGAGGTGGACGGAAGCCGCGTGCATCTGACGGGCAAGGAATATCAGATGCTCGAGCTGCTCTCGCTCCGGAAAGGCACCACGCTGACCAAGGAGATGTTCCTCAACCATCTCTATGGAGGCATGGACGAGCCCGAACTCAAGATCATCGACGTTTTCATCTGCAAGCTTCGCAAGAAGCTCGCGGCGGCCACCAACGGCGACAATTATATCGAAACGGTCTGGGGCCGCGGCTATGTGCTGCGCGATCCCACCGTCGAACAGGCCGTCGCCTAGCGCTGGGCGTTTTTCACTGCCGCAACTGTCATTCCCGCGAAAGGCCTGCCCCCGCGAAGGGGCGGGGCGGGACCCGGCGCCTGCAATCATTCGGAACCATGTACCGGCGTTCGTGCGCTCAACAGTTGCGGGAGCTGGGTTCGCGCTTGCGCGGGAATGACGCCAAATAAATACAGAATCCCTTATTCCCCGGCCTGGGGGCGCGGCGGGGTCAGGCGCCGCAGAAACGCGGGGGCTTTCAGATTGTTGAACAGATGCACTTCGACGCCCTGCCGGCGCATCACCACATATTGCTGCGCGACGGTGAGCAGGTTGTTCCAGGTCCAATAGATGATCAGCCCGGCCGGAAACGTTGCCATCATGAAGGTGAAGATGATCGGCATGAAGGTGAACATGCGCGCCTGAACCGGATCGGCGGGCGCGGGATTCATCTTCATCTGCAGCCACTGCGTGACCCCCATCAGCAATGGCCAGACGCCGAGGTGGAGTATGGTCGGTACAAAGGCGGGAATTGAGTACGGCAACAATCCGAACAGGTTCAGGAAACTGGTCGGGTCCGCCGCCGAAAGATCGTGGATCCAGCCGAAGAACGGCGCATGGCGC
>DATGGN010000046.1:0-12717 GCA_035308485.1 Rhizomicrobium sp.
CCGGCCAGGAGCAGGGTGACAAGCACGGCCAGCGGGCGGGCCCGGCGAATCGATTGGGGCCTCAGCGCGGCAGTCGCGCGCTTCAGGCGCAGGTCAGCCTCGGTCGAATGCATAAGCCTTTCCTCGCATTTGTCGCGTCGCGCGCCGCCGCCAGATATAGCGGCCGCAAAGCAGCCTGTCGCGGGCTTCGCACAATCTTCGAAAAACATGCAGAAATGTCTGCCGAAGCCGTCTTCTGCCGGAGGTCGCCCATGCGCCTGACGAAAATTGGCCACGTTCTGATCGCCGTACACGACCTGGCGCGCTCCAGGGATTTCTACACGCGCGTGCTCGGCTTCGAGGTCCTCGAGGAAGATCCCGACCACGGCGGTGTGTTCATGACGATCGGGGAGGGGACGCATGTGATCGATCTCGTGCCCCTTCCGGGCACGCAAGCGCCGCACGTCCCGCAGTCGTTTGCGGAGGTGAGGCACTCGCTCGGGTTCCGGCATGTCGGGTTTCCGGTCGAGAGTCGCCGCGACCTGCGGCGCGCCTATTTCGAGCTGATCGACTCTCACGTTCGCGTCCTGGCGGCGGTCGATCACGAAAGCCAGGAAAGCATCTATTTTTGCGATCCCGACGGCAACGTGCTCGAAATCTACTGGGAACGGCCCGACGCGCGCGAGATTTTCCGGCGCGGCCGACAGGACCACGACAGGTTTGATCACCTTTGCGCGGGACGAAAGCAAATGACGATGCCCCCTGCCACCCTGCGGCTTGTCCGCAGGGTCCACCCTTCGGCAAGCTCAGGGTGAGGCTTTTCTTGCCCTCATCCTGAGCCTGTCGAAGGATGGGGGCGACCGCTGGATGCGCGAACCGCATGAATCATGTACTACAGCGTTCCCGCACCTGTGTCGTTTCCCCAGTTCACCTGCAGTGACTGGTCCGCCTCCACGGGTTGTCCATTCAGCATGACGGGAAAGAACCGCCACGAAGACACGCATCGTACGACCGCCGAATCGTAAGCCGAAACGCCGCTCGAATGCTGCACGGTGGCGTTCGTGACTGTTCCGTCGGTCGCTATGCGATAGGAAACCGTGGTCGACGCGTTCGGAATGCGCTCCGGCCGTGAGCTGGACTTGCACGCCTTGTTTTGCGCGCCGGGCGGATGGGCAGGACCAAAGTTCGACCCGCGCGCCGTCAAATTGTTGGCGAGAACCCAATGGACCTCCGTGGGCCTTCCCCTTACCGACACGTAGCCGATGTGATAGCCGTCCGCGCAGGCGAGGGCGGCCCTGTCCCGCTCACTGTCGCCGCTCGACTGGAACAGGGTCGGATCGCGCATCTCTCCATCCGGGGTGATACGAACGGAAACGAGCGTTGGGGCTTGCGCTCCGGAATACGCCGCGTTTTGCGGCAAGAATGCGGTGCAGTTCGATCGAACAAAGCTCGGCGCGTTTCCTGGCGCAATCTGGTCCGATGATTGAGCCCGCGCTCGCGAAACCATCAAGAGTGCAATCGCGAGCGCGGTCTTGAGCGTGTGCCTGCCTGGCATCGTACATCCTCCACCTGGCTGGCGGAGTCTTGGACGCCGGGTGGGAAGCGCAATTGGCTTTTCGTCCTAGACGGCCGGAGGCGCCGGATTTGTCGATTCAATGTTTGCGCGGCTGGGTGATGGCGGCGTTGCCGTAATGGTTGCCGATGCGGCCGGTGCGGATGTAGTCGGCCATCATCCGGAAATAGCCGGGCGCGTAGCGCGTGGAGAGGCGCTCGCCCTTCGCGTCCAGTTCGTACAGGGTCATGCCGTGCTCGGCGCCGGGATAGACGGCGAGCGTAAAGTCCTTGCCGTCGGCGATCAGCGATTTGATGCGTGCTGCGGTCTCGGCGCTCGGCGCGTCGAGATCGTCGCTGCCCAACACCCAGAGCTGCGGCGTCGTGGAGGCGCGAAGCGCCGGCATCGGCTCGTAGCGGAACGGGGTGTGGAAATCGAACGCCTTCGCCATGGCGGGAATTTGCGCCTTCTGCACCGGCAGCACGAAGAACAGGAAGTCACCGTGTACGTCCTTGTACCACGGTTCGGATTTGTACCTGCGGCGGAGGGTGTCGAATTCCTCGTAGCCTTGCCTGCCGCCGGTCTCGACCAGGTGTTCGCCCGCGCGCGCCAGCGCCAGCGCCTTCTTCGTGTCCGCCGCGGAGTGGTGGTGAAAATGCATGTCGAGGGCGACGCTTTCCTGGTCCTCCTCGAGCACCGTCACCGCAAGCCCGAAGCTCACGATGCCGAAGTCGACATGCGCCTGGTTCGCCGCGAGCGGCAGAACCCATCCGGCTTCGCTGCCGCCCTGATAGCCGATGCGGCCGGCCCGCGCGCCGGCGAGGCGCTTCGCCTCATTCAAGGCCGCGACATCATCGCGCGCCAGCACATCGAAATCCTGCGTGTACACGCCGCCGGAGGATCCCGTGCCGCGCTTGTCGAAGACGAAGGCGCCGATTCCCTGCGCCGGAAACATTCGCTGCAACGCGTAGGAATCGAGCGCGGAGTCGTGTTCGGATCCGTGAAGCAGGACAACCACGGGGACCTTGCCGGCGCCTTGGGGCATGACAAGGCGGCCGACGAGTTTCACGCCGCTGCTCTCGAAGCTGGTGTTATGGATGTCGAACGGAATGCGCGTGCCCGATCGTTTTCCGAACGCGATCCCGCCTTTGGCGCAGCCGGAAAATGAGACCCTCATTCCGTCGGGCCGGTTGGTCCATCCGAAGGTGCTCGTCCAGGTGCCGTCTTCTTGAGGATGCAGCTGGCCAGTCTCGCCGGTGAACAGGCGCCAGCGCAGCGTGTCGCCGTCGGACGGCGCGATATCCACCGCGGTGCCGTCGCCCAGGCGATACGACCCGATGTGGCAATCCTTCGTCGCATCGGCGGCGGCCGTGGCAAACAACAGGAAAACCGCGCAACACGCGGGCACCATACGCGATTTCATGCTGGTCTCTCCGAACACGTATCCGGACATGTAGGCAGGAAAATTTGGCGTGCCATGCGCGGAGAATACGCAGGGGCAAGGAATGCGGGGCAACCCCTCACCCGCTTCGCCCGCGTTGAACGCGGCTTGACCGCCCTCTCGCAAGGGGAGAGGGCAATTCAGCGTGCGGCCACGACTGCCTCTCCCTCAAGGGAAGAGGCATTCAATCGCCCATCATGGTCAGTACAGATTTTGATGAAGCGAGCTCGCCCTCTCCCCTTGCGGGAGAGGGCGGCTGAGCCACGCGGCAGCGTGGCGAAGCGGGTGAGCGGTAATGTCGTTCGCACACTTCCTGCCCCACGAGCCCGGTGATGGGGGAGGAAGCCGGAAATCGTCTATGGTGCGTAGCGCACGATCGTCGTGCGGTAATCCAATCCGACCTTTCTGCCGAAACGGCTGGCGAATTGAATCTTCACGGTGTGGGAGCCCGCCGGTACCGATGGGCAGATGAAGTTCATCGCCCGGTCCGCGGGGTTGTCGGAACTGCCCTGTGCACCGAAGAGATTGTTGGTGGGCGTACAGACGGTGCCGGCGTCGCGCACCACACGGACAAGGAGATTGTCGCCGGGCACCGTCCCGGCTTCCGCCGTAAACGAAACCTCGACGCATCCGGTCGTGCCCTGCTTGAACGAAAGCGTCGTGCCGTTCACCGTCGTCCAGTTCGTACTGCTCGTGGCTTGAAAGGCGGTTGAAACGCTGTAGCCGGCGGCGCTTTCGGTACAGGTGCCGGCGGTCGTGGCAGCCGGCTGGTGGTTGTCGTGAAAATCGGTTGCCGGAGCCGGTACAGCCATGGGCGCGAGAAAGGCCGATCCCAGCAACAGATTGCGACAAGCGCGGGTAACAAATGTCATGCGGAGTCTCCATTACTGACGCGGAGCCCCTCCTGTCCCTATCGTTCACGGCCCGACGAAAAGATCAAGCTGTTCCGTGGAATTCGCGCATGGGCGCGGCTCACCAGCAGGATTTCGCTTCGTAGTGGCGAAAGCCCAGCCAGCCGTCCCCCAGAGACACGCAAATCCGGCCCCCCGGATGGTGACGGACGTAAAACGCATATGGCACGCGAACATCGTCGCCCGCGGGCCGACCGTCCCATGGCCCAAGGGAAAGATGATAGCTGGTCGACTTGCCGCGACTGACGTGCATGGACCGGATCGTCGCTGGAAAGAGTTGCGGCGTCGAAGTGTCGAACATCACGTTCGCCTCGGCCATCGAGCCCCAGGCTAGATGCAGGTCAGGATCAGCAGGAACGCCGCTGTGAAGGGCTTCTTGCGCAACCCGGAATCGCCGGCGAAGAGCGGAATGGCGAGAACCGCCGCGAGTGCGAGCGACCATAAGAGAAGCGGCTGCCAGTCGATCAGGTTGATGTCCTGAAGCGCTCTCCCCGCGATGGCAAGCGCCGGCATCAGGAATAGCAGCTGAAGCCGCGGCCGCGAGTCTCCGGCCTTCGCATCCGTGATGGCGAGCCTCTGGCGAGACAACACCTTGATGGCCAGCGCGGCGGCAAATGCGGTCATTGCGCTCAGGATCGCGAGCTTGTAGGGCTGCGGCCACATCAGCACCCATAAGCCGATGCCGGTCGCGATCGCGTCGAGCGCGCGCGCGATCGCCCGCCACGCATCCGGGGCGCGCATCTGCGATGTCCACCTATCGGTGAGAGTGCCGGCCCGCATCACGCCCAGGTTCAGACTGACCCGAGCCGTCATACACGGACGGTTATTGCGTGAAGATGAACCCGGCGCCGCCCGCTTGGCGGTTCGGGCGCCTACTGAAGCGTCGTCGCGCCGCCGAGCGTCGCCGACAGTTCACGCTCGGCCAATACCCGCCAAGCGGCTGCGATCTCCAGCCATCTCTGCCTGGATTGCGCGTCGACTTCGGTCGCGGCGATGTCGCCCGCCTCTCCGGCGTTTTCGATCATCGTTTCCAGTGCGTTCAGGTCCGCCACGGTGCACCTCGCACGCGTACGGCGCGCATCTGTGTCGGCGGACCGAGATCGACCCAGGCCCGCTCGGCCAGCGCCCGCCAAGTGAGCGCAATTTTGTACCAGGTATGTTTCGCGACAGGGTCGGGCTCCCAGGCTGATATCCGTTCCGCCTTTTGTGCCTCGCCGATCATCGTTTCCGGATACAGGCGTTTCGGCATTTCATTCTCCTCGAGCTGAGGTGCCGCTTCAACGAGGACAATGGAACAGGCGACAGAGTTGTTCCGCCCCCTTCCTTTGCTAATGTCGTGGTCGTCCTCGCGAAAGCAGGGACCCTTTTTCATGCCTGTGAACAGATAATGCGCCGCGGTGCTGAAGCGACTTTTCCCATTCTGCGCATCTGCGTTCCCGCTCGCGGGAATGACACCATTTGGTGATTTGCAGACCTGATCGCCTCCGCGTGCTTCGGGAGACCTCGCGCCCGCCGCGTTCAGCCTCAGGGCCGCGACGGCGTTCGCGCCGCCGAATTGACTCGCTTTCCGGCGCGAAGCACCTTCGCGGGCGAGCAGGTATCGGCAGGAACACATGAAATTCGGCGTGGGGCAGGCGGTCAGGCGCACCGAGGATATCCGTTTCGTCACCGGCCACGGGCGCTACACGGACGATCTGCGGTTTCCCGACGAAACCTTCGCCTGTTTCGCGCGCAGCCCGCATGCGCATGCGCGCATCGTCGGCATCGACATCGAACCTGCGAAGGCGGCGCCAGGTGTTGTCGACGTATTGACGAACGCGGATGTCGCGGTGTTCGGCGCCAATCCGATGCCGTGCCTTGCGCCGCTCGCGAGCCGCGACGGCTCGCACCCCAAACCCTCGCCCAAACCGCTGCTCGCAAAAGACCGCGTGACCTTCGCCGGCGAGGCCGTCGCAATGGTCGTCGCGGAAACCTACGCGCAGGCGAAAGACGCTGCCGAGCTCGTCACCATCGAGTACGAACCGCTCGATGCCGCGGGCACGCTCGACGCGGCCGTGTCGGGTCCTCAGATTTGGGAGAGCGCGCCCGACAACATCGTTTTCGATTGGGCAGCCGGCAATGCCGAGGCGTGCGAAAAGGCCTTTGCCGAAGCCGTGCACACTGTTTCGCTCGACACGCTCCAGAACCGCGTCTGCGCCAACCCCATGGAAACGCGCAACGCCGTTGGCCTGTACGACGCGCAGGCCGACCACTTCACCTTGCACACCGGCACGCAAGGCGCGGGCGGCGCGCGGGAACGCGTGTGCCATGTTCTCAATCTGCCGCCGCAGAAATTGCGCGTGACCACGCCGGACGTCGGCGGCGGTTTCGGCATGAAGGGATTCGTCTATCCCGAGCAGCCGCTGGTGCTGATTGCGGCGAAGAAGCTGGGCCGTCCGGTGCGCTGGTCGGCCGAGCGGATCGAATCCTTCCTCGCCGACGATCACGGCCGCGACATGCGCCTGAAGGGCGAACTCGCCCTCGATGCGAACGGCAAGATCCTCGCGTTTCGCATCACCGGCGAGGCCAATATGGGCGGCTATCTCTCGCAATACGCCCCTTTCGTCGCCACGCTCGCCGGCGGGCGCATCTTTGGCGGACTGTACAGAATCCCGCACCTCTTCGCGGCGGTGAAGGGATATTTCTCGAACACCGCCCCGGTCGACGCCTATCGCGGCGCGGGACGGCCGGAAGCGGCGTATCTGATCGAACGGCTGATGGATGCGGCGGCGCTGAAGACCGGACTCGACCGCATCGAAATCCGCAAGCGGAACCTGCCGGGGCCGGACGAGCTTCCCATGAAGAACTGGTTCGGCGTGGTGTTCGATTCCGGCGATTTTCCGTACATGCTCGAGGAAGCGGCGCGGATCGCGGATGTGAAGGGTTTCGCGGAGCGGAAAACGAAATCCGAAAGCGCGGGACGGCGGCGCGGTCTCGGGCTCGCCTATTACGTCGAAATCACCGCGGCCGCGGGCGGCGAGCCCGCGCGCATCCGCTTTGGCGAGCAGGGCGGGGTCGAAGCCTATGTGGCGACGCAATCGACCGGGCAGGGGCATGAGACCGCCTTCGCGCAGGTCGTTGCCGCGCGACTGGGCGTTCCGTTTGAATCCGTCGTCGTCAGGCAGGGGGACACGGACTGGGTGAACGGCTTCGGTACCGGCGGTTCGCGGTCGCTCAACATGGCGGGCGGCGCGCTCGAGGTCGCGTCTGCCGAGGTCATCCGCAAAGGGAAGGAAGCGGCTGCGCATGTGCTGCAGGCCGGTGGCGCGGCGGTCGAATTCGAGCTTTCCGAAGGTACAGGGCTGTTCCGTGTACAGAAAAGCGAGCGCGCGATCTCTGTGCCCGAACTCGCGCTGACGCTGAAGCGCGAGAAGCTTGCCGGGTTCGAGAACGGCCTCGACAGCGACGGGCGGTATCACGGGCCGGCGTCGACGTTCCCGAACGGCTGCCACATCTGCGAAGTGGAGATCGATTCGGAGACGGGAGAAGCGCGGGTCGTTTCCTACCACGTGCTCGACGATTTCGGCCGGGTGATCAATCCGATGCTGGTGGAAGGGCAGGTCCATGGCGGCGTGGCGCAAGGCCTCGGCCAGGCGTTGATGGAGAACTGCGTGTACGATCCCGCAAGCGGGCAGATGCTGACGGCGAGCTTCACCAATTATGCAATGCCGCGTGCGGCCGACATGCCCGACATCCATTTCGAATACCGCGAATTTCCGTGCACGACGCATCCGATCGGGGCGAAGGGCTGCGGCGAAGCGGGGACCGTGGGTGCGCTGCCGGCGGTGATGAGCGCGGTCGCGGATGCTCTGGGCGTCGTCCATTTCGACATGCCCGCCACATCCGAGCGCCTCTGGCGCGCCATGAGGAAAAAGGAAGGGAAGTAAGGCTTGACGCAGAGGCCGCAGAGGTTGCGCGGAGAACGCAGAAGGATTGTGAACCACAAAGGCCACAAAGGTACATAAAGAAGTCTACGCGCCTTCCGCCTTCGGCAGGGCTTCGGCGGGCGAGTGTACCAGTCCTCGAAGCTGCGGAGCGGCGAAGGGGGAAGGCGCGCGAAGTGTTTTTCGTGTTTCTTCGTGCTCTTTGTGGTGTTTTTTTCCTCCGTCCACAGCGCATCCTCTGCGACTTCTGCGCCGAGCCTTTTCTTGAAGGGGAATGACATGAAGGACTTAAGGGGCAAGACGGCATTCATCACAGGTGGTGCGAGCGGCATCGGTTTTGCGCTCGCACGCGCCTTCGGCCGCGAAGGTATGCAGATCGCGCTGGCCGATATCGATTTCGACGCGGCGCGCTACGCCATCGAACGTCTCGACAAGGACCAGATCAAGGCGGTGCCAATCCGCTGCGATGTTGGCGAGCGCCAGTCGATCGAACGCGCGGCGCTCGAGACGATTGCCGCGTTCGGAAAGGTTCATCTCGTCTGCAACAATGCGGGGGTGGCGATCGGCGGAGCACTCGGCACAGTGAGCGACCCCGACTGGGACTGGATTATCGACGTCAATCTCAAGAGCGTCGTTTACGGCGTCGAGACGTTTTACCCGCTGATCCGCAGTCACGGGGAAGGCGGACATATCGTCAACACGGCCTCGATAGCAGGACTGATTTCGCCGCCTGGCCTCGAGCCGTATGCGGCGACGAAATTCGCGGTCGTCGCCATGAGCGAAGGCTGGGCCCAGCAGCTGCAGCACATCGACATTGGCGTCTCGATTCTGTGCCCGGGCTTTGTTCGCACGCGAATCCACGAAAGCGGCCGCGCCCGGCCGGACCGTTACGGCGGCAAGGCCGAGATCGATCCGGGGGTGGGTCCCACGCAGGCCGAAGCAGCCGAGGCCGTCGCCCATGGAATCGACCCCGAGATTGTCGGCGCGCGCACCGTCGAGGCCGTGAAGGCTGGCGAACTCTACATTTTCACCCACCCCTTCATGCGGGACTTCGTCGAGATGCGGTTTCAGGGGATCAGGGGGGCCTTCGAAAGCGCAGCCCAAAGCCCGGTTCTCAGGCAGGTCAAGGAATGGGCCCCGCTCCGTGCCAACATGCCGCCGACACCAAAGTAGGGCGACGGTGTTGCACTTAAGAATGAGTCGCGAGTAGGATGCGACGGTTTTGCGACGGAGTAGGGAATGAAACTGACCCTCTTGGCGGTGGCCGGAATTGCCGTGGCCCTTTTGGCGCTGCCCGCGCTGCCTGACGACGCGCTGATCCCCCTGACCCTCAAGGATCACAAATTCGCCCCGGCCGAGATTCACGTGAAAGCCAACGCACCGGCGCAGATCCTTCTCACCAATGAGGATTCAAGCTCTGAGGAGTTCGACTCGTCGGCGCTCCATGTGGAGAAGGTCGTGCCGGGCGGGCAGAAGGGGATCGTGCGCCTGAGGCCGCTCGCGCCGGGACGCTACAGCTTCATGGGCGAGTTTCATTCCGACACCGCTGAAGGTGTGGTGATCGCGGAGTAGAGTCTCGTGCTCGCCAGTCTTCTCATCGTCTTCCGCGAAGTCATCGAGGCCGGCCTTATCGTCGGCATCGTGCTTGCCGCCACGAAGGGCGTTGCGGGACGGGCGCGCTGGGTGAGCCTCGGTGTGATTGCAGGCGTTGTGGGCGCCGCACTCGTCGCCGCTTTTGCGGGACAGATCGCCGGGCTGTTTCGAGGCTCCGGACAGGAGATTTTCGACGCGAGCATTCTCATTCTCGCTGTCGCCATGCTCACCTGGCACAACGTGTGGATGGCGGGTCACGGCCGCGCCCTGGCGCGTGAAATGAAGCAGGTGGGCGCGCAGGTTTCCGCCGGCGAGCGGCCGATGACGGCGCTGGCTGTTGTCGTCGGCATTGCGGTTCTGCGCGAGGGCTCGGAAGTGGTGCTCTTCCTGTACGGCATCGCGAGCCAGGGGAGCACATCGACGGCGGCGCTGCTCGGCGGGGGAGCGCTCGGTGTTGCCGCCGGCGCGGTCGTAACCGCCTTGATGTACTACGGACTGCTTGCGATCCCGGCGCATCGCCTGTTCAGCGTGACCGCAGGTCTGATCACGTTGCTCGCAGCCGGAATGGCGGCGCAGGCGATCCTCTTCCTGCAGCAGGGCGGCTATCTCGAATTCCTGACCAGGACGGTATGGGACACGTCATGGCTCCTGAAGCAGGACAGCATTGTCGGACGGCTTCTGCACACGCTGATCGGCTACAACGACTCGCCGAACGGCGCGCAGGTTCTGGTCTACGCCGCAACGATCATCGCGATCGTGCTGCTCACGCGCATCGAACGGGCCCGCCATCCGCGCCTCGCCCGCACGCCGAAAGCCGCCTGATATTGCCCGCCGGCTCTACCGGCAATTGCATTCCTCGTTACCGTTTCGCTGCTCGATGGCCGCGTGATTTCAACCGCGCCGCAAGGGCGGGGTAATTTCCATCAATCCAAATTCCTCCTTGTGCAGAAGGCGTTAACCCTCCCGCGCCTATGATCCTCCGCATGGGGACGACCGCGCCGCAGGAATGTCCGGAATTCACAGCGCCCTCCGAAGAGGGTGGTGTGCGCGCTGCCATCATCGAAGCGGCCCGCAAGGTCGCCCAGAGCGAGGGCGTGGTCGAAATGACGCTGACGGCAGTGGCCCGAGAGGCAAGCGTTGCCGCGACCGACATTTATGCTTTCTTCACCAGCAAGAACGACCTTCTCCAGGCGGTTGTCGCCGACGACCTGGCCACCCTCGCCAAGACCATGCGCCGGAACTTCGAGAGTTCGCCGAACCCGGCAGACTCGCGGCCAGATCCGAACGACACCCAGGTTCAGCCGCTCGCGACCGAGTCCATTGGCGCCGCGGACGAACCCGCAATCCAGAAGAACCAACCGCAAGACACGCAGGTTCCGTCGATGAAGGCAGCCGAAACTCTGCACAACGACCATCCGGACATGCCGGAAATGGCCGCACGGCCTTCCGTACAGAATGCGCCCGAGACGGGCGCACCCACTCCCGTGCAGGAAATGCCGAGGCGCTTTCCCGTCGTGCAGGCGCGGCGCGACGCGTCACGTTCCGTCGCGGCGGATGCAAACTCCAACACCGCCACGGCCGAAGCGATTGCGCGTCTCGAGGAAGCGGTCGCGAAACTCCAGGCAACGCCGGTGGATCAGTGGCTGGAGCGCCGTCTGCGCGAATTCGAGCGAACCCTTTACGGGCTGCAGCACAACCAGAACCAGCGCGCCTCCGGACATGGTTTCGAGCACGCGTTGCAGAGCCTTCGCGAGTCTCTCGAAGCGGTCGACATGCGTCATGTCATGGCCGGAGATGAATCGGCCCGTACGACCAGCGACCGTTTCGATGCTTTCGACAAACGTCTGCGGGAGATGCTTTCCGAGCTCCAGGCGGAGTCGGTCCATCTCGCGAAGCGCATAACCGCGCTTGAGAACCTGGCGTTTGCAACGCAACTGGAACATGTACCGCCTGTCGAGGCATTCGCCCCGGTCGAGCCGCCGGAGCCCGCCGTCGAACCGGCACACGAAGCGATTGAAACATTGCATGACGTTGCGCCGGACAGCACGGCGCCCGACAGGAACGAGGCCCCGCCGTCTTTTCTCAGTGCTGCGCGCCGTTCGGCGGCGGAGGCCGCAGCCCAGCAGGCGAACGAGGACCTGCGTCAGAGACCACCGGCGCCAAAGACAAACAGGACGATGCTCTACGCCACCTGCGGATTGCTGGCGCTGTTCGTCGTTCTTCTCTTCGGCCTCAATTTCATGTTCCGCGATGCGAGCATGGGCGCTCCGGTGGCTCGTGCCGCGAGCCGCCCCGCGCCCGCACGCGTCGTCCGCACCGTCGCTGCAGCACGGCCGGTGCAACATGTGGCGCAGAAGGCGCCGCAAACGAATTTGCTGAAGCTCGCCGAGACAGGCGATACCTCGGCCGAACTTTTGGTGGGGCTCGAATATCTGGAAGGCAAGGGCAAGCCGAAGGACGAGCCCATGGCGGTCGACTGGCTTTCGCGCGCTGCCGCGAAAGGACAGCCGGTCGCCCAATACGATCTCGGCGCGCTTTATGCCGACGGGCGCGGCGTACACGCCGACCCTGTACAGGCGTTCCAGTGGTTCGGCTCGGCGGCGCTGCGGGGCAACCGCCGTGCCATGCATTTCCTCGCCATCGCCTATGCGGAAGGCGTCGGCACGACGAAGGACCTTCCCGAGGCGGCGCGCTGGTTCGAACGCGCGGCCAATCTCGGCGCCGTCAATTCGCAGTTCAATCTCGCGGTTCTGTACGAACGCGGCATGGGCGTCCCCCAAAGCCTGACCACCGCCTACAAATGGTACGCCATCGCCGCGCAGCAGGGCGATCACGAGTCCCAGGCCCGGGTCGCGGCACTTGCATCCACCCTGAAACCGGACGATCTCGCGAGCGCGAAGGCGGCCGCGGACGCATTCAAGGCGCAGCCGCTCGATCCCGCCGCCAACCTCCCGCCGAAACTGCCGTCGTAAGTGCAGCGTACAAGCCGGAATTTGCGCATGGACGTTGGTCCATGCGCAGCCGGGATAAAAGGCTAACCGGCGACGCGCCAAGACGCTAAGGCAACAGCAACAACCGGCAGGCGGCGGAGCGCATGGAGTTGTTTATCGCGCGCCTTCCGCACGCAAATTCATTTGCCTCCGGAAGATCTCCCTGTCTCAGTGGCGGACTTCAATGCCTTGGCGCCTTGGCGTTCGGATTTTTTTCTGGGCGAGGGGTTGAATAGAAACCCCCGCGGCGCAGAGACCGCGGGGGTCAGGGGTGTACAATCCTGAAAGAGGCGCCGTCAGTATCCGGGAGGAGGAGGCGGGGGCGGGG
>DATGGN010000047.1:0-14604 GCA_035308485.1 Rhizomicrobium sp.
AGTCTGCAGTATCTGCCTTATGTCAAGCGGGCCGCGATCGACGGTTTCATCCAGTACCCGGCCGGCGCAACGATCGACTTTGCCGACAAGGAAATTGCGCGGCCCATGATCGATCGGCTGCAGCCTTACATGACCGGGAAGAAGCAGCCGCAGCTGCTCAACTATTACGTCCAGACCTACGGTCCAGGCGCGATGGGAATCGGGGTCCGGGTTCCAAACGACAAGGATTTTCCCAAGCTCGAAAAAATCGTCCGTACGGAGGTCATCAAGGACCTTCCCGATTCGATTGCCTCGGCGCAGATGGGAAGTCTGTTCGGCGGTTTCGACCAAGGGGGCGGCATCTCGATCAATATCCAATCGAACGACGCCGAGGCCATGCGTGCTGCCGCACGCACCGGATTCGCATTGCTTACGAAGGAGTTTCCAGACGCGGTTGTCCAGACCAATCCTTCGCTGGAATACGATCAACCGCAGCTCAAGCTTATTCCCGATGATCGCGCCATCGCCGAAGTGGGTTGGACGCGCGCCGACGTTGCCGCCCTGACGCAAATGTTGGGAGAAGGCGACTATGTCGGTCAGCGCTATGACGGCCAAGAAAGGCTGTTCCTGATCATGAAAGCGCAGACGGTCGCTTCGCCGCAAACCCTGATGGACACCCCGGTTGCAACGCCTACGAACTCCGTCGTGCCGTTCAGCCATCTCGTGAGTGTACAGCGCACGTTGGCGCCGAGCGGGATCTTCCGTCTGGACCGCCGACGGACCTTTCAAATCAATTTCCAGCCGCCGCGGGCAATGGCGCTCGGCGACGCAATACGCGCCATTCGCAAGGATATCGAGCCGCGGATCAGGAAGTTACTGCCGGCGGACGGAACCGTCAGCTACGGCGCTGCTGCCAACCATTTGGACAATGCGTTGTGGAACATGGGAAAGAACTTCCTGCTCGCGATTCTGCTGCTCTTCCTCATCATGGCGGCATTGTTCAAGTCGGTCTGGGACGCGGCCATCGCCACGATCGCCCTGCCCCTGGGCACCGTGGGCGGCATGGCCGCACTTCGGCTGCTCGGGTTGTTCGTGTTCCAGCCGCTCGACCTTCTAACCATGATCGGTTTCATCATCGTGCTCGGGCTCGTGGTCAACAACACGATCCTGCTCGTTGCCCGCACGCGCCAGGCGGAAGCCGAAGGCATGTCGCGCGTCGATGCCGTACGCTCGAGCCTCGAGACGCGATTGCGGCCGATCTTCTCCAGCACGCTCACTGCCATTTTCGGCATGCTGCCGCTCGTGCTCGTGCCCGGTCCCGGTGCGGAAATTTATCGCGGCCTTGGCGCGGTCATCGTCGGCGGCTGTCTTTTCAGCCACGTGTTCACGCTTGTCCTGATGCCGGCGATGCTCCGACTCGGCGAACAGCCAATCGCATTGCGTCAGGCGCCCATGACTCCTGCGAGGCAAGCCGCATGAGACTGAGAACATCCGTCATGCCCGTTATAGTCGGTGCGCTGGTTTCGTCCGCCGCGTTCGCACAGCAGCAGCCCAAGGCCCAACCCCCATCGGTCGGTGTCGTTCAGGCGCGGATGGTGAAAATGGCGCCGAAGTCGGTGCAACCCGGCACGGTGGTTTCACGAAACGATTCCCAGCTCGCCTCCGAAGTGGAAGGACGCATCGCCTCCGTCGCCGAGGTGGGAACCATTGTACCGAAAGGCGGCATTGTCGCGCGCGTCGACAACAGTCTCGCCGCGATGCAGCTGGCATCGGACAAGGCCAGCGTCGCCCGTCTCGAAGCCCAGGTCCGGTTCGACCGGGACCAGGCCCAGCGCATGGACAGCCTCTTCGCACAAAACGCGATCGCCAAGAGCACGCGCGACCAAGCCGTATCGACGCGCGATATGGATGCGGCCGCGCTTGCCGCCGCCGAGGCCGCGTTCAAGAAGAGCCAATACCAATTCGACCACAGCGATATCCGCGCGCCGTTCCCGGGCCGCGTCGTGGCGCGCCTGATCAATCCTGGCGAATACGCGACGGCAGGAAAACCGATCGTGCGCCTTGTCGATATCGCCGCGACGGAAATCAGCGTGCAGATTCCGATCGAGACATCAGCCTATCTGCACGAAGCCATGGACGTGACCGTCGAAATCGAGGGCAAACGTACCACGGCAAAAATCCGCGCCATTGTTCCTGTCGGCGATGTAGCAAGTCGCACCATCGAAGTGCGCCTCACAATTCCGCCGGGAAGCGGGTTTGTGGGCGACGCCGCCAAGGTCTTCATGCCCTCGGCGGCAGCACGGGAGGTCGTGGCCGTGCCGCGCGACGCGCTGGTCCTGCGGGAGGACAACACCTATGTGTTCAAGGTGAACGGCAAGGGCGTTGCCGAACGCGTCGCGGTCGAAACCGGGGCCGAAGATGGGCCGTATGTGGAAGTGAGGGGCCCGGTATCGCCCGGAGAGCGCGTCATCGTTCGCGGCGCCGAGCGCCTCGAAGCCGGCCAGAAGGTCAAGGCCGTCTTCGCGTCGTAGTCAAAGGGACTGAAGTCTGTCGCAGGCGGCTTGTACGTGACAGACCCGTCGCAATCAGGCGGAAACCGAACTGCTAGCGACGGCGCGCCATCACGGCGCGCGCGACTTCATTGCGGACCGCGTCTTCCAGCATCGCCGGAAAATGTTTGTCCAGCCAATCGCTGATGGCGGGTTTGGCGCGCTCCATGAGTGCGCCGGCGTTGTCGTCCAGCCACTTGCGCAGCACCGGCTCGAATGCTTCGCGCACGGCTTTCTCGAACAAGGCTTCAATCGGGAGTCCGCTCATGGAAGGTACCTGCTGGCTTTCGGTTTCCGACGACGCCGCATCGAGGCCGGCGAACGCGTCGCTCAACGCCTTGCGCGTCTTCTCGGAGAAAATTCCTTCGCCGGACGGCGGTGCTGCCGGAGCGCTGCCGTTGGCTGTGGTCGCTGTGGGTTCTGCTACCGGTGTGGCAGCCGCCGGCTCGGGCTGCGCCGCCGCGGGCTCGGCAGCAGCGGTTGTGGCGCTCTCCTCGTGGACTTCCTGCGTCAGCTCCAGCACCTCCGGTTCCTCGGGCGTCGCGGCTGAAGCGTTCGCGCTGTCGCTGCCGGGAGGATCTTCGGCGATGATCTTCCGGATGGAGGCGAGTATCTCCTCCATGGTCGGCTCATGTTGTGAATTGGCCATATTTCCGCTCCGGATGCGCCCCACCTGATGTTTACAGGAACCCTAAGATAATCGGGGAAATAAGAAAAGACGGCGTTAACAGGTCTTAGGAATTACAGACGCGCGCCGCGTCTCAGAAGACGAAACCAGCGGGCTGACGGAATCCCGGCAGAAGCGGAGCAGCGTCGTCAAAATCCAGGCGGCGGCCGATGCGGCCATCCTCGTTGAGAAATATGACGGCCTGCGCCTGTGCATCGCGCCGGTACATTGCGACCAGCCTGCCACCCTGGGTCAATTGCGCGAGCAGTGACTCGGGAACGACTTCCACCCCGCCCTCGATGAGAATCACGTCGTAGGGCGCTCCGCCGCGGTAGCCCTGCGCGAGCGCGCCCTGCACGATCGTCACGTTTGCTACCTGCCGGGAATGCTGCATGTCGGACGCGACGCGCACGAGCGCCGCGTCTTCTTCCAATCCGGTCACCCGTTTGGCGAGTTGCGCGACGACATGCGCGGAGTAGCCGGTGGCACAGCCAATATCGAGAACCGTGTCCTCGGGGCGGATGTCAGCGAGTTCGACAAGCTTCGCGAGACAGCGCGCCGACAGGAGGAAGCGTCCGGGCACGATCTCGACGGGTGCTTCGGCATAGGCGATCGCGCGTCTCGCAGCGGGCACGAATGCCTCGCGCGGTACTGCGCGAAAGGCCTCGAGAATGCGCTCTTCCGTCACACCGTTCGCAAGAATTTGCGTGGCAACCATGTTGGCGCGCAGCGTGGCGTAATCCGGCATGATCGTGACTCGGGAAAATCGGATAGAGGAAGCGGCGGCTTATATTCGGTGTGCCTGTCCGTGACAACGTGGTCCACTCGTGAACCTTTGGCCGCGTTGAATTGCCTCTGCGCAGAAAGTTATGTAGGCCAAACATTTGGGGCCACGTGGCGGAGTGGTGACGCAGCGGTCTGCAAAACCGCGTACCCCGGTTCAATTCCGGGCGTGGCCTCCAAATCTTTCGCGATCGCTAATATCATTTCGCGGCTTAATGTTTTGTTAACCTTAACGTGCGACCCTCCCACCGTCTTCCCTTGAAGACACCCCACCATTACCCAACGCTTGGGCCGGGCTCCCACCCGGCCCTCTTTTCTTTGAATTTGCGCGGGAGGGCTGCCGATTCGGAGTAGCCTTGGCCAAACGAATGCGTTAAAGGCCGTGCCCTGTTCCCCGGTAGCTCAGTCGGTAGAGCAAGCGGCTGTTAACCGCTGGGTCGCTGGTTCGAGTCCGGCCCGGGGAGCCATTTTCAGGCCGAGCGGCAAGTTGATCCTCGCCAGAAAGTCAGGGCGGACAAAGACCTGGCCTGCACCTGAGGAATGGCGGCACCTCATGCCAAGCCGCCGCCAGGCTGATCCCCCTTGCGATACCCTGGTGTGCTCCACAATTGTCGGCCGATCGTACGGGCGTGAAAGAAGAAAATCAGGCCGCCGCGCGGAGAGCATCCACCAGCCGGCTGAGAACAACACCTTCTTCAGCAAGGTCGCGGGGGAAGTCCGGCCCGGCGAGATAGCGGAGCTCGTCCGCGCGGGCATTCTGTACGGGATCGCGTGCTGCGAGCAGCGGATCGGCATAGCCGGGATGGCACATGACCAGGCATCCATCGCCGGCGTTCCTGATCATGCGACGGAACAGTGTCCGGAACGACTCTTTCTCGCGGAAAGTACGGACACCGCGAAAACCGTGGTTGGTCGGAACGCCCGCGGCCTGCGCCAGCATCGAGAGTTTGCGGGAGGCGCACGCGAGATAAATGGACTCGAGCGCCCCCGGTCGACGGCACATCGCCGCGCCGATCGGGTCCATGGTGTTGCGGACATAAGCGCCGAGCCGCTTCGCCACCTGTACCACCGCGTCGCGAACAACGGGAAGAACGTGTACATGCTGATGGCCGTCGATGTAATCCGGCGGCCGGCCGATAACGTTGCGGAATGTCGAAACCTGTTTCTCCAGCTCCGCAACGATCCGTGCCAACGGTGGAGGGTGGATGTGTGCCTCCCAGGCAACGCTCCCGATCGTGCGCTCACTCGTGAGCGTGAAATGCAGCCCGATGTCTGCCCGCCCGAGAAACGGCTTCAGCAGCGGCCCATCGGTTTCGAATTCCGGGAATACGACCATGCAACTGGTTGCAGACAGCCGTTCGCGATCGAGGAGTTCGCGGATGCCGCCACTCACGCCGGGCGAATACCCGTAGTCGTCCGCGCAAAGGACAATGCGTTTCACGGGCTCCTCATGCTTCGACAGGTTCAGCCGAGGATAAAATGGATGCCTCACGCTGGGCTAGTCGAAGGGTGAAGCGAACTCTGGCATGCGGCGTTATCGAAAGAGCCGCAGGCCGGGAGATCGACAATGGCGCAGGCGAAAGCCGGCAAGAGGAAGAAATCGAGAGCCCCTTCACAAAGGAAGGGCACTCGAACACACGCAGGGAGCACTCGAAAAGCCGGTACGCGCTATTGGTCCGGCCGCGTGACGCGCGAGAGCAATGCGCTCGACCTGGACAACGGCGTCTTCACGTGGTCCGACCCGAAGCGGATCGCAGCGTCGCTCAAGCGTTCCGCCGAGCACAGCAAGCGGCGCAAGACCGATCCCTACCGCTCGGCGATGTCGATGCTGACCTTCTACCTCAATCGCGGCGGAAAGAACCTCCCGCAAAGCCGCAAACGCGTGCTCGAACGCGCGAAAACGGAACTCCGGCAGCAGTTTGGTCGCGCTTGAACCTTCAGGGCGAGCCGACTAGGTTCGCCCGCCCCGAACCCGCATCGTCTTATGCACGTAGAAGCCGACGCCATCGCCGCGATTGGAAACACGCCACTGATCCGGCTCCGGCGCGCGTCCGAACAGACTGGCTGCGAAATTCTCGGCAAGGCGGAGTTCATGAATCCGGGACAGTCGGTCAAGGATCGCGCGGCGCTCTATATCATCAGGGATGCGATCGAGAGAGGTGCGCTCAGGCCCGGCGGCGTGATCGTCGAAGGAACCGCCGGCAATACCGGCATCGGCCTTGCCGTCGTGGCCAACGCGATGGGCTTCCGCACCGTCATCGTGATTCCGGACACGCAAAGCGAGGAAAAGAAGGACGCCCTGCGTCTGCTCGCGGCGGAAGTGATCGAAGTTCCCGCGGTGCCGTACAAAAACCCGAACAACTACGTGAAGTTCTCCGGTCGCCTGGCCGAGCGGATCGCGCGCGAAGAGCCCGCGGGCGCGATCTGGGCCAATCAGTTCGACAACACCGCAAACCGCCGCGCCCATATCGAAACCACGGGGCCGGAGATCTGGCGGCAAACGGAAGGCAAGGTGGATGGGTTCGTTTGTGCCGTCGGCACGGGTGGAACGCTCGCGGGCGTCGCCATGGCGCTCAAGGCCCGCAATCCGGATGTTCGAATCGCAGCGGCCGATCCGCTGGGGGCCGCGATTTACAGCTGGGTCAAGACCGGCGTGCTTTCATCCGAAGGCTCCTCGATAACCGAAGGCATCGGACAGGGCCGCGTGACCGCCAATCTGGAAGGCGCCCCTGTCGATGACGCATATCGGATTCCGGACGCGGAGGCGCTGCCGGTCATTTTCGATCTTGTGACCCAGGAAGGCCTTTGCCTCGGCGGCTCGAGCGGCATCAATATCGCCGGTGCAATCCGCCTTGCCCGCGATCTCGGACCCGGACATGTGATCGTCACCATGCTCTGCGATTACGGCACGCGCTACCGGGCGAAACTGTTCAATCCCGATTTTCTGCGCGCGCATGACCTTCCCGTGCCGCCCTGGCTTGCGCATGCGAGCGAACCGCGCGAGCTTCCCTTCGTGCCATGAAACTCTCGTCTCCGCTCGTTTCGACCGAATGGCTTGCCGAGCATCTCTCTGCCCCGGATGTGCGTGTCGCGGATGCCTCCTGGTATCTGGCGCAGACGGGACGGGACGCGAAAGCAGAATACGAGGCCGCGCATATTCCCGGTGCGGTGTTCTTCGACATCGAAGAGCTTTCCGACGAAACGAGTCCCCTTCCCCATATGCTGCCGCTGGCGCCCAAATTCGCCAGCCGTATGCGGAGACTGGGCCTCGGCGACGGAAATCTCATCGTGGTCTATGACGGCGCCGGAATGTATTCGGCGCCGCGTGCGTGGTGGATGTTACGGGCGATGGGGCACGAGGAGGTCGCGGTCCTCGATGGCGGTTTCCCGAGATGGAAGCGCGAAGGCCGTCCAATCGAGGATCTGATCCCGCAGCCGCATCCGAGACACTTTACGCCGAAGCCGAACAACGCACTTCTGCGCCGCTTCGATCAGGTGATGCAGAATCTTTCCAGCCGGCGCGAACAGGTTGTCGATCAGCGGAGCGCACCACGCTTTGCCGGCAAGGAAGCCGAGCCGCGCCCGGGTGTGCGGCCCGGCCACATTCCGGGAAGCCTCAATGTCCCTTATTCTGAATTGTCGAGCGAGGACGGCACGCTGAAATCCCGTGAGGAGCTTCTTCGCGTGTTTTCCCGCCATGGAGTCGATCTTATGCAGCCGGTGGTGACCAGCTGCGGATCCGGCATAACCGCGGCCATCGGATTGCTGGCATTGCAGGTCGCAGGCGCGCGGGACACTGCGTTGTACGATGGCTCCTGGGCCGAATGGGGTGCAAATCCGGCCGCGCCGGTTGAATCCTGATGACGCGCCGGTTGCCGACCGTCGTCACCTTTCTCGAAATGAAGAGCCGGCCCGCGGCGATTCCGCCGCCGCAGCCGAAAGGCAAGATCGCGCTGCTGCGCGCGGTGAATCCGCCGGTGCATTTCTACCGATATCTCTATGACGCGGTCGGGCGGGAGTATCATTGGGTGGATCGCAAGAAATTGAGCGATGCCCAACTCAAAACCATCCTCGCGGAGGAGCGGAACGAACTCTACGTGCTCTACGCCGAGGGGTGTCCGGCCGGCATGGCGGAACTCGATTTCCGGGACGCGACGTCGGCCAACATCTCCTATTTCGGCCTTATTCCCGACTTTGTCGGCCGCCGGCTCGGCTACTTCTTCCTGTATCACACGGCGATGAACGCCTGGGCAAAACCCATCTCCAAGCTCATGGTCAATACCTGCACGCTCGACCACCCGCGGGCGCTGCCCCTCTATCAAAGATTGGGTTTTGTGCCTTACAGCCGCGAGGACCGGTTCATCGAGCTTCTTTGAAGCGGCCGTCCCGCGCGCAGCATTTGCATTCTTCGTCCAACCCTGCACACTCGCCGCCGTCGCAGGAATGGGAGTACGGGGCGTATGAGCCGGACGGATAGCATGGCGATTGAAACGCGGGAACCCCAGCTCTTCGGGCACCCCCGGGGTCTCACTTTCCTTTTCACCACGGAAATGTGGGAGCGCTTTTCGTATTACGGGATGCGCGCCATCCTGGTGCTGTATCTCACGAACTTCCTGCTGTTGAGCGGCCAGGCAGAGCACGTCGTCGGCTATCACGCCCTCAAGGGTTTCTTCGAAATGCTGACAGGGCGCACGCTCGGCGTGCAGCCGTTTTCGTCGCTGATCTACGGAACGTACACCGCCTTCGTCTACCTCACCCCGTTCTTCGGTGGCATCATCGCCGATCGATGGCTCGGCCAACGGTTCACGGTGATCATTGGCGGTGTTCTCATGGCGATCGCCGAATTCACGCTCACGGTCCCTTCCCTGTTCTTCCTCGGCCTTCTGCTGCTCATCATCGGCAACGGCTTCTTCAAACCGAACATATCGACGCAGGTGGGCAATCTGTACAAATCAGGCGACAGCCGCATCGACCGGGCCTATTCGATTTTCTATGTCGGCATCAATGTGGGTGCGTTCTTCTCGCCTCTCATCTGCGGCACTCTCGGCGAGAGCGTCGGATACCACTGGGGCTTCTTTGCAGCCGGTGTCGGCATGGTGCTCGGCACCTTCATCTATCTCGCGACGCTGCGGGCACTGCCCCCCGACCGTATTGCGCGACTGAAAGGAAGCACGGAAGAGAAAAAGAAGCTGACGTCGCAGGACTGGAAGGCGGTCATCGCCCTGATACTCCTCTGCATTCCGACGTCGCTCTTCTGGGCTGTGTACGAACAGCAGGGCAACACGATCAGCCTCTGGGCGCAGGACTTCACCGATCGAAGGCTCATTCCGGGACTGGTCAACATTGAAATCCCGGTGACGTGGTTTCAGGCCTTCAATCCGTTCATGATCTTTGCGTTTACGCCCTTCGTGGTCGCGCTGTGGGCGCGGCAGGCGAAGCGCGGCAGAGAACCGTCGACAGTCACCAAGATGGCGCTTGGCGATTTCATGCTCGGCGGGTCGTATCTCATCATGGCGGCGGCTGCTTACGTGAGCGGCGCCGGCGCCCATGCGAGCTGGCTGTGGCTTCTGTTCTTCTTCGTCCTGATCACGCTTGGCGAACTCTACCTCTCGCCGATCGGTCTTGCGCTCGTCGCGCGCGTGGCGCCGCCGCAGATCCTCTCGATGATGATGGGCCTCTGGTTCATCACGAGCTTCACCGGAAATCTTCTGCAGGGTTACATCGGCAGCTTTTTCAGCCTGATGGACAAGACGCATTTCTTCCTGCTGTGCGCGGCCATCGGCGGCATCGCCGGCGCAGTCACCTGGCTGTTCGACAGGCCGCTGCGATCAGTGCTCGAATCGCGCTCCGGGGGAGATGTCGTGGTGACGGCCGAACCGCAGGCCGAGCCGCATCTGGAGCCGCACGCCGGCGAATGAAGCCGGACAACAACGACGCGAAGCGCGCGATCGCGAAGGACACTGTCGCGGTGCATGCGGGGCGCATGAGCCGCGAGCATTTCGGGGCCGTAAACACACCCGTCTATCGCGCCTCGACGATTCTGTACGATAATTTCGAAGCGCTCGATGCCGCCGATGCGCCGTTCATCTATGGCCGGCTCGGCACGCCGACATCGAAGAGCCTCGAGGACGCGATCAACGCGCTGGAAGGCGCAGCCCGCACCGTCGTCTGCCCCTCCGGGATCAACGCCATCACAACGGCCATTCTGGCGGTCTGCAAAGCCGGCGATCATCTGCTGGTCACCGATACCTGCTACGATCCGACGCGCACTTTTTGCGACCGATATCTGCGTCGCTGGGGAGTGGAGACGACGTATTACGATCCGCTGATCGGCGCGCGCATCGGCGAGTTGTTCCGGGCCAACACGCGCGCGGTGTTCTGCGAGAGCCCCGGCTCGCTCACCTTCGAAGTGCAGGACATGCCGGCCATCGCCGCGGCCGCACACGCAAAAGGCGCCTCGGTCCTGCTCGACAACACGTGGGCGACGCCCCTGTTCTTCAATGCCTTCGCGCACGGGGCCGATCTGTCGGTCCAGGCGGCAACGAAATATGTCGGCGGTCACGCGGATGTGATGATCGGTTATGTGAGCGCGAACGAGTCGCACGCGAAAAGTCTGCGCGATACGCATCACGATCTCGGACTTTACGCGAGTGGCGACGACTGCTTCCTCGCCCTGCGCGGCCTCCGCACCATGGCAGTTCGCCTGTACCGTCATCAGGAGACGGCCCTCAAACTTGTCCGATGGCTGAAGGCACGCCCGGAAGTTGCGCGCGTCCTGTATCCCGCGCTCGAAGACGATCCCGGACACGCGATCTGGAAACGCGATTTCAGGGGTGCAAGCGGGTTGTTCGGGGTTGTGCTCAACCCTGTTTCGCGCGAAGCGGTCGCAGCCTTCTTCGACGGACTTGCATTGTTCGGTCGCGGTTATTCCTGGGGCGGCTACGAAAGCCTGATCGTGCCTGCGCACATTCGGCGTACAGCGACGGAATTCCCCGCCGAAGGACCGGTGCTGCGCATCCATTCCGGCCTTGAAGATCCCGACGATCTGATCGCCGATCTCGATTCGGCATTCGCGCGGCTGCGCGAAAAATCGGGATAGACGGACGTGGGCTGGGCTTCGACCGTCTATTATCGTGCCTGGCAGGATGTCTTCATGGGCAGCCGGCTTGCCGGATATTCCGCGCTCCTCATGCGGCTCAAACAGCTGGGTTACCGGTTCTGTACGATGGCGGAATTCCTTGCCGCCGAGACCAACGAGCGCTCCGCCTCGCCTGTCTGTCTCCTGCGCAACGATGTGGACAGCGATCCGGGCGGCGCGGCGCGCATGTTCGATTGCGACCGGGCCGCGGGCGCGCGTGGCACCTATTATTTTCGTCTGTCAACGCTCGATCCTGCCCTCGCCGCCCGCATTGCCGCCAGCGGCGGCGAGGTGGGCTACCACTTCGAAGAGATCGCAACCGTCGCCAAACGGATTGGCCTGCGATCGGAATCGGAAATCACAGCGCGGATTGAGCTGTTTCGTGACGAGTTCCGGAAAAACGTGGCGATCTTTCGCGAGCGTTGCGGCGTGCCGCTCCGCACCGTCGCGTCACACGGCGATTTCGCCAATCGGCGTATCGGCGTACCAAATCAGCAGCTTCTGACCCAAGCGCTCCTGGACGAACTCGGAATCGTTGCCGACGCCTACGACAGCCGAATTCATGGGGGACTGGCGGCGCGATTCACCGATTGTCCGCCGCCGCAATGGTGGAAGCCCGACGATCCGATGCGGGCGCTCGAACAGAGGCCAGCCACCGTTTCCATCCTTGTTCATCCCCGCCAATGGATATGCAATCCCGCTGCCAATCTGCGCCTGACCGTCCGGCGGGTCACAGAAGAAGTGGTCTGGCGCCTGCGTGGCGCGCTGCATACAAGCAATCGGTGCGCGCCCCAATCGGCGATCCGGTGAAGACCCTTCCCGCGAGCCACTACTTCACCGATCAGGCGGCCGGTGAATGGGCGAAGATCGGCGATAGACATCGTTTGCGCGACGAGCAATTCCTGCGCGTGCTCGCGCGATGGTTCCGGCCCGGCCCCATTCTCGAAATCGGTGCTGCGACCGGACATCTCTCCGAGATTCTCGGTAGCCGCGGCTACGATGTCGTTGCGTCCGATTATTCTCCCGCGCTCGTGCATGCCATCGAGGCGCGCGGCGTGCCCGCAGCAATTGTCGACGCAACAGTCGACATCCGCGGCCAGACGGGCCGGCTGTTTGCAAACGTTCTCGCGCAGAATGTGCTGCCGCTGATCTGGCGCGACCGCGATGTGGTCCGGTCGACGCTGGGGGCAATCCATGACGCGCTCGAACCGGGCGGGCGGCTCATCTGCATCAGCGCCTATCCGCGCCGCGGCGAGCACCCAGAAGCCTATTTCACGCCGCGCGAGCAGCTCGAGATCGCGAAGGCAACCGGGCTGTTCCGTCCGCTCGCCGCATTTCCACATCAGGCGATTCCAACGGCCTGGTACAGACGCTGGAATGCGGGCCTGCTCAATCTTCTCGACTTCCACGCCGCGCACATATTTTCTGTCCGCCTTGTGTGGGTGATGGAGAAAAAATGATTCACGCGGAGACGCGGAGCTACCCTCACCCGCTCGCCGCGAAGCAAATTTCGGGTGAGGGTCTTCTTCGGCTTGGCTCCGCGTGCACTTCATTCAAACAGCGCGCGCAAATAACTGTTCAGAAATTTGCCGTTCGGGTCGACTTCCCGACGAAGGGAACAGAAGCGCTCGAAAGCCGGATAAAGCGCAACCAGCTCGTCGCGCGAACGCGTGTGGCGCTTGCCCCAATGCGGGCGACCTTCATACGTTCTGAAAATGGCTTCGCAGGCATCGAACAGCTTTCCGGTATCAACCTTGTGATACTGATGCACCGCAATGGTTGCGCTGTCGCGCCGGTAGAACGGGCTAAGCCAGATGTCGTCGGCCGCTACGGTGCGGAATTCGATCGGAAATCCGGTGTTGATGCGCTTCCTGCGGATTTCATTCACGACATCGCGCACACAGTCCGCGCCACGCGCGACCGGCACCGCGTACTCCATCTCGTTGAATCGTACGGGGCGGGGGCTCGGGAATGTCTCGTGGCTCCAGCGCGCTTTCGCCGGCGTCGGCATAAAGCGCGAAAAGAGTTCGTGCGCCGGCTTCAGCAGAAACGGCATGTACGGCAGCACTTCGTTGATTCCGGCGAAGACGCGCGAGCCACTGTCGTAGTGGAGCCCGCGGCGGCGCAACGCCTCCGCATTGCGCGGCGCCGGAGCCGGCTTCTCCGTCTCGTTCAGGGCCTTGCAGACCGCGATATCAGACCACGGAAACCAGAAGAATTCGAAATGCCGGTTGTTTGCGACAAGCCCGTCGAGCTTTTCGAAGAGCTCGTTAGAGCCGAGAAAGAAATCGTCTTCGACAAGGCGATAGCACGGGCGCACGGACATCGTGATTTCGGTCATGACGCCCAGCATTCCAAGTGCCACGCGCCCGGCCAGAAAGATTTCGGTATTTTCCTGCGCGCTGCAGTTCAGCACGTCGCCGCTGGCAAGAACGATGCGAAAGGCGGCGACTTCCGAGGAAAAGCTTCCGAGCGTGCGCCCGGTGCCATGCGTTCCGGTGGCGACGACCCCACCCAGCGTCTGACGGTCGATGTCGCCCATGTTCTTGAGCGCCAGCCCCTTCGCATGAAGCGCAGGGCCTACCGCCCACAGTGGCGTTGCCGCATGGATGGTTGCCGTCGGCGGGTCGAATGAAACGGCTTTCAGGCCGCTGAAGGCCGAGAGGTCGAGGAGCGTGCCGTCGGTCGCGCAAACGGGCGTGAACGAATGTCCGCTGCCCGGCACGCGCACGGGAGGTTCGGCGCAGCGGATGGCGCCCGCAAGATCGATTTCGTTCCCGGGCGCGACCACCGTCTTTGGCCGGCATTCCACCCCGCGCGACCAGTTCGACCATTTTCCATTCATAAGCTTCATGGGTCCGCACCGCGGATGCCACTCATCCGGTTCGGCCCGAATCTGATCCGGAGCGGCGCGGGCGAAGGGTACATGTTCATTGTCCGTTCAAAACGCGGGTCGCTTCGTCGAGGCGGGCGCTGTAGGCGTTCAGCGCATCCGCCGTCAAGCCGATGTAGCGGATCGCGTCGTCGAAGCGCTCGTCCTCGATCCCTTCGCGAATGCCCGGCAGCGTCTTCACACCGTAACCGGTGTTGCGTCCAGGTGCCCAGATCAGGTTGCGGTACCAGTTGCGCCCCGGCAGCCCCACCTCCGGCGCGAGCGTCTGGTCGATATTGTCGATCAGGGCGTGAACACGCTCCCGCTTCGCTGGCGGCAATTGTACAAAGCGTGCCGCTGCCGCCGCATCGCATTTCTGTGCACTGGCCTTCAGCCGCGCAACCGCCTTTTCGAGCGGCGCGAAATCGATTTTCGGTACCGGCTTCAGCGGTGTCGGAACGCCATGCGTTTCTGCCGGGTCGGACGAAAGTTTGAAACTGCGGTCCCGCAACATCGCAAGCTGAGTCTCCGCCTCCTTGCGCTTCTTGTCCGCGAGCTTCTTCACATCGGCCATGTCTCTCGCCATGGAGTCGGCAAAATCTCCTGCCTGCACGAT
>DATGGN010000048.1:0-6979 GCA_035308485.1 Rhizomicrobium sp.
TGATCGAGCGCGAGGACGTGGCGGTCACCGTTACTCATGCCGGCTACATCAAGCGCACGCCGCTCGCCGAGTATCGCGTACAGGGCCGCGGCGGCAAGGGCCGCACCGGCATGGCGACGCGCGAGGAGGACTTCGTCACCCACATCTTCGTCGCCTCGACCCATGCCCCGCTGCTCTTCTTCTCCTCCACCGGCATGGCGTACAGGTTGAAAGTGTGGCGCCTTCCGGAAGCGCGCATCCATGGACGCGGCAAGGCGATGGTCAATCTCCTGCCGTTGTCCGAGGGCGAGCGCATCACAACCGTTCTGCCCCTCCCGGAGGACGAGGCCGAATGGGAGAAGCTGAACGTCGTGTTTGCCACGCAATCGGGCGACGTCCGGCGGAACGAGCTTTCCGACTTCATCAGCGTGCGCGCGAACGGCAAAATCGCGATGAAACCGGAACCCGGCGACGGCATCGTTGGCGTACAGACATGCACCGATCGGGACGACGTGCTCCTCACCACGCGCGGCGGCAAATGCATCCGCTTCGCGCTGTCGGACGTCCGCATCTTCAAGGGCCGCAGTTCGACAGGCGTGCGCGGCATCAAGCTCGCCAAAGACGACACGGTGGTGAGCCTCGCGCTGCTCCGCCATGTCGACACCAGCGTCCCCGAGACGCGCGCCTATCTCAAACAGGCAAACGCGGCCCGCCGGGCGGCGACCGGCGAGGACATCGAGGAAACGCCGCTCGAGGAGGCGGAGGAGAACGGCAATGGCGAGGAGGCAATCCTGACGCCGGAGCGTTACGCCCATCTCGCCGCGGCCGAGCAATTCGTGCTTGCTGTATCGGCCACCGGCTTCGGAAAGCGCACCAGCTCCTATGAATACCGCGTCACGGGCCGGGGAGGCTCGGGGATCGTCGCCATGGGCATGGCGAGGAAGAACAACGCCATCGTCGCCGCTTTCCCCGTCGAGGAGACGGACGACATCATGCTCATTACCGACCAGGGCCAAACGATAAGGAGTCCCGTTGCCAGCGTCCGCGTTGCCGGCCGCGGCACACAGGGCGTCACGCTTTTCCGTCTCGAATCGGGCGAGCGCGTGGTATCGGTGGAGCGAATCGAGGAAACTTCCGCCGATTCGGCCGGCGAAGGCTAAAAAGGCTTAACGCAGAGTACCCAGAGGATTCGCAGTGGACGCAGGAAAAGGCCTAACGACAAAGAGCACGAAGCAACACGAAGTAGTATCGCGCACTGGAGGCGCACGGTTTTTCTTTGTGCGTCTTTGTACCCTGTTGTGATTCACGTGTCCCTGCTGCGCAATCTCTGCGCCCTCGGCGCTAAGCCTCCTTGTCTATGAGAAGGCACTGACGATGGCGCGGCATGTGGGGCTTTATCCCGGCACCTTCGACCCCGTGACGCTCGGGCATCTCGACATCATCGGCCGTGCGGTCAAGCTGGTCGACCATCTCGTCATCGGCGTCGCGACCAATCCGTCGAAATCGCCGATGTTCACGCTCGAGGAACGCGTCGAAATGGTACGGAGCGAAACCGCGCCGCTCCAGGGCAATGGCCGCGCCACCATCGATGTACGGACGTTCGATTCGCTCCTGATGACGTTTGCCGAAGAGGTCGGCGCGACGGTGATTGTACGGGGGCTTCGCGCCGTCTCCGACTTCGAGTACGAGTTTCAGATGGTCGGCATGAATCAGCGCCTCAATCCCGATATCGACACCGTGTTTCTGATGGCCGATCCGCGGCACCAGGCGATCGCCTCGAAGCTCGTCAAGGAGATCGCAGTGCTCGGCGGCAATGTCGCGCCCTTCACCACCCCCAATATCGCGCGCCGGCTTGTCGAGCGCGCCAAGAACTGGAGAGATTCCTGATGTCCGACGATGCCGAAAACACCCTGATTCTGACGCTCAAGACGGGCGACGTGAAAATCGCGCTCCGGCCGGACCTCGCGCCCAATCACGTTGCGCGCATCAGGGAGCTCGCGAAATCCGGCTTCTACGACAACATCGCCTTCCATCGCGTCATTCCGAACTTCATGGCGCAGACGGGCGATCCGACCGGCACCGGCTCGGGCGGCTCGAAGCTCCCGAATCTGAAGGCGGAGTTCTCGGACGAGTCGCACAAGCGCGGCACGCTTTCCATGGCGCGCACCAACGATCCAAACAGCGCCAACAGCCAGTTCTTTATCTGCCTCGCCGATTGCCGCTGGCTCGACCGCCAGTACAGCGTGTTCGGCCAGGTGAGCGAGGGCATGGAGCATGTGGACGCGATCAAGAAGGGCGGCGAGCACAACAACGGCGCCATCACCGGCGCGCCCGACAGGATCGTCACGCTTCGCGTCGCGGGTGACGCGAAGTAGCCGCTCATTCCTCAACCAAAATTGTCATTCCCGTCAAAGCGGGAACGACAATTTCTTGAATTTGCTCTGGCTCCCCCGAACAGGCTTACGGGCTCGTGTAATTCCCCGTGCTGCAGGCGGCGGTGCTGTTCAGATAGACCTGCGTCACCTCGTAGCTCGTGGTCGCATCGGTCAACGTGCCGGTCGGTGCGCCTTCGCATAGGTCTGCGATTTCATAACCGTCCGAGGTGTTCCACGCCTGCGGGAAGGCAGGATTGGTCCCGGGTGTGGGAATGTTGTCGGTGGTCGCTTCGGCAAATTCGTGCGAGGCCGCGAAGGTGATGTAACCGAACCCGGCGTTGCAGTCGGGTTCCACCGAATAGAAGGTGTTGTTCGCGCGTTCATGCGTCAACGTCGAGAAGTGATAGGCGCCGAAATCCTGGCACGACACCAGCCCGTCGAGGGTGATGGTGATGTCCGACGGAAAATAGATCATGTACAGTAGGTTCGGGCCCTGCGGCGGCAGATGGCCATGCCGGATCTGGTATTTGAGTTCCGCGTGAATGTCATCGTCGGTGAGCTCGCGTGAGGGGTTGTGCGGCGTGATCTGCACCTGGCCGTAATACGTGCCGCGCGAAATCGTCTGGTTTGAGCCCCTGTGCCCGGTGATCCCACGCAGGCCGACGGTGCCGTACTCGGCAAGCTGGTCGATGAAGTTGCTGTTGACGATCGCCGCGGAGAAGTCGGGAATCTCGGCGACCGTAGTCGCGTTCACGTCAGGGCCCCACATCACGGAAACCACTTCGACGCTCGAGAAGACCGTACCGCCGAAATACTCCATCTCGCCGGAAAACCCGCGGGGCGGTATGCGCCCGGTCCGCGCTTCGTAAGCGGGCGTCGGCAGGATGTGATACGCGCCGGCGCCGGAACCCAGCGCAGGCGCGGAAACGAGAATGGTGGTTGCAAGCGCCCATCCGCGCAGGACATGCGACATGAAGTTTCCCCTCATCAAAAGCTACCGGCAGCGCGCGTCAGAATGGAACAGCTTTGCGTCACCGACAAGCGCGCGGTCACAATTTGACCAAATGCGCGACGGATCGTTTCTCATGCATGATTCGGGAGTGTTCGCGATGCGTCGTGCCGTGGCTGCGCTCTTGCTTCTGGCTGCCGGACTCTCGCTGTCGGGCTGTGTCTGGTATGGGCCGCCCTACGGCTCGCGCTGGTGCTACTACCACCCGCACAAATGCCCGCCGCCACCGCCTTAGGCAGGAAAAACGAGGCTTAACGAAGAAGCCGCGGAGGTTCCCCGGTAGTCGCGGGGCCGCCGTACGTTTCCTCCCCCGCGCGGAACGCGTGGGGGGAGAAATATCAGACCGGCTTGCGTGTTGGGGGCGGCACTGGTAAAGGCTCGGCGCTCCAAGGCCATGCCCGGAGCGATCCCCTGACGATCCCCGAAGCGCTCACTTTCGACGATGTGCTGCTCGTCCCGGCAGCCTCCGAAGTGCTGCCCGGCCAGGTCGACACCCGCACAAAGCTGACCAAGACCGTCACGCTCGGAATCCCGCTTGTTTCGGCAGCGATGGACACCGTCACCGAAGCCGCGCTTGCCATTGCGATGGCGCAGGAAGGCGGCATGGGGGTGATCCATCGCAACCTCTCGATAGAGGAACAGGCCGAGCACGTCCGCCGCGTGAAGAAGTTCGAGAGCGGCATGGTGGTAAATCCGGTCACCATCGCCCCCGACGCCACGCTGTCCGATGCGCTGTCGCTGATGGAGCGCTACCGCATCTCCGGCATTCCGGTGGTGGAGGATGCGAGGAACGGCGCCGGCAAGCTCGTCGGCATCCTGACCAACCGCGATGTGCGTTTCGCGACCGATCCGCGCCAGAAGGTGGCGGAGCTGATGACGAAGGACAAACTCGTCACCGTGCGCGAGGGCGTGCGCGCCGACGAAGCCAAGCGGCTTCTGCACCAGCACCGCATCGAGAAGATCCTCGTGGTCGACGATGCCTATCGCTGCGTGGGCCTGATCACGGTCAAGGACATCGAAAAGGCGAAGAAGCACCCCAACGCCTGCAAGGACGAGCGCGGGCGCCTGCGCGTTGCCGCGGCCACAAGCGTCGGCGAAGACGGCTTGAAGCGCGCGCTGGCGCTCGTCGAAGCCGAATGCGACGTGATCGTGGTCGATACCGCGCACGGACATTCGCAAGGGGTGCTCGAGGCGGTCAGGCGCATCAAGCGCGAATCGAATTACACGCAGGTCGCAGCCGGCAATGTCGCGACCGCCGACGGCGCGAAGGCGCTGATCGATGCGGGCGCCGACGCGGTCAAGGTCGGAATCGGTCCCGGCTCCATCTGTACAACGCGGGTCGTCGCCGGCGTCGGCGTGCCGCAGCTGACCGCGGTGATGGACGCGGTGTCGGCGGCGCGCGACCAGGGCGTGCCGGTCATCGCCGACGGCGGCATCCGCTATTCGGGCGATCTCGCGAAGGCGCTCGCCGCCGGTGCGCATGTGGCGATGGTCGGATCGCTCCTAGCCGGTACGGAGGAAAGCCCGGGCGAAGTGTTCCTGTTCCAGGGGCGGTCGTACAAAGGCTATCGCGGCATGGGCTCGGTCGGGGCGATGGCGCGCGGGAGCGCCGACCGCTACTTCCAGGCGGAAGTCAAGGACATGCTGAAGCTCGTGCCCGAAGGCGTGGAAGGCCAGGTGCCGTACAAGGGGCCCGTCGCCAATGTCGTTCACCAGATCGTGGGCGGCGTTCGTGCTGCGATGGGCTATACCGGCTGCCGTACGATCGACGACCTGCACGCCCGCGCGAAATTCGTGCGCATCACCGGCGCGGGTGTGCGCGAAAGCCATGTGCACGACGTCGTCGTCACCCGCGAATCCCCGAACTACCCCGGCGGAAGTTAGCTGACGCAGAGCCGCAGAGCCGCGAGCAAAACCAAAAATCGTCATAGCCCGCGGGGGAGCGGGCCACCCGGTTTGTGTCGCACCGGCTGCGGATTGGATTACTGAACGGCATGACAACAACGCCGCGGCTGCCATGGGAAGACGAAGCATTACTCGCGCGCGGACGCGCGCGTAGTCTGGGTGGCCCGGAGGCGGTTTTGCCCGCGGCGGGCCATGACGTTCTTTTTCTTTACTGCCTTCTCCGTGGCTCTGCGGCTCTGCGTGAAACACTGAGATGACCCCCGCAGCGCGTGTACAGGCGACGATCGAGATTCTCGAGGCGCTGGACGGTACGAACCAGGCGGTGGACCGCTTCCTTCGCGACTGGTTCCGCGCGCGCCGCTATGCCGGCGCGAAGGACCGCGCCGCAATCGCCGAGCGCGTCTTTTCGGTGCTGCGCCATCGCGCCTCGCTTGGCTGGCGGATGCAGAGCGAAACCCCGCGTGCCCTTGTGATCGCCAGCCTGATCCATGAGGGCGCGGTCGCGGTCGAGAATCTGTTCAGCGGCGCGGGCTACGGACCGGCGTCGCTGAATGACGTTGAACGTACAGCCATCGTGTCGGAGCGGAGCGACCCGCCGCCGCTGTGGGTGCAAGGCGAATTTCCCGGGTTTCTCGAACCCGAACTCGCGCGCGGCCTTGGAGACGATCTTCTGGATGACATGCAGGCGATGCTCGAGCGGGCGCCCGTCGATCTGCGTGTCAACACGCTGAAAGCGTCGCGCGACGAGGTGCTGCGCGAACTCGGCGGTGCGGGCTTCGCAGTCGTCGCGACGCCGTATGCGCCGCACGGAATCCGCCTTGTCGAACGGAACCGCGCGTCGCAGCTGCGGAGTACGCGCGCGTTCCTTGACGGTCGATTCGAATTCCAGGACGAGGCGGCGCAAATCGCGTCCATGCTTTGTGCGGCGAAACCGGGGCAGCAGATCCTCGATCTCGCCGCCGGCGCGGGCGGCAAGGCGCTCGCGATCGCCGCCGCAATGAACAACGAGGGTGTGATCGTCGCACGCGACAACGATGCCGCCCGGCTCGCGCAGCTCGGCCCCCGCGCCACGCGGGCCGGCGTCACGATCCTTCGCGAGCAGTTTGCGGATGCCGAAACCCCGGCCGGACCGTTCGATGCCGTATTCGTCGACGCACCGTGCAGCGGCTCGGGCGCATGGCGGCGGCAGCCGGAGCAGAAATGGCGGCTCACGCCCAGGCGGCTCGCCGAACTGCAGACCGTACAGAACGATCTGCTCGACCATGCCGCTGCCGCAACGAACGCGCGGATCGTCTACGCCACCTGTTCGATCCTCATGTGCGAGAACGAGGACCGGATCGAAGCGTTTCTCGCGCGGCATCCGGATTTTCGGATCGTTCCAGCGGGGGAAATCTGGCGCGAAATAACCGACGCCCCGGCGCCGACCGGAATGGACCAATTCTTCAAGGCCACCCCGCGCACCACCGGCACCGACGGCTTCTTTGCCGCCATCCTGGCGCGCCGGAGTTGAACCGCCAAGGCGCAAAGACGCCAAGGTAAGGTTCCTCCCTCATCTCGCTTCGCTTGCCGGGGGAGGAAACCAGTACTCGCGAGTCTGCGCGCCAGCTCAATAAACGTACGGAACGAGGCGCCAGGTGTGGGCGCGATAGTCGTTGTACGCCGCGCCGAACTCGGAGGCGAGCAGCGACTCTTCCGAATTCATGCGCGCCAC
>DATGGN010000049.1:0-2763 GCA_035308485.1 Rhizomicrobium sp.
ACTCGTGCTGGCGCAAGGTCAATTCGGGATTTTTCTCGCCGCGAGTCGAAGGCGGGCTGATGTCGATTTTCGATCGCAAGGCCAAGGTGACAGCGCCTTTGGATATGTACGGATGGGCGCTGGCGGGACCTTCGGGAATCAAGCGCGTGGAAGTGTCGGCGGACGACGGCGTCACGTGGCATGACGCACAACTGATCGAGAACAGCTCGCCGTATTTGTGGACCGTCTGGAAATATCGCTTCGCGCCGAAGGCAGCGGGCGATTTCATGATGCGCGTACGCGCGACCGATGGCAGCGGCGTCGCACAGCCGCCGGCCGATCCACAGACCGGCAGCGGAATGAGCGGGCAGGCGCGAATCGCACTGGAAGTAACGCGGGTGTGAAGTGTTGCGGTCGAGGCGGGCAACCTAACCCCTAACCCCTTCCCATAGTGGGAAGGGGAACCGGACCTCTGTTAATGCAGCAGAGTGGCGGTGTGGAGGGCGCGGGCGGTGGACATCGGGCCGGTTGCGGTGAAGCTGCCGGCTGCGGGATTGAAGAGTTCGGCGCTGCTTAGCTCGATGCCGTGAGCGGCGGGATCGACGGCGCCGATTCCGCCGGCAATCAACACACTATGCGGATGCAGGCCGGTCGCGAGCAGAGTCGCCGTATGACCTGCGCGCGCAACGCCCATCGATTGATTGCATCGTAGCGTGTCGCTGTTGAATCCGCCGACGCAGGTGAAATCACCGCTGTTCGGATCGAAGGTCTCCGCCGAATTGCTGATCACTCCCGACGCGCCCGATAGCATCCCGCTGGTCACTGCTACTGTGCCGCTGAAGCCTCCAGCGAGCAGCACATCACCGTTGTCGAGAAGAGTGGCGGTGTGCATCGAGCGCGGTTCGTTCATGAAACTCGAGAGCAGCACGAATTGTTGCGAGACGGGATCGTAAAGCTCGGCGCTGCTGTCCTTAAAAAAGAAGCTCGAACCGCCAACGCCACCGGCAATCAGCACCTTGCCGGCCATCGGGCCGGTGGTGAAAAGCGTCGCGGTATGCGCGGCGCGCTGGTGGTCCATTGGGAAAGTCGCCGGCGTAAACGAGTTCGCCACAGGGTCGTAGATGTCGGCGGAGTTGGTGGTGTCGCCGGAAAGATTAGTCGCGCCGCCGGCGATGAGCACTTTGCCGCTCAACAGGAGGGTCGCAGTCTGAAACATGCGCCGATCGCCCATTGCATTGGTGACCGCACTGAACTTGCGTGCGACCGGATCGTACAGTTCGGCGGTGTCGAGCACGTCTTCGTGATTATCGAGGCCGCCGGCGACGAGGACCTTGCCGTTGTTCAACTCGGTTGCGGTATAGCCCATTCGTGGCGTGCCCATTGTGCCGGCGGGTGAGAATGCGCCGGTGACCTCGTCGAACGATTCGGCGCTACTGAGCACCTTGCCTTCGAGGTTGAGCGAAAAATTCTTAATCGTGGCGCCGCCACTGAAGCCGCCCGCAAACAACACCTGCGTCGGCGAGAGCGGTGCCGCAGACAGGGCGGCGCGACTCGACGCTCCCATGCCGGTGACGATGAACTGGCCCGTTGACGGATTGAAAAATTCCGCGTCGGCGATGCTTTCGTTCGAAGCGTCCGCGCCGCCCGCGATTAGCACGTCGCCTGCGGTGGGAATCCCGAACTTCAGATTTTGAGCTACGACTTTGCGCGTGTGCGACGTAGCGCTGCTAGCGGACGAGTCCTGCGACGGCGAATCGACACCCTCGCCGTTGATGCATCCGCTGGCCGCGAGCAGGCAGATCAGGCCAGCGACGCTCAGCGCGCGGAGCGCAGTCTTCACCCCATGGGGTGTGATGTGCAGATGCTCTTGCAAAAGTTCTCGGCTCTTCGAACTTGGCAATTGTTTAAATCAAGTTGCCGCATTCAAGGGCATCAGTATTTATTATAGTGCGCCAGTTAGACGAGTCACGACAGGAAAAGTTTCAGGCCCAAACCCGATTTGCTGTATAATCAATGAGAAAAAATTCCCTTAAAAAAATGGCCGATCGCTCCGAACACATCAGATGACGACGGACTGGAGGCCGCAACCGGCTGTGGCGGCGGCGCTCCAGGAGGAGGCGGCATCGTACCAAAGGCGGGCGGAGGTGTGGGGACGCTCGCAAGAATTCCGCCGTGGAGAGGACACATCTGCGTCGGCGCGGTGCCTATGAGGAACGGCAGCGGGATTTGCTTCGGGCACGCGGGAGTTGCGAGGCCGCCGGTTTCCGGATCGATCGTCGCCATCGTGATGCCGGACGGCTCGGGGAAATCCTCCGGGTCCGCCGGCGCCGCATCCTGCATAAACTGAACCCACGCCGGCAGCGCTGCCTGCGCGCCGGTCATACCGAGGCTCTCGGGCTGGTCGAAGCCGACCCACACGCCGCAGACAATCGCCGGTGTGTAGCCGATGAAGTACGCATCCTTATAATCCTGGGTTGTACCGGTCTTGCCCGCCGCCGGAAAATCGATCCCCAAGCGGCCCGCGCTCGCGCCGGTTCCGTAGCGCAACACGGCTTTGAGAGCGCCTGTGATCAGATACGCGACGGCGGGACGGATGATGCGATTGCTCTGGTCCTCGTGCTGATAAATGAGATGGCCCTTGGCGTCGATGACCGCCTCGACCGCATACGGCGCCGACTGATCGCCCTCGGTCGCGAAAACCTGGTACGCCGACGTGAGCTCGAGCAGCGTGGTCTCGTCGGCGCCGATCGAAATCGGCAGGTACGCCTGGAGATCCTCGTGGAT
>DATGGN010000050.1:0-25661 GCA_035308485.1 Rhizomicrobium sp.
ACGGGCGAGGTGAGCGGAACGGGGTGGCCGTGGAGCGTGGCCGCGCGCGAAACCGACGTCGGCGTGAAGTATATTCCGATGCAGTATGCCGGGCGCGGGCAGACCTACGACGTCGAGGGCACGAACCGGAACATCAATGTCGCGCTGCCGACGCTCGAAGCGCGGCGCGCCGCCAACAGCGCCACGCCGGACGATCCGGACGAGCTGCCGGGCACGGCCGATGTCGGCGCCCAGGATTCGTACAGCGGCGAAGAGGGCCGCGGGCATCTGTGGGATTCGGCGCTGCGGGCGAAGATACCGGTGCGCAATTACGGCTTCTACATCGACGGCGCGCGCTACGATCCGGATTCGCCCTCGCCCATCCCGGTGCTGCGCGATCCCGCGCAATCGAACACGATGGTCGCCTATCCCTCCGATCCGGCGCTGATCGGCATCACCGATCCGTACTTCCGCAGCTTCGACCTCAAGCTTCCGGACTTCTGGCGCGAACGCGAATGGGAACGGGAGTTCGCAAGCCAGGTCAAAGAGAAGAACATGCCGGCGCTGACGCTCGTACGCTTCATGATGGATCATACGGGGGATTTCGAGCACGCGACCGACGGCGTGAACACACCCGAGGTGCAGGTGGCGGACAACGACTATGCCGTGGGCAGGCTGGTCCAGCGCATCGCCTCGAGCGCGTACCGCGACTCGACGCTCATCTTCATCATCGAGGACGATGCGCAGGACGGTCCCGACCACGTCGACGCACACCGGAGCACGGCGTACATCGTCGGGCCCTATGTGAAGCAGGGCGCGGTGGTTTCGACGCGGTACTCGACCGTCAACCTCCTGCGCACGATCGAGGATATCCTCGGGATCGAACCGCTCAGCATGTTCGATGCCTATCAGCGGCCGATGACGGACGTGTTCGACCTGAAGCAGACGGCCTGGGGTTTCCACGCGACGCCCTCGGCGGCGCTGTTCCGTACAAACCTGCCGCTGCCGGGAAAGCGAACAAAGGGTGCGGGCCTCGAACCGCGGTTCGCACTGGCCCATGACGCATCGTACTGGGCGGCCGCCACGCGCGGCTACGACTGGACGCGCGAAGACCGCATCGACTCCGCCGCGTACAACCGCGTGCTGTGGGAAGGCTTGAAGGGCGATCGGACTTATCCTGTTGCGCGCTGACCTTTTCCTCCCCCGTCGAGCGGAGCGAGATGGGGGAGGGGGACCGCGAAGCCCCCTTCGGGGCGAGCGGTGGAAGGGGAAAGGTACGTGTACAATTCTCTGGAACCGGGTACTATCGCTTCGCTTGTCGAGCGCGAGGCTTTCCCCTTCCACCGCTTCGCGCTTTTTCACGCGCTACCGCCTGGCTGCTTGAGCGCGGCGCGCTCGCGGTCCCCCTCCCCCATGCTTCGCACGGGGGAGGAAAACTACCGCGATACCGGGAAGATGTTGGCGATGGTGTCGGCGCTGGAGCGGCGGGGAATGTCTTTCACGATCTCGCGCGCCGCGTTGTGGCCCGGGATGCCGCTGACGCCGCCCCCCGGGTGCGTGCCGGCGCCGCACATGTACAGCCCCGGAACCGGGCTGCGGTAATTCCCGTGGCCGAGCACGGGCCGCGCGGCAAACAGCTGATCGGGCGCGAGGCTCCCATGCATGATGTCGCCGCCGACGAGCCCGAAGGTGCGTTCGAGATCGAGCGGCGTGAGCACCGAGCGCGCCATCACGCTCGATCTGAATCCCGGCGCATAACGCTCGACGGTGTCGATCATCAGGTCGGCGACTTCGTCCCTGTGTACGTCCCACGACGTGCCGTCCGGCAGCGTGGGCGCGGTGTGCTGGCAGAAGAGGCTCGCGACATGCTTGCCCTCCGGCGCCAGGCTCTGGTCGACGAACGAAGGCACGAGGATTTCGACGATCGGCGTTTTCGACCAGCCCTGCGCGCGGGCGTCGCTGTACGCGCGGTCCATATAGGCCAGCGTGGGCGCGATGACGATTCCCGCGGTCAGGTGATCGCCCGGTTCCGGCAGGCAGGAGAAGCGCGGCAGCTCGCCGAGCGCCACGTTCATCCGGAACGTACCGGAGGCGCAGCGGTAGCGGCGCATGCGCTCGAGGAAATCGGCGGGCAGCACGCTCGTGTCGATCAGCGAAAGGAACAGGAGCTTCGGATTGACGTTGGCGACGACGGCGCGCGCGCGGAATGTTTCGCCCGCCGCCGTGATGACGCCCGCGGCGCCGCCCTTCTCGACAAGCACCTCGCGGACTTCCGCGTCTGTACGGATCTCGACGCCGGCATCCTTGGCCGCGGCGGCCATCGCTCTCGTGATCGCGCCCATGCCGCCGATGGCGTGGCCCCAGGCGCCCTTGATTCCGTTCACTTCGCCGATGCCGTGATGCAGCAGCACGTAGCCGGTGCCCGGACCGTACGGACTGGCGTAATTGCCGACGACGGCGTCGAAGCCGAGCGCCGCCTTGATCGGATCCGACTCGAACCAGCCGTCGAGCCACTCGCCGGCCGACTGGCCGAACAGCGAGAGAAGATCGCGCTTCGCGACCGTATCGAGCCGCGAGAGCTTGCGCGCGACACCGGCCGCCTTGAGCAGTTCCGGAATCGCCTCCATCCAGCCGGTTTCGATCGTCTTCGGCGGCGTGACGAGAAGCAGTTCGCGCACCATGTCGGCGAGCGCGCCAAGCCGCGCATTGAACGCATCGAGCCGGTCGGCATCGGCGCGCGAGAACTTCGCCACTTCGCCCTTGGTGCGGCCGCGGCCGACGGCGAGGTATTCGCGTTCGTTCAGCGGCAGGAAGTTCTGCATCCGGCGCTGCACGAAGGTGAGCCCATGCGCGGCGAGGCCCATGTCGGTGATGACGGTCGGATGGAGCAGCGAGACGGTGTAGCTCGCGGTCGAATTGCGGAAGCCCGGCGCGAATTCCTCGGTGACCGCCGCGCCACCGACGACGGCGCGACGTTCGAGCACCAGCACCTTGAGGCCCGCGCGCGCGCAATAGAAGGCACAGACGAGACCGTTATGCCCGCCGCCGATGATGACGATGTCCCAGGCTTCGGATGTCGGCGTTTGCGCCATTCCCTTTCTTAAGCGGTGACACCTGTGCCGGGCAAGAATGGGCACGCGGAGCCGCGGAGACGCGGAGGCCCCCCTCACCCCGTTCCACCGGTAATCTGCGATTACCGGCGGAACGACCCTCTCCCTCATGGGGAGAGGGAGGGCAACGGTGACGTTTGTACGAAACGAAAAGCACAGCACCTTCTCCCCTTGCGGGAGAAGGTGGCGCGGGCTCGCCCCGCGCCGGATGAGGGGTGCTCCGCGCCTCCGCGTGCAATCCTTTTTGGCGCCGCTATTGCTGCGTCGCGCGGACGAGGATGCGCAGGGTTGCGGTCGAAGAACCGAAATGCGCCACGACGTGTGCTTGACCGGCGCGAAGCGCGTGGATGACGCCGTTCGATTCAACGCGAACGACCGGCGCACCTTCCTGCGGTACAGACTGCCAGCGCACAAACCGCGCGGGCAGATCGATGCTGCCGACAGGCGCGGCGTAATCCGTCGACGGATGCGGCATCGCGCTCGCCGTGTTGGAATCGAGCGTCAGCACCAGCACCGGCAGATCATTGGCGCGGAAGGCGAGCGGCCGCGCCGACGGCGGAACGATCGAGACCTTCAGCGTACGCAGCGCGACCGCGCCATCGGCGAATTCTGCGCGCACAGCGAACCGCACCGGCCCGAGAAGCTTCGGCTTCACCCGGAGATGTACGACGCCGTTCGTTCCGGCCGATGCGGCGACCGCTTCCGACGGCGCGTGCCCCATCTGGCCCTGCTGGTACACGGACACGGATTTCAGCGCAGCGGCGGCGGCGGGCAGGCGGAGGCTTGCCTCGAACGGTACGCCCAAAGTGGCGTGGGTCGGCGCCCAGGCGAGCAGGCCCGGAACGATTTTCGCAACATGCGCGCCGGCCGGCGCCTCGACGCTCGCGGCAATCGTCTCCTTGTGTGCCGGCAGGCAGGAATCCGCGCCCGTCGTTTCGATCCAGCAGGCGGCCAGCTTCTCCACCTCGCGCGACGGGTCGTCGACGACGCTGTCATCGTTCACGCCGGTCAGGAGATTGAGAATGGGTCCGGCGAGCGAGGTGTGCGATAGCTTGGCAAAGGTGTACAACTGGTCGCCGGACGCGCCGCTGGTCTGGCTCGCGAGCGTTACGATCGCGTCGTCGGGCTGGTTGCCGAGAATCGAATCGACGGTCGGCACGTTCTTGCCGTCGGGATTGCCGTAGAGGCCGCCGATCAGGAGATCGAGCACGGTCGCGAGCGCGCTGTTGCCCGGCCGGGTCGAACTGACGGCGCGCCAGGTGGCGTTGGCGATGTTCGGCCCGGAGAGGTTCGGATTGTTGAGGCTCGGGCCGTCGGGCTCGAGCGAATAGACGGCGCCGGTTTTGACCGGCAGCGTGGGCGCGTTGATGGGATCGCCCACCGCATCGAAGCATTTGCTGACGTCGGCGGTGCCGCAGACCGCTTCCCAGAACAATCCCTGCTCCGTCCACAGCGGCGCCTTGCGCGTGCCGTCGCGATGTTTGATCAGGTAGTTCGCGAGCGTCGAACCGATCTCGGGCGTGTTGAGCGTGACGATCGCGTGGAATTGCCCCTGCATGCGATTGCGCAGAGATCCGTATTTCGTCTGCGAGGCGTAGTTGCGCGCAACGAGCCCGCCCATGCTGTGCACCAGGAGATCGACTCGTCCGCCGACGATCCCGGCCGAGTCGGTGGTCGCGAGAAGCGAGTCGATTTCCGTCTGCACCGCTTCACTGGACGTGACCTCGCACGGATCGCTTCCCGACAGAGGATCCGTCTTCGCGTCGAAACGCAGATATTTGGAATAGCAGATGGGTACGACGAAGTCGGGCGCGCTGTTCCACGGCGCATGGCTGCGCAACCAGTTCTTCGCTTCGGAGAGACTCGTCTTGTCTCCCCACAGGCCATGCACCAGCACGAGCGGCGGGATCACCAGTGGTACACTCAGGCTGCCGTTGGCGCTGCCCTGGGTCGCGGTGAGATTGATGGTGTTGTTCGCCGAATAGCCGGACAGCGGCCCCTGCACGAGCACCGGCGCGAAATAGGTCGAGCCGACCTGGATGAGGCTGGAAACGGTAAGGCTCGACTGTCCGTTCGCGGGAGCGGTGGTGAGGAAGTTGTCGGCATAGGAAACAAGCGACGCGGCGCTGTTGACCTGGAAGGTGACGGACGCACTCGAATTGGTCTCGAAGAGGGCAATCGCCGCCGACGTTGCGTCCGCCGAAAGCGCCGTGGCTGTGTAGTCGGCAAGATCGGGATCGCCCGCAAGGAAAGACGCGAGTTCCATATTGTCGAGGTGATCGGGCGCGACGAGAAACGGATCAAGCGCGACCAGCGACGTCTGCGCGGCCGGCGCAGAACCGGCCGCAAACAGAAGTGCCGCGAATGCGAGAGCGATGCGGATCGGGCGCATGAATTTTCAAAGCCCCGGCGAATCCATCTGACTATAGCAGCGGATTCCGGGTTAAAAAGGTGGCAACCGATTGTGTAGGGGTTGAGATGACAAGCGGATTTCAAGGTCTTCCCAAGGATTTCTTCGCCTTCTTCCGCGAGCTGAAGGCGCATAACGAGCGGCCATGGTTCGAAGCGAACAAGGAGCGCTTCCGCAACAGCGTGCAGGCGCCGATGAGCGCGTTCATTGCCGCCATGGCGCCGAAGCTCGCGAAAATCTCGAAGCGCTTCACCGCCGACCCGCGGCCGAACGGCGGCTCGATGTTCCGCATCTATCGAGACGTGCGCTTTTCGAAGGACAAGCGTCCGTACAAGGAGCATGCCGCCTGCCACTTCCGCCATTCATTGGGGAAGGACGTTCACGCGCCGGGCTTCTACATGCACTTTGCGCCGGGCGAGGTGTTCTTCGGCGGCGGGCTGTGGATGCCGCCGCCGGAATCGCTTTCGAAGATTCGCGATGCGATCGCGGGCAAGCCGGCGACGTGGAAAAAGGTGGTGGAGGACCGCAATTTTCGAACGCACTTCGACGGCGTGAAGGGCGAGGGCCTCGCGCGGCCGCCGCGCGGCTTCGATCCGGAGCATCCGTACGTCGAGGATCTCAGGCGGAAGAGCTTCTACGCGATGCATGAGGGCGACCAGAAGCTGGCAGCGTCGCCGGCACTCGTCGACGAAGTGGCGGACACTTTCGCCGCCCTCTCCCCTCTGATGAAATTCCTCTGCACCTCGTTGGATGTCCCATATTAGAAAAGGAAGAAAGGCGTAACGCGGAGGACCCTCGCCTTCGCGAGGGCAGGCGCAGAGGCAGCGCGGAGTAACTACCCCTCACCCGAAATTTGCGTCGCATTGCTCCGCAAATTTCGACCTCTCCCTCAAGGGGAGAGGCATTATCAATGCTGTCCCTGAAATGCCCTCTCCCCTTGCGGGAGAGGGCGGCCAAGCCGCGTGCAACGCGGCGAAGCGGGTGAGGGGTGTTGCTCCGCGTCCACTGCGCATCCACCGTGCCCTCTGCGCTGAGCTTTACAGTGGCGCGGTTTGGGAGGATTCTCCGGCAGGAACGGGCTGAAAGATCGGATGACCGAACATTTCGATGTGCTGATCGTGGGCGCCGGACTCTCCGGCATCGGCGCCGCGCATCATCTGCAGCGCCGCTGTCCGGGCAAAAGCTACGCGATCCTGGAAGGCCGCAACGCCATAGGCGGCACCTGGGATCTGTTCCGCTATCCCGGCATCCGCTCCGATTCCGACATGTACACCATGGGCTACTCGTTCCGCCCGTGGACCAATCCCAAGGCGATCGCCGATGGCGCCTCCATCCTCAATTACGTGCGCGATACGGCGCGCGAAGACGGCAGCGATCGTCACATCCGTTTCAACACCTGGGTCACGGGCGCGGCGTGGTCGAGCGCGGAGGCGAGGTGGACCGTCGAAGCCAGACGGAAATCATCCGACAATGGCGATGAAGAGGTCGTACGGTACAGCTGCAACTTTCTCTTCATGTGCTCGGGCTATTATCGCTACAGCGCCGGCTATCTCCCGGAATTCGAGGGGAGGGAGCGGTTCAAGGGCATCATCGTTCATCCGCAGCAATGGCCTGAAGGTCTCGATTACGCGGGCAAACGCATCGTGGTGATCGGCAGCGGCGCCACGGCGGTGACGCTGGTGCCGGAACTCGCGAAAACGGCGGCGCATGTCACGATGCTGCAGCGCTCGCCGACCTATGTCGTCTCGCGGCCCGCGGAAGACGCGCTGGCCAACTGGGCCAAGCGTCACCTGCCGGCAACTCTCGCCTATCAGCTCACGCGCTGGCGGCTTGTGCTGCTCGGCATGTGGTTCTACCGGCTGTGCAAGAAGAAGCCGGAGCAGATAAAGGCCTTCATCGCGAAGGGCGTGCGCGCGGAGCTGGGCGAGGATTTCGATATCGCTACGCATTTTACCCCGCGCTACAATCCGTGGGACCAGCGCCTCTGCCTCGTGCCCGACGCCGATCTGTTCAAGGCGATGAGGAGCGGGCGCGCGTCCGTCGTCACCGATACGATCGAAAGCTTCAGCGAAAACGGAATCCGGCTCGAGTCGGGGGAGGAACTGGACGCCGACATCATCATCACCGCGACCGGACTCGTGCTCGAAATTCTCGGCGGCCTCGACATCCGCGTCGACGGCGTGCATGTCGATTTTTCGAAGACGCTCAACTACCGCGGCGCCATGTACAGCGGCGTGCCCAACCTTGCTTCGGCATTCGGCTACACCAACGCGTCATGGACGCTGAAATGCGATCTTACCTGCGCGTATGTCTGCCGGCTGCTCAATCGCATGGACGCGATGGGGGTCCGGCAGGTCACGCCGAAAAATCGCGATCCCGCCATGGGCACGCAGCCCTGGGTCGATTTTTCCTCGGGATATTTCCAGCGTTCGATCCATCTTCTGCCGAAACAGGGCGACAGGCGGCCGTGGAAGCTCTACCAGAACTACGCGCTCGACATCCTCAGCCTGCGCTACGGCCGCCTCGATGACGGGGTGCTGGAGTTTTCGAATCCGATTCCCGATTCCAGCCGTATCAAACGCGCCGCCTAGTTAATGCGGCGGGGTGGTGGAGGGCGATTGCGGAGCGCTGTTCGGCGTTGCCGCGGTGGGGCTTTGTGCGGGCGGTTCGCTGGCAGGAGCCGTCGCGGGGCCCTGGGTTGGCACGGGCTGAGGAGCAGTCGCCGGTGCAGTCGTACCTGTGGCCGCGTTTGCCGGATTGAAGGTCCGGTTGAGGTCCGCGGCCGTACCTCCCGGATTCGCGCCGGTCGTCGTGAATGACCGCCGGCCGCTGCGGCGCGGCGATTTTCCGATCAGCTGTTTCAGGCGATTGATTTCCGCCGTCTGCGCAGCAATGGTCGCGGTGTCGGTGTTGATGGTCGTCTGCAGCGCCGCAATCTTCGCGGCCTGCGCCGGGTCGGGTGTCGGTACATTCTTCGCAATCGTGCGCCACTTTTCGACGACGCGCGGTTCCACATTCCCGGGACGGGGCAATGCGTACATGCTCCAGGAACTGACCAGGAAGCCGAAGGCGAGCGCACCGAAGACGACCGCAAAGGGGTTGCGGCGCGCATACTCTCCAAGCGCGCTGTGCCATGGCACCTGGGCCTGCACGTAATTCTGTGGTCCGGCGAGCGCGCCGAGCCGCGCATAATAGAGGCAGGCGACGGCGCAGCCGGTGCCGATCAAGCCTTCCAGGATTGCCAGAGACGGCATGGCGTTCCCCTTGAGGTTACGCCCCTCGCCCGGGCGCACGATTGAAATGAGCGGCGCGGCCTGTCAAGCCTGACGCAGACCGTTTTTTGATGGCTTTTTGATGGTGGAACAGGCGGTTGTCCGGGTTTACGCGGCTTTGCGGGGCAGACGCCGGATTTCCGCGCCGCTCGTTTTTTCCGCGAGGCGCAATTCATATTGCTTCTGCAGGTTGAGCCAGAACTCCGCGCTCAGGCCGAACCAATGACCAAGGCGAAGTGCCCGAGTCGAAGCACGCCGCAATGCGGCATTTCATTTTTGAATATTAGTTCGCCAAAGTCCTTGTCGCGTGTCACGAGAATTCGCGTCGCGTGCCGGGCGTATTCCAGGATCGGCGATCGCCAGGATCTCAGGCCAATCCGCGATCCATTCCACGTCGAATCCATTGTTGCGGAGGGCTTGTACGACAGAGCCCGCGACGCAGGCGTCAACCAGGATTCGCATTGGAGGCCTGTGCCGGATGATTCTGGCTTACTTCGCGTGATGCGAAGAGCAGGCAAGCCTGAATATCGTCGGCCTGCAAGAAGGGGAAATTCGACAGAATGGATTCGGGAGTTTGTCCGGCGGCGAGATCGGCGAGCACATGTGCGACCGCAATCCGTTTGCCGCGAATGATCGGTTTGCCGCCAAAAATCTCCGGATTGGTCGTGATACGCCGAGGAGCGCAGAGGCGCGGTCGTCGGTCATTGGGTCAATATAGAGTCTGTTGCCCGGCGCGCGAGGACGCACGGTATTTGAGTTCGGCCGCGATGATCCCCCCGGCCTTGGGATTGCGCCGGCTTTGATTTTGTTCCTGATATGTTCTAGTCTGGCCGGTCCATGCGTGCAGAGGCGGAAAAGCTCGCTTTTCTCAAGGATTCTCTCGCCCGGGCCGGGCTGGAGGGACCGGATAGCCATGTCCGGGTCGCGCTCGGCCACCCCGGAGCGGACGCCTCTCTGAAAGGCGGGATCGCGCGGGGCACGCTGCATGAGATTTTCCCCGCCGCGGCCGGCGATGAGGCGTCGGCGACCGGTTTTGCGGCGGCGCTCTGTGCCCGCGTGGCAGCGCGAAAACGCGTGCTGTGGCTGCTTCCGGATTTCGCCGCTCTCGAACATGGCGAAATTTCCGCTCTCGGGCTGCTCGAACTCGGACTCGATCCCGCGCGCTTTCTTCTTTTGCGTGCCCCCGATGCCGTTTCCGTGCTGCGCGCCGCTACCGATGCGCTCACCTGTCGCGCGCTTGGTGCGCTGATCATCGAAATTCCGGGGGCCGTGAAGGCGCTCGACCTTTCGGCTGGCCGCCGGCTCGTGCTCGCGGCAAACGAAACAGGCGTCACGGCTTTTCTTCTGCGCTGTTGGGCAGAGCCCGAACCAAGCGCCGCAGAAACGCGCTGGCTGATCGGCGCCGCGAGCGCGAACCGGAACGACGAAAACTGGGGGTGTCCTCTGTACGACGCGGGCCTCGTGCGCAACCGGCACGGGTCGACCGGACAATGGCTGATGGAGTGGAACAGTGACGATGGCCTCTTCTGCGCGGCGGATTCTGGCGCTGTGGTTTCCGCGCCTTGCGACCGACCGTCTCAAGCGGTGCACCCGCGGACCGTACAGCTTACGCGCGTCGCCTGACGCGGCCCCGCTCGTCATTGCCGCAAGACTCGGCAATGCGCTGCGCATTACCGCATGCGATGCGAAGGCGTCGCATCTGGGCCTGCGCGTCGGCATGCCGCTCGCCGATGCCCGCGCCATGCTGCCAAGGCTCGATGTGATGCAGGAAGACGCAGCGGCGGACCGCCGGCTGCTCGAATCGATTGCCGAATGGTCGCTGCATTACACGCCGCTCGCGGCGCTCGATTGTCCCGACGGGCTCCTGCTCGACGTCACGGGTGCCACGCATCTCTTCGGCGGCGAGCGCGCGCTGCTCGACCGCGCCTGTACAAGTCTGAAGAGGCAGGGATTCGCCGTGCAGGGCGCGGTCGCCGGTTCGGCAGCGGCTGCGCGCGCGCTTGCCCGTTGTCGCGACCGCGCGATCGTGCCGCCCGGCGAAGAGGCGCGCGCGATGACGCCGCTTCCCGTCGAGGCCCTCGCGCTCGATCCCGCTGTGACGCATGCTTTCCGTCATGCGGGGCTCAAGACCATCGGGCAGGTGGCCACGCGCAAACGTTCCGAACTGACGGCGCGCTTTGGCGCGGGCATGGTGTACGCGCTCGATATCGCGCTTGGCTTTTCGGAAAAACCGATCTCGCCCCGCCTGCCGTTGCCCGACTATATGGCCGAGCGGATTTTTGCCGAACCGCTCACGGCGCAGGATGCGATCGTCGAAACCCTGCGCGGTCTCGCGCAAGCGTTGGGTACGCTCCTCTCCGAACGCGGCGAAGGGGCGCGCCGTCTCGAAGCCGTGTTCTTCCGCGCCGACGGCAAGGTACGGAGAATCGCCGTCGAGACTGCCGCACCCACGCGCGATGCGGAGGTGATCGCGCGGCTCTTTCGCGAGCGGCTCGATGCGCTCGCCGATCCGCTCGATCCCGGCTTCGGTTTCGATCTCATCCGGCTTTCGACCGACCGCGCCGAACGATGTGACGCGAAAACGGGCGCTGCCGATGCGCATGAAGAAAAAGAGATCGCGTTTCTCGTCGACCGGCTGGCCGCGCGCTTCGGTTCGCATCGCGTGCTGGTGTTCCGGCCGAACGACACGCACATCCCGGAAGCCGCGGCTGTCGCGGTCCCCGCACAAAGCGCCGGGGAATCGAAACCCGCCTGGAAAGCCATTCGCGACAAAGATGAAGCGCCGCGTCGGCCGTTGCGTCTGTTTGCGAAACCGGAGCCGATCCATGCCATTGCCGAAGTGCCGGAAGCCCCGCCGGTACGCTTTCGCTGGCGGCGTGTGTGGCACGAAGTGGTTCTTGCCGAAGGGCCGGAACGCATCGCGATGGAATGGTGGCGCGACCAGGAGCCGCGGGCGACGCGCGACTATTTCCGCGTCGAGGATGCGGGTGGTCGCCGATTCTGGCTTTATCGGGATGGTCTGTACAATACCGAAACCGCGCAGTCGCACTGGTTCATGCATGGGCTTTTCGCATGACCGCGCGTCCTTACGCCGAGATCGCCGTCACGACGAATTTCTCCTTTCTGCGCGGTGCTTCGCATCCGAGAGAACTGGTATTGGCGGCGGCGCTTTACGGTTACGCCGCGATCGGTGTCGCCGACCGCAACACGCTTGCCGGTGTGGTGCGCGCTTATGAAGGTGTGCGGGAGGCGCTGGAGAAATGCGGCACGGCGCCGAAGCTGCTCGTGGGCGCCCGTCTCGTCTTCGCCGACGGCACACCCGATATCCTGGCCTATCCGACGGATCGCGCCGCCTATGGACGCCTGTGCCGGCTGCTGAGCACGGGCAAGCTTCGCGCCGCCAAGGGCGAATGCATTCTCCGTTTCGACGATCTCTGCGCCTGGCAGGAAGGTCTCCTGTTCGTCGTCATGGCGCCGCATCCCGCGCGCGAAGAAAGCGCCGGCGGTCCCTTCAAGCGCGCATGGAATAATATTTCCTCCCCCATCGAGCGGAGCGAGATGGGGGAGGGGGACCGCGAGCGCAGCGAAGCGGTGGAAGGGGCAGGCCAGGCACTCAAGCGGCGAAGTGTTGGCGCGTTGAAAAGTCGTTTCGCGTGGCTTTCCCCTTCCACCGCTGCTTTGCAGCGGTCCCCCTCCCCCATGCTTCGCACGGGGGAGGAAACTCACGTTCATGCACTGCGCCAGCTCACCGCCCTCGCACCCGAGCGGGTGTGGCTTGGGGCGTCGATGCCGTACCGGGGCGACGACCGGCGGCGCCTGAAGAAACTCGTACAGACCGCGCGCGCGGCCAACGTTCCGCTCATTGCCACCAACGACGTGCTCTACCACGCGCGGGAGCGCCGCCCGTTGCAGGACATCGTCACCTGCATCCGCGAACACAGGACGCTCGACGAAGCGGGCCGTCTTCTCGAGCCCAATGCCGAGCGCCACCTGAAACCGCCGGCGGAAATGGCGATGCTGTTCCGCGATGCGCCGGAAGCGGTTGCGGAGACGATCCGCTTCGCCGATCGCATCCAATTCTCGCTCGACCAGATTCGGTACAATTATCCCGATGAGCCGGTGCCGAAAGGCAAGACCGCGCAGCAGCATCTGGACGATCTCGCCTGGGCGGGGGCGGCGCGCGTCTATCCGGACGGCATTCCCGAAAAAGTACGCGCGACACTGGAAAAGGAGCTCCGGCTGATCGCCGAACTCGAGATCGCGCCCTATTTCCTGACGGTACATGACATCGTCGGTTTTGCGAACAGCCGCGCGATTCTCTGTCAGGGCCGCGGTTCGGCGGCGAATTCCGCCGTCTGTTACGTGCTCGGCATTACGGCCGTCGATCCCATGGCGATCGACCTTCTGTTCGAGCGCTTCGTGTCGCAGGAACGCCGCGAACCGCCCGATATCGACGTCGATTTCGAGCACGAGCGCCGCGAGGACGTCATCCAGGACATTTACGCGCGCTACGGCACGCATCGCGCGGCCCTGACCGCAACCGTCATCTGCTATCGGCCGCGGAGCGCCATCCGCGAAACGGGAAAAGTGTTCGGCCTCACCGAAGACGTGACGGCGGCGCTCGCGAGCGGGGTGTGGGGCAGCTGGGGCGCGAGTCTCAAGGAAAGCGAGGTGCGCCAGGGCCGGCTCGATCCGGACAATCCGCTGATCGCGCGCGCGGTTGCGGCCGCGAACGAACTGATCGGGTTTCCGCGCCATCTCTCGCAGCATGTCGGCGGTTTCGTGCTGACGCGCGACCGGCTCGACGAGATCGTTCCCGTCGGGCCGGCGACGATGGAAAACCGCTGGTTCATCGAATGGGACAAGGACGACATCGATGCGCTTCGCATGATGAAGGTCGATGTGCTGGGGCTCGGCATGCTCTCCTGCATCCGCAAGGCTTTCGCGCTGATCGCCCGGCATGAGTACAGGCGGCTCTCGCTTCCGACCGTGCCGCGCGAGGACCCGCTCGTGTACGACATGCTGTGCAGGGCCGATGCGGTTGGCGTCTTCCAGGTGGAAAGCCGGGCGCAGATGAACATGCTGCCGCGGCTTCGCCCCCGCGATTTCTATGACCTCGTCATCGAGGTCGCGATCGTGCGGCCGGGGCCCATCCAGGGCGACATGGTGCATCCGTATCTGCGGCGGCGGAACGGCAGCGAACCGGTCGATTTCCCCTCGCCGGCGCCCGGGCACGGACCCGCGGACGAACTGCGCCAGGTGCTCGGCAAAACCCTTGGCGTGCCGCTCTTCCAGGAACAGGCGATGAAGCTTGCGATCGTCGCGGCGGGATTTTCGCCCGGCGAAGCGAATGGTCTGCGCCGCGCCATGGCGACATTCCGCAATGTCGGCACCATCGATCAATTCCGGGAGAAGATGATCGCCGGCATGACGGCGCGCGGCTACGCCCGCGAGTTCGCCGAACGCTGCTTCAAGCAGATCGAAGGCTTCGGGAGTTACGGATTCCCCGAGAGCCACGCCGCGAGCTTCGCGCATCTGGTGTACGTCTCGGCGTGGATCAAGAAGCATCATCCCGCCGCCTTCGCCTGCGCGCTTCTGAATTCGCAGCCGATGGGATTCTACGCCCCGGCCGAGATCGTGCGCGACGCGCGCGAGCACGATGTCGAGGTGTACCATGTCGACGTGAATTTCAGCCTCTGGGACAACACGCTGGAAAACAGGCCCGATGGCACGCTGGCGCTGCGCCTCGGCCTCAGGCAGATCGACGGTTTCCGCGAGGAGTGGTCCGAGATGCTGATCGCCGCACGCGGCAACGGCTATCGAAGCGTCGACAGTCTGGCGCGGCGCGCACGCCTTCCCAAACGCGCTCTCGTCATTCTTGCCGAAGCGGACAGCTTCCAGTCGCTTGAAGAAGATCGCCGCGAGAGCCTCTGGGCGGTCAGGCGCCTGCCGGATGACGATGCGCTGCCGCTCTTCCGCGCCCAATTCGTCGAAGAACAACCGGAGGAGGAGATTGCGCCTTTGCCGAAGATGCCGCTCGGCGAACATGTACTCGCCGACTACCGCATGCTGCGCCTGTCGCTCCGCGCGCATCTGATGCAGTTCCTGCGTCAAGTGTTTTCCGCCGAAGGTGTGCTGTCTTGCGCGGAGATTTCAGCTGCCAGGGACGGTGTGCGCGCGCGCTGCGCCGGGATCGTGCTCACGCGCCAGATGCCGGGCGATGCCGGCGTCGTGTTCGTGACGCTGAGCGACGAGACGGGCGTCTGCAACATCGTGGTGTGGCCGAAGCTCGTGGAGGAATTCCGTCGCGCCGTGATGGGCGGACGGTTGCTTTTGGTCGAGGGGAAAATCCAGCGCAGTCCGGAAGACGTGGTGCATCTGGTCGCGGAGAAAATCTTCGATCGTACGGCGGAACTCGATCGCATTTCGGAAGACGATACCGACGCGCAACCGCTCCGCTCGGATGAGGGCCTCCACCGCCATCCCCGCAACGTCCGCGTCATCCCGCGCTCAAGAGATTTTCATTGATGCACCCATCGCCGCGCGAAGGTTGCCAGCCCCTTCTTTGTCCTCATGCGCGAATGCGCATGATCCAGATGGAACCTGGCAGCTCGCAGCAAGCAGGACGCACTCTGTTTTCCGCGGTCGCCGCGGTCAGCTGGATGCTGCGCATGCGCGCAGCAGGACATTTTAGGATGTATCGGGTTGACCGGATTACTCCCCCCGCTTGACCTCGCCGCCGCCGTCGACCGCCTGTGTGACGTGCGGGTTGCCCCAATAGCGGATCTCGCCGCCGCCATCGACCGCGGCCGTCAGTTCGCCGTGGGCACGCAGCTTGATAAGGCCTCCGCCATTGACGGCCGCCTCCGCCATTTCCGCATCTACGCTGCGGGCGTCGATCGTGCCACCACCATCCACTGCGAGCGCAAGGTGGCGTGCAGACGCAAAATTGTCGGCGCTTTCGATGGCGCCGCCTCCCGATATGGCAAGCGCCTTGATGCGCGGCGTCGTGATCTCGACCTCAAGATCGTAATGATGCGGGCAGTCGTCGTTGCAGGCCTCGATCCGCAATTTCCCCTCTCCGTTTACGGTGAAACGGGTGTTGGCGAGATCGCCATGGAGAAGCTGCACCCTCTGCACATCGCCCGATCTCACGATCACATGACCGCCACCCTCGAGTTCGACGCTGTCGAAGGCGCCGACCGGCACGACCTGTTGTGCAAAGGCTGGCGTTACGCCAACGAGCGCCAGCGCGGCGCAAAGCGGGGGCAGTATTTTCATGACCTTGTCTCACCGGTAAATCTGCGTCGCAAATCGTAATGCCGTCGCACTAGTTTTCGCGCATGCTGATTTCAATGCGCCCGCATGAGATCAGGACTGAACTCCCAAAAACGCGAGCAGCGGGCGCTCGATGAAATCGACGGGTATCTGAACGACATAATGGAAAAGATTGAATCCGGCGAGCGGCAACAGGATGAAAATGGCGATCAGCAGCAGCATGCCGAAGCGGCCGAGCCGGGCAAATGCCGTGGACAGGGGCTGCGGAAGCAGGCCGACGGCCACGCGGCCGCCATCGAGTGGCGGAACCGGCAGCAGGTTGAAGATGGCGAGAACGAGATTGATGTCGACCGAGGTCCACAGCGCAGCGAGCAGAAAGCGGTTATTCGCGCCGCCGGCATGAATGGCCACGTACAGAAAGGCGGCCGAAATGATCGCCAGCAGAATGTTCATGCCGGGACCCGCGGCTGCGACCCAGATCATGTCGCGCTTGGGACTGCGCAGCGCCCCGAAATTTACCGGCACCGGCTTCGCGTAGCCGAAAAGAAATCCCGCGTGCGTGAGAAGCAGGAAACCCGGCAAAATGATCGTTCCGAACGGATCGATGTGCCGCAGCGGATTGAGCGAGATGCGTCCGGCGCGCTCGGCGGTGTCGTCGCCGAAATGGCGCGCCACATAGCCGTGCGCCGCTTCGTGCAACGTAATGGCGATGATGACCGGGACCGCGACGAGCGCAATCTCTTCGATTGTTTTCGTGAGATCGGTCACGGGAGTCTGTCAACGGTGCTGTAGATCACGGTGTTGCACTGTTGCCGTCGCGAATGGCGCTCGCGAGCACGTCCTTCAGTCGTCCCTTGTTGCCGAACGACCAAGTCGCGCCATAGGCAATGTCATCCACGCGCCAGCCATCGGCCGTGTGTACGAGATAAACCGTGTCGCTCCAGTGCACCGGTTTTGCATCTTCCTTGCTGTCGCTGCGATAGCCGAAATTGACCGGGCAGTGCGCCGTGTCGCCGGCGGTTGTGCAGGGGCCTACATGATACGCCGTCGCGCCTTCGAAGTTCGAGGTGAAGAGATCGCCTTCGACCAGAGGCGGTGACATGTTTTTCGTGACCGACCGAAAATGCGCCTCCGCCGCCTCGCCATCAATCAGCAACCTGTCGAGAACGGGCGAAATGAAGGGCTCGTACTTCGCGCGCCCCTTCGCATCGGGAATTCCGTCGGAGGGGTGAAACGTCGCGTACACGCCATAGAAACCGTTTGCCACTCCAGCGGGATCATCGGACGCCGAAGCTGGGGCTGCCAGCGCTGCAACGCCCAGCATCGCGACGATCAGGAGTCGATGATTCATGCGTGCGTCTTCAGAAGATCGCGGATTTCCCGCAGCAGCAAAACGTCTTCGGGCGTCACCGGCGCCGGCGTTTCCTCCTTCGGCGCGGAGAACCGGTTGATCTGGCGCACCACCAGGAAAAGCGCGAAGGCGATGATCACGAAATTCAGGATCGTATTGACGAAGTTGCCGTAATTGATCGTGACGGCGCCCGCGTCCTGCGCGGCCTTCAGCGTATGGGCGCCGTGGCCTTTGATCACGATAAAGAAATTCGAGAGATCGATGCCGCCGAGCAAAAGGCCGATCGGCGGCGTGATGATGTCTTTCACCAGCGAATTGACGATCGCCGTGAAGGCGGCGCCCACCACCACGCCGACGGCGAGGTCGATGACGCTGCCGCGCATGGCGAATTTGCGGAATTCGTCGACGACTTTCATCGGCACATGATCCCTTCGACGATTTTCAAATCTACGTAGACGCATCTGAGGGAACAAGCGACGGGATCAGAGTTACTGGACGTTTTGCTCTTCGCCGGTAAAGCCGAGATTGCGACACCCAAATCGCTGCAGGTCTTCAAGGACACGAGCGACGATCTCGTTATTCCCAGTTCTGTCGGGCATGACTTCTATAGGAGGGCACCCTCCGTCTCGCTGCATCTTTTTCAGTTCGGAGTGAAATCCGATGGCGTTCAGTTCAGGGCCGCTATCGAATCGCACGTGATGGTTTGGTAGAATCCAAAGCACTCTGAAGTGCCCATGACCCAACGCAGGCGATGACACGATCGACATCAATGCGCAAATAGCCATTCTCATGATGAGAGCCCTCGATCCTCTGGCAAAGCTGCGTTGTTGATGTGAGCTCCGAATTTCGTGTTGGGTCCAGTGCAAGGTTTGGGAGACTACCCGAGCCCGTTCACCGCTTGCCAGTGGGCCGGCTTTCCGTATAAGACGCGGCCTCTTTTCGGGCCGCCCGGCGTAAAGGGCATGCCGTGGCGCCCCCAAATGCGTCCATGGCCGGACTTGATCCGGCCAACCATGGCCCAGCTTAGCCCGGCCAGCTTACGTCAGGGAGACCGCAAAATGCCCAAACTGAAGACGAAATCGGGCGCCAAGAAGCGCCTGAAATTCACCGCGAACGGCAAGCTCAAGCACGGCCAGGCCGGCAAACGCCACGGGATGATCAAACGCTCCAACGAGCAGATCCGCGAATTGCGCGGCACGACGGTTCTGTCCGCCTCCGAAACCCAGCGGGTCCGCCGCTGGATGCCATACTCGTTCTAAGGAGGCCATCCCATGTCCCGCGCCCCCCGCGCCGTTCCGTCCCACGCCCGCCGCAAACGGGTTTTCAAACAGGCCAAGGGTTTCCGCGGCCGGCGGAAGAACAACATCACCACGGCCAATGCCGCGGTCGACCGCTCGATGCAGCACGCCTATGTCGGGCGCAAGCTCAAGAAGCGGAACTTCCGCGCGCTCTGGATTCAGCGCATCAACGCCGCCTGCCGGCTGCACGGCCTGACCTATAGCCGATTTATCAGCGGGCTCGCCCGCGCCGGGGTCGAGCTGGACCGGAAGGTTCTTGCCGATCTCGCCGTGCACGAGCCAGATGCCTTCAAGGCGCTGGCCGAACAGGCGCGGGCGTAAGGCCGTAGTGTGTCATTCCCGCGCAAGCGGGAACCCAGCTCCCGCAAGTGCTGGAGAGAGCGCACGAGCGCCGGCGCATTTCTTTCGATGATTGCAGGCGCTGGGTCCCCGCTTTCGCGGGGATGACAATCCAGGTTGATGAGAGTTCCAATTCGCCCATGAGCGATATCGAAGCACTCGAACAAAGAATTCTCTCGGAAATAGGCGCCGCGACGGATGAGCCCGGGCTCGAAGCTGTCCGCGTGGCCGCACTCGGGAAAAAAGGCGCAGTCAGCGAACTCCTGAAATCGCTGGGCGGCATGAGCCCGGAGGAGCGGCGCGAGAACGGGCCGCTGTTCAACGGCTTGCGCGACCGCATCGCCCTGGCCATCGCGGAGCGCAAGACCGCACTCGCGCGCGAAGCGCTGGATGCGCGACTTGCCTTCGAACGGATCGATGTCACATTGCCCGCGCGCCCCGAGCCGCGCGGCACGATTCATCCCGTCAGCCAGGTACAGGACGAGATCACCGCGATCTTCGCCGACCTCGGCTTTGCCGTCGCCGAAGGACCGGACGTGGAATACGACGATTATAATTTCACCAAGCTCAACATTCCGCCCGATCATCCCGCCCGGCAGATGCACGATACCTTTTATGTGGCGCGGCAGAACGATGGCGATCGTCACGTGCTGCGCACGCATACGAGCCCTGTACAGGCCCGCGTGATGCTGAAGCAGAAGCCGCCGATCCGGGTTATCGTCCCGGGACGCGCCTATCGTCGCGATTCCGATGCGACGCACACGCCGATGTTTCACCAGCTGGAAGCGCTGGTGATCGACGAGGAGACCAACCTCGGGCATCTGCGCTGGGTGGTGGAGCAGTTCTGCAGCGCCTTTTTCGAAGTCGACAGGATCGAATTGCGGGCGCGGCCGTCGTTCTTCCCGTTTACGGAGCCCAGCGTCGAATGGGACATGCGCTGCGACCGTTCCGGCGGGCAGATCAAATTCGGTACCGGTAATGACTGGCTCGAACTCGGCGGTTCGGGGATGGTGCATTCGCGCGTGCTCGAGATGTGCGGCATCGATCCTGCGCGCTACCAGGGCTTCGCCTTCGGCTTCGGCCTCGATCGCATGGCGATGCTGAAATACGGCGCGCCCGACCTGCGCGCATTCTTCGATTCCGACCTGCGCTGGCTCAGGCATTACGGCTTCGCCGCGCTCGATCTCCCGACGCTCGACGGGGGATTGAGCCGATGAAGTTCACGCTCTCATGGCTGAAAGAGCATCTCGAGACGGATGCGGATGCGCGCACGATCGCCGAGACGCTGACCCTCATCGGTCTCGAAGTGGAGTCGCTGGAGGACAGGAGCGCCGCGCTCAAGGACTTTGTCGTCGCCTGCGTCGTTTCGGAGGAAAAGCATCCGAACGCCGACAAGCTCAAACTCTGCATGGTCGATACCGGCGGCGAAGTTGTACAAGTGGTGTGCGGCGCACCGAATGCGCATACCGGAATGAAGGGCGTGTTTGCCCCGCCGGGCGCCGTCATCCCCGTCTCGGGCGAGGCGCTGAAGATCTCCGCGATCCGCGGCGTCGAATCGCGTGGGATGCTGTGCTCGGAACGCGAACTTCTTTTGTCCGACGAGCATCTGGGCATCATCGAACTGAAAACCGATCTCGCACCGGGTGCGTCGGCGGCGCACGCGCTCGGGCTCGACGATCCGTTGTTCGACGTCGCCATCACGCCGAACCGCGGCGACTGCACAAGCGTCGCCGGGATTGCGCGCGATCTGGCCGCGGTCGGGATCGGCCGTCTGAAAACACCGGCGGTCACTCCTGTTCCGGGGGCATTCGCTTCGCCGTTGCGTATCGGGCTCCATTTTTCCGCCGGCGCGGAAAAAGCCTGTCCGATTTTTGCCGGCCGGCTCATCCGCAATGTGCGCAATGGTCCGAGCCCTCCCTGGCTGCAGGCACGCCTGCGCGCGATCGGATTGCGGCCGATTTCGGCGCTCGTGGACGTGACGAACTTCATCGCCAATGACCGCGGCCGGCCGCTCCATGTGTTCGATGCCGACAAACTCCAGGGGAATATGCAGGCGCGGCTCGCGCGCGAAGGCGAGAGCGTGAAAGCGCTTGATGGCCGCATGTACGATCTCGATCCGGAGACGATCGTCATTGCCGATGACGTCCGCGCACTCAGCATCGCCGGGATCATGGGCGGCGAAGACACGGGTTGTACGGAAGAGACGCGCAACGTCTTCGTCGAATCGGCCTGGTTCGACGCGCAGCGCATTGCCGCTTCGGGACGCGAACTCGGCATCCAGTCCGACGCGCGTTACCGCTTCGAACGCGGCACGGATCCGGAATTCGTGGTGCAGGGCCTCGAACTCGCGACCAAGCTTATTCTGGAATTCTGCGGCGGCGAACCGGCCGAGACCGTCGTCGCCGGTGCGGTTCCCGTTGCGCGCGCTCAGATTGTGTTCTCGCCGAAGATCGTACGACGGCTCGCCGGCATCCAGCTGCCCGACGATCTCATCCGCGGGATTTTGGTTTCGCTCGGTTTCACGGTCGAAGGCGATCACGAGTTGAGTGTTACGTCGCCGTCCTGGCGCAGCGACATCGAAGGCCCGGCCGATCTCGTCGAGGAAGTGGTGCGCATCCACGGCATCGACAATGTCGCTGCCCAGCCGATGCCGCGCCCGCACGCGGTCGCGCGCTCCGTGCTCACGCCGGCGCAGAAGCGGATGCGCGCGGCGCGGCGTACGCTTGCCGGGCGCGGCTTCAACGAGACGATCGGTTACGCCTTTATTCCGCGGGCCCATTCCGCGCTCTTCGGCGGGGGCGACGAGGCGCGCCAGCTGGAGAATCCGATCTCGGCCGATATGGATGCGCTTCGGCCAAGCGTTCTGCCGTCGCTGCTCGCTGCGGCCCAGCGCAATGCTGCGCGTGGATTTTCGGATCAGCTCCTCTTCGAAATCGGGGCGCAATTCGAGAGCGGTATTCCGGGTGCGCAGGCAACTGCCGCGTCGGGTATCCGCGTCGGCGGCGCCGTACGGAGCTGGACAAAGGACGCCCATGGCGCGGACGCGTTCGACGCAAAGGCCGACATACTGGCGGTACTCGAGGCAGCGATGGGCGCGCCGATGAGCGCGCCGGCGAAGAGCGGCGCGCCAGGCTGGTATCATCCCGGGCGTTGCGGCACCCTCGCGCTCGGGCCGAAGGTGCTGGCGTATTTTGGCGAGTTGCACCCGAGCGTGCTTGCCGTATTCGATCTCAGGGCACCAGTCTCGGCGTTTGAAATTTTCCTGGATGCCATTCCGGAATCGAAAGCGAAGAGTCGTGCACGGCCGTTGTTCCAGCCCTCGCCGTTCCCGGCCGTTGAGCGCGATTTTGCCTTTGTCGTAGAGGCCAAGGTCACGGCGGAAGACATCGTGAAGAGCGCGCGCAGCGCGGAACGCAATCTCATCGAGCGGGTGGACGTGTTCGATGTGTACGAAGGTACCGGCGTCCCGGAAGGGAAGAAATCGCTCGCCATCGCCGTTCGCCTGCAGCCGAAGGACCGTACGCTGACCGATGCGGAAATCGACGCCGTGGCGCAGAAAATCGTCGCCGCAGTCGGCAAAGCCACCGGCGGCACGTTGCGGACGTAGGAATTGTTCATCGACACCTTTCCGGACCGCCAGCGCGCATTGAAACAGGATGATCGAAGCCGTCGGCGGCGCGTTGCGGACGTAGACAGGCCCCAATCCGGCCATGATGGCAGGCGAGTGTCATGCGAGCGGGGACATCGCCATGACAAAACAATTCGACCTTGTGGTGATCGGCGCAAGTTTCGCCGGGCTTGCCTGCGCCCGAACTGCCGCCATGCGCGGCCTCAACGTTGCGATCGTCGATTCCAAGCCCGACGTCGGCGTTCGCGTCAGAACCACCGGGATTCTCGTCAAGGAAGTCACGGACGCGTTCGACTTTCCTTCCGATCGTATGCGAAAAATCCGCGGCGTACGACTCTACGCACCCAGCGGCCGGCATCTTGATCTTTACGGACCGGGATATTTTTTCCAGGCAACCGACACGGCAGGACTTTTGCGGTGGCTGGCCTGCGAAGCCGAGCGTGCCGGTGCCAGGCTTTTCCTGGGGCAAAAATTCCAACTCGGATATCAAGATGCCACCGGGATCACGATCCCGGCGGTGAATATCCGGGCGGATTACCTCATCGGCGCCGATGGTGCGCGCTCGCGCGTTGCACAGGTTTTCGATCTGGGACGAAATCGGCGCTTTCTTGCCGGTCTCGAATTGGAAGCCACGCCGATCGAAGCGCTGGACCCGCGCTTTCTGCATTGTTTCGCAGATAGTTCGATTGCGCCGGGTTACATCGGATGGGCATTCGCCGGATGCGGCCTCACCCAGTTCGGCGCTGCCGCGGTCCTGCGAAAGAGGCCGCGGCTCGACAAGCTGATTGCGCGCGCCGCGCGTTTGCCCGGTTTCAAGGAGATTCACGCCGTTGAGCGTCGGAGCGGCCTTATTCCGACCGGCGGCCCCGTTTCCCCCTTGGGTCGCGGCCGCGTGCTCCTGATTGGCGACGCAGCCGGCCTGGTATCGCCGCTCACCGGCGGTGGAATTCACACAGCCCTGCAGTTCGGCCGGCGCGCAGCCCAGCTGGTCAGCGATTATCTGTACGATCGCGGTCCGGATCCGATTGCCGCATTCGCGCGGGAAGTCCCGAATTTCCGCGCCAAGCGCATCCTGCGGCGTGCGCTTGACGCGGTTCCGCCGAACCGCCTCATCGATCTTCTTCTAATGACGGCGCCGGCGCGCAGCATGGCTGAACGAATCTTTTTTCACCGGCGCGGTGGCAGGAAGGGCGAATTCGAAGTCTGGCAGGAGGAATTCGCCCGGAAACCTGTCGGGTCGGCGGCTGCACCGTATCGCGTCAGCGCAAAGAGCTAACCGTCGTCCGCGGGACCGGATTTGCGTCTGTGGCAAGACTCACTTTCAATCCCCCTCCTGGAGCGTCCGAGTGGGCAAGGGTGCGGCCCGTAACGTCTGAAAGACGGGCGGAATGAGCAAGAAAGTCCCAAAGGGGAAAAGAGCAGCATGACCATACCGGATTCGAGAGCCGCGCCGGCCGCGCCCCCAAGGCAGCGGTGGCTGCTGATCGGACTGGTGGTTCTGCTCTTCTTCGCCTGGGGCTTTGCGACCGTCCTCCAGGATTCCGTGGTCCCGAAACTTCGCGGAGTTTTCTCCCTTTCGTACACAGAAGTGATGCTGGTCCAGTTCAGTTTCTTTATCGGCTATTTCGTATTCTCCATTCCCGCCGGTTTCATTTTGTCGCGCATCGGTTACATCCGCAGCGCCATTCTTGGTCTGGTGGTGATGATCTGCGGCTGCCTGCTCTATGTACCTGCCGCCTCCTCCGGCATTTTCGCGCCGTTTTTGGTTGCATGCTTTGTCATGGCCACGGGAATCACCGTGCTGCAGGTGGTCGCCAACCCTTTCATTGCGGAACTTGGACCCGCGGAAACATCATCCAGCCGGCTGACGCTGGCGCAGGCGTTCAATTCACTGGCGACGACAATTGGACCCTGGGTCGGCGCCATCCTGATCCTGCATGGCGATGTAACGATCAACGCTGCACGCCTTTCCCCCGAGGCGCTCGGGGCGGCGCGCATCGCCCAGGCCCACGCCGTGGAACTGCCTTTTCTGATGATCGCTCCGGTGCTCGCGGCGATCGTTTTTCTTCTCTGGTTCATGCGCAAGAGCGCGGCGCCGCCGGTCAGTGCGCAGATGGCCTCGTTTTCCGCAGTATGGGCGCTGCGCAACAGACCGCGCCTGCTGCTTGGCACGCTGGCTATCTTTCTGTACGTCGGTGCGGAGGTCTCTATCGGCAGCATGATGACCAACTACATCATGCAGCCATCCGTGCTCGGGTATACGGCTGAACACGCAGGCGAACTTGTCAGCTTCTATTGGGGCGGGGCGATGGTCGGGCGCTTCATCGGCGCTTTCGTGCTGCAGCGCGTCCGCCCCGGGCTTGCGCTCGCGATCAATGCGGTGTGCGCCTGCGCGCTGGCGATCTTTTCGTCCCTGTCGGTCGGCCCGGTCGCTGCGTGGTCGCTGATTGCGGTGGGACTTTTCAACTCGATCATGTTCCCGACCATCTTCACGCTGGCGAGCGAAAACATGGGTGAGGAGACGCCGAACGCTTCGGCGCTGCTCATCATGGCGATCGTCGGCGGCGCTATCATTCCGGTTGCGACGGGGGCAGTCGCCGATCATGCGTCGCTTGCGGTCGCACTCGCGGTTCCGGCCGCATGCTACATCTGGATTCTGATCTATGGAATCCTCACCGCGCGCGGGTTCGGCCTTAAACAATGAGTCGGTGAGACGGTGAGATGGCCGCCGCGCGGCAAGTCTGCACGTCATAGACTTTGTTGCGCGCGCTCTGCGCGCGCGAGTTCGCTATTGATGGGCGTGCATCAAATTCCCTCGCCGTACAGGTGCCTCACCGGCTCACTGTCTCTTTGTGAAGCCTTTTTTCTCCGCGCCTCCGTCTCCGCGTGACCATCCTGGAGAAACGGCACGTTCCTGCAAGATCGTCAGCTTGGACTATGATCCAGCGCGAGGAGCGCAAACGTGGCGAGCCAGTGTTCGCCCATGTAATCTCCTG
>DATGGN010000051.1:0-9567 GCA_035308485.1 Rhizomicrobium sp.
AGGAGTGCTATTTCGACGAAGGCACACACATAAACTGCGTGGAGAACTACAATTCGGGGGTGCGCCGCGCAGAGAGAATTTATGGTCATATTGCCGGTACGAACACCCAAGGGTTTGCGAACGAACTCGCGTGGCGTGCGAGCCATCGTCGCGTGGACAAAAAGTCGAAGTTCGAACGTCTGCTTATGACTGCTGCGGAAGTCGCGGCTTCGGCAACATGGACGGGGTATTGGCAACGGCGAAAGGGTTATCTGTGGTGGGCAACGCGATACCGTGACTGGCAGAAGACAAAATTGGCTTTGACTTACCAACCGACCATCGCTTTGGAGGTCCGTCTTGGACGTGAAAGTATCCTCGTTTGACCTGTCGGTCGCATGCCGTCGCAATAATCTTTGCGACCTTGGCGATGGTGCGGGAATCCGAGTCCATCTCCAATCGTACAACGACGAAACGGGCCATCTCCTTTGCGCTCAAGAAATACCCCGGAGAATCCCTCAGTACGCCGTAGGCAGCGTTGGCTAATTTTCCACTCTCGAATTCGGCCCTTGGAACGATGGGTTTCGCTGTCGATGGGTCCCACTTCTCGTCGAACAACCAGATCGCCGCTTCCAAGTGAACTAACGCCTCGTCGATTTCAGTTTTCCGGCCGTCATATCGCCCAACTGCCGAGTCCCACGCCTCAACCCCTCGGCTAACCTCGATCTCTCGTTCAAGCGCCGATAGCTCGCCTAAAAGGCGGCGGTACTTCTGGACGAGTGCCGAGACGACATGGGTGGTCATGTCGGCAGGTTGCCAGAGGCCGCTTAAGGCTTTCCTCTCTTCACACATCGTTCGCTTCAGGCCCAAAATTCCCCCGGACCCCCTTTAAGAATGGGTTAGGGGCAGTTGCTGGCAGACGCCGTGGAATTCCGGGAGTTCGTCCAGGAACAAAACGCCGTTATGCGCGAGAGACACTTCTCCCGGCTTCACGCGCATCCCGCCGCCCACGAGCGCAGGCATCGAGGCCGAATGATGCGGACTCCGGAACGGCCGGCGTCGTGAAATGGCGCCGTCGCGCAAATCCCCCGCAAGCGAACGGATCATCGAGATTTCGAGCGCCTCGCGCGCATCGAGCGGCGGGAGCAGCCCCGGCAGGCGCGCGGCCAACATCGATTTGCCGGCGCCGGGCGGGCCGATCATCAGCATGTTGTGGCCGCCCGCGGCCGCGATTTCGAGCGCGCGCTTCGCCGTCTCCTGGCCCTTCACGTCCTTCAGGTCGGCAATTGTACCTGTTTCGTCGATCATCCGCGGCGTGGGCGCGCGCAGCACCTGCGCACCCTTGATGTGATTGACGAGCGCGATCAGCGAGGGTGCGGCGATGATCTCGATCTTTCCCGCCCACGCCGCTTCGGCGCCGCTCGCGGCCGGACAGATAAGGCCGCGGCCGGCTTCCGATGCGGCAAGCGCAGCCGGCAGTACGCCCGCCACGGCGGTGATGCTGGCGTCCAGCGACAATTCGCCGAGCGCCACGTACCCCGCCATCTCGCGCGACGGCAGCACGCCCATGGCGGCGAGAATCGCGAGCGTGATCGGCAGGTCGTAGTGGCTTCCTTCCTTGGGGAGATCGGCCGGCGCGAGGTTGACGGTGATGCGGTCGGGCGGCAGCGCAAGCCCGATGGCCGAAAGCGCCGCCCACACGCGATCACGGCTTTCGCCCACCGCCTTGTCGGCGAGACCGACGATGGCGAAGGCGGGATTGCCGCGCGAAATACGCACCTGCACGTCGACTTCGCGCGCTTCGATGCCCTGAAACGCGACGGTATAGACGCGCGACATGGACATGGAATTCCCCCGAAACACTCGTGCCAGGGGCGATCCTGCCAGCCGGTTATCGTCGCCGTTTGTCCGGGTTGTACCGAAGTTTCGCCAGACGGGCCTCGTGCGACCGTATTTCACACCTCACCGGTCCCAGAACGATTGGCACGCGGAGACGCGAGGAGAAAATTTCCAACAAAAAGGTTGTCATTCCCGCGAAAGCGGGAATCCGGCACCTGCAATTGCCTGAGAGTGTGCGCCACCGCTCGTGCGTCCAATGCAACGCTGGCGGGCGCTGGGTTCCCGCTTTCGCGGGAATGACAGGGTTTGGAAAGTTGAACCCCGCGTCTTGTATTGGCGCGGTCTGCTAAGAATGGATTGTTCCGAGAGGAACGCCCCGTTCTGGACGGCCATCCGGAACGGGGCGCCGGTAGTCGGATCGAACGCGCGGGACCTTGAGGGGTCGTCGCGGAGCAGGATCGCTACCGGTTCTTCATCAGGCCCGAATGGTTGAAGGAACGCGAGGTTCGCATCACAAGGAAGGGACAGACGAAGATGGCCAAGCATAGCACGAAGGCGGCCGGGATCGATACCGGCAAGCACAAGCTCGACGTGGCGCTGAGCTGTGGCGAGGCGGTTTTGCAGGTTGCCAATAACGAGGCTGGTTATGGGGAGCTTTGCAACTGGCTGAGACGGCACAGGGTCAAACGCATTGGTATCGAAGCAAGCGGAGGATATGAGCGCGATGTCGTGGCGTGGCTTCGCGGTCGCGGCCATATCGTCATCATCTTTCAGCCGCTGCAGGTTCGCGCCTATGCGCAGTTTCATCTGAAGCGGGCCAAGAACGACCGGATCGATGCCGGCCTGATTGCCCTGTGTGCGGCGGACAGCAAGCAGATCCGGGAGCCCTCCGATCCCAGACTGGCAGCTTTCAAGGAGCGGCTGAGGCTGATCGAACAGATCGAGGAAGATGCGAGCCGGATGAAGACACGGCTTGAGGGCTATCGCGACAAATCGCTGATTTCCCGGCTGAAAGCGGAGATCAAGCGGCTTTGCGCCTGGCGGCGCAGCGCGCTGAAGGCGCTCTTTGCCGAGCTTGCGCTGCACGCCGATCTGCATCGCAAGATCGAGCTGCTTTCGAGCATTGATGGGGTTGGCCCGCGCACGGCTCTGGCCATGCTTGTACACATGCCGGAACTCGGGACGCTGACGCGGGAAGAGGCCGCAAGTCTCGGCGGTCTTGCTCCTTTCGACCATGACAGCGCCCAGCGGCGCGGCCAAAGACATATCTTTGGGGGACGTCGTCGGCTGCGCCGATCACTCTATGCCGCAGCATTGCCGGCGGCCTTTCACTGGAACAACGCGTTGATGGCGCTCTACAAGCGGCTCACCGCGGCTGGCAAACCACACAAGGTTGCTCTCGTCGCCTGCGCGAGAAAGCTCATCATCTACGCCAATGCCGTGCTCGAGCGAGGAACGCCTTGGGCGGCAAGCGCGCAGGCCGGCTGAAGCAACGACAAACAATGTCCGTTTCCTGGTTCGACCAGAGGACCGTTTCCTCGTCCCGACCGCAATTCCGCACAGCGCCAGGCGCAAGCTGCAGTCAAGGATTGCACAGCAACCGCGAGAGCGGCGCCGAAGGCGTCCTTGACGGCAGCGAGCGCGGCGCAACACTCACCCGGTTGGGGCGATCTAATGCTTGCTCCGCGTGCAAACTGGAGCTACCGCCGGTTCGTGTGGTGGGAAAGTTTCATCGCGCTGTTTGCGATTCTTCCGGCGGGAGCGCGGTCGCGCGCGTGACCAGGTTCTGGAACAGCGCGACGGCGGTTTCGTGTTTGGGCGACAGGCGGCCGCGGTCGTAGATACCTGCATCCAGATTGCGTTGCACGGCTTGCGTGATCGCGATGTCCTCGGCCGTCGTGACTTCCGAGGCGCCGATCGCGGCATCCCTGTCCGCCTCCGATAGATCTTCCGGGAAGAAGTACAGGTAGTCGAGTCGCGTGCGCGCGCCGTCCAGAGGCCACATGCGCTCCACGCTCACGCCGTTGGTGTAAACGTTGATACCGAGCGAGGGCCACATCCACGCCCAGAGGCCGCTGACGGGCGTGCCGGAGCGTGCCGGCGCGTGATGGAAAACGATCTCTCCGTCCGTTTCGATTTCGTAGCGCGACGTATCGATTGCCGCATTCAGCGCGGGATGTACGATAGGCACGTGATATCCTTCGAGATAATTCTCGACATAGGTCTTCCAGTTGCAGCGGAGCTCGTGCGTCACCCGCCGCCCCGGGCGAAAACTCTCGAGCGGCATGTGCCGCGTGCGCGCGGCCAGCGGCCCGACTGTTGACGACAACGGGGGCGCGGACGGGTTCATGTTGACGAAGACGAATCCCCGCCAGATCTCGCAGGCGAGCGGGAAAAGGCCGTATTCGCGCGGGTCGAATCCGTCCGCGGGGCCGAAATCGCGCGCGCCCGCAAGGCGGCCGTCCAGCGCATACCGCCACCCGTGATAGCGGCAGACAAGATTGCGTTCGCACCGTCCTTCGCCCTCCGGCGCAAGCGGGCCGGCGCGATGGCGACAGACATTGTGAAAGGCGCGAATTTTATCCTCACCGCGCACGGCGATGACGGGATAGCCCGCGATTGTCACGGCCAGCAATTGTCCGGGTTCGGCGAGCTGCGCTTCGTGCCCGGCAAGCTGCCAGGTTTGCGCAAAGATGCGACGGCGTTCCTGTTCGTAAACCGACGGATGGCGATAAAGCGCGGCGGGCAGTGTTTCTGCGCAGGTTTGGGGCATGCCTGGCTGTATAGCAGGCGCGCCTGCCGCTTGCGAAGCCGCGGTGCCCAACCTAATTTCGCCCACGAACGCCATTCAGGACAACGATGACCTCGCAAGCCTTTCAAGGCACCGACCGCTATATCGCGACCGATGACCTGCGCATTGCCGTCAACGCCTCGATCACGCTCGAACGCCCACTGCTCATCAAGGGCGAGCCGGGAACGGGCAAGACGCAACTCGCCTATGAAGTGGCCGACGCGCTTGCGGCGCCGCTGATCACCTGGCATGTCAAATCGACCACCAAGGCGCAGCAGGGCCTGTACGAATATGACGCGGTGACGCGGCTGCGCGATTCGCAGCTGGGCGACGCGCGGGTAAAGGACGTCAAGAACTACATCAAGCGCGGCAAGCTGTGGGATGCGTTCGAAATGGATGTGCGTCCGGTGTTGCTGATCGACGAGATCGACAAGGCCGACATCGAATTTCCGAACGACCTCCTGCTCGAACTCGATCGCATGGAGTTCTTTGTCTACGAAACCGGCGAAACGATTCGCGCGAGGCTGCGTCCCATCGTGATGATCACATCCAACAACGAGAAGGAGCTGCCCGACGCGTTTCTGCGCCGCTGCTTCTTCCATTACATCAGGTTTCCGGACCGCGAGACGATGGAGAAGATCGTCGACGTACATTTCCCCGCCATCAAGCGGAAACTCGTGTCGGAGGCGCTGAACGTATTCTACCAGATTCGCGACGTGCCGGGACTGAAGAAGAAGCCGTCGACGTCGGAGCTGCTCGACTGGCTGAAGCTGCTGCTGAACGAGGACATTCCGCCGGAGGCGCTGCGCGAGCGGGATCCGAAGAAGCTGATCCCGCCCCTGCATGGGGCGCTCGTCAAGAACGAGCAGGACGTGCATCTGCTCGAACGCCTCGCCTTCCTGGCTCGCCGCGAGGCCCGAGGATGAACGGTACGGAAAATCCCAGACTGTCATTCCCGCGAAAGCGGGAATCCGGCTCCCTGCAACTATCCGCGATGGCGTACAGATGGCGATGCATTGTTGCGAACACTTGCAGGCGCCGGGTTCCGGCCTTCGTAAGTCCGACGGCAGCAGCAAAAAAGGATTCACGCGGAGACGCGGAGACGCGGAGGGGCAACGGAAAGCCCCTGGTTCGCCGTGACGCGTTTTCGGGCGCGAATGGGTTTGTGAGATCGATTTTTTTGCGCGCCGTCGGCGCGCCATTCTGGCTTTGCACCTCGGCGGTTCGTTTCTCCGCGTCTCCGCGTCTCCGCGTAAGGTCCGGACGGCGCTGCGCTCTCGTCGGCATGACAATCCTGATTGCTTCGGGCGCGTATGCCCAGACGGTGGCGGGCGATCCGTTTGCCGACGGCGCAAACGGCGCCAAGGTGCATGTGGCATCGCGCTTTGTCTGCCCCGCCAAAATCGGTTCGTTCGAACGTGATGCGGCGGGAGAGACCGACCCGGGAACCGGGGCGGACTTCTGCGCCTATGCGGCGCTCGACGGCGTGTACGGTACGATCCGGCTGACGCCGTTGCACGGCGCCTATGACGCGAAACAATCGATGGCGAACGATTTTGCCGAGCAGGAGGGTGCCGGCGGCAAGCGCATCGCCGAAAAGGACACCGCGATCCTGCCTGAATCGCACGGTCCTGCGATCACGGTGTACACGCGCACCTACGAGACGGCGAAGCTGGAGGACCTCCACTACCGCGTTCAGTTCGCGGGCGCGGCGATCGGAAATTGGGGTGTAGAGACCACCATCGAATTCGCCGAGCCCCGCGACCTCCCCGAAGCGCAGGGTTTTCTCCGTGCGGTCTATGCCGCTGCGCGGAACGAAATCGCGGCTTCACCCTAGCGCCCATGTTTTTTCAATTCTTCGAAGAGCTGCGCGCGGCGAAAGTGCCGGTGACGCTCAAGGAATATCTGTCGCTGATGGACGCGCTTTCGCGCGACGTCATCGATTGGAAGGTAGATGATTTCTACTATCTTTCGCGCGCAGCGCTGGTGAAAGACGAACGCAATCTCGACAGGTTCGACCGTGTGTTTGCCCATGCGTTCAAGGGCCTGGAGACTCTTGACCCATCCGAGACTGCACGGCTTCCCGAAGAATGGCTCCGTGCGCTCGCGGAAAAATTCCTCACCGAGGAAGAAAAAAAGCTCGTCGAGTCCCTCGGCGGCTGGGAAAAATTGATGGAGACGCTGAAGAAGCGTCTTGAGGAACAGAAGAAACGCCACGAGGGCGGCTCGAAGATGATCGGCACGGCAGGCACGTCGCCGTTCGGTGCGATGGGCTACAACCCGGAGGGTGTACGCATCGGGCAGGAGAAGGGGAGGCACGGGCGCGCGGTCAAGGTTTGGGACCGACGCGAATACAGGAACCTCGACGATTCACTCGAGCTTGGCACGCGCAACATCAAGGTTGCGCTCAGGCGCCTGCGCAAATGGGCGCGCACAGGCGCGGAGGTCGAACTCGACCTGCCCGGTACGATCCGCGAGACCGCCAACAAGGGCTATCTCGATCTGAAGCTCGTTCCGGAGCGGCACAATCTCGTGAAGGTCCTGCTTTTCTTCGATGCCGGCGGGTCAATGGACGCCCATATCCGCGTCTGCGAGGAACTGTTCAGCGCCGCGCGCAGCGAGTTCAAGCACATGGAATTCTTCTACTTCCACAATTGCCTGTACGAGGCCGTGTGGAAAGACAACCGGCGCCGGCACAATGAAATCACCGCCACCTGGGACGTGCTGCACAGGTTTCCGCACGACTACAAGGTGATCTTCGTCGGCGACGCGACCATGAGCCCGTACGAGATCACCTATCCCGGAGGATCCGTCGAGCACTGGAACGAAGAAGCCGGCGCGGTGTGGCTCGATCGCGTCGTGCAAATCTATCCGCACGTGGTGTGGCTGAACCCGATAGCGGAGATACATTGGGAATACACGCCGTCGATCGGCCTTGTCCGGCAGCTGTTCTCGGAGCGCATGTATCCGCTGACACTGGCGGGGCTTGATTCGGCGATGCGCGAACTCGGCCGCTAACGAACGGAAGGGGCAGGCGATGCTCACAGTCCATCATCTCAACAACTCGCGTTCGCAGCGGATTCTCTGGCTTCTTGAGGAACTGGGACTCCCGTATCGGATCGAAAGATATCAGCGGCTCTCGCCTGTTCCGCTTGCACCGCCGGAATTGAAACAGGTGCATCCGCTGGGCAAATCACCGGTCATTACCGACGAGGGACATACCATTGCTGAATCCGGCGCCATCATCGAATACATACTCGATCGTTACGGCGGAAACCGGATGCGCCCGGAACGTGGATCCGACGATTACATCGGCTATATCGAATGGATGCATTACGCCGAAGGATCGGCAATGCTGCCGTTGCTCCTTCATCTCTATGCCGGATTTCTGGGCGAGGGCGCCGCGCCGCTGCGCCCCCGCATCGACGGCGAAATTGCCAATCATCTTTCGTACATCGCCGGCGCCGTCCAGGGACGCGAATTCATCGTCGGCGACGCGCTGAGCGGCGCGGACATCCAGATCGCGTTTGTGCTCGAGGCGGCAGGCGCGAGCGGATTGTTGAAGGCTTACCCCGCGCTTGAAATCTATCTGGCGCGCCTGCAACGGCGGCCAGCGTACGTCCGCGCCATCGAAAAAGGCGGTCCGTACGATCTTTCGGCAAACCGGCGTCCCGGCCGGTAGCTCTCAGGCCGCGAACCGCTGCTTCGCCGCGGCGAGCCGTCCGGCGGCAGGCACCGATTCCGAAGCTGCGGCGAGTCCAAATAGGGGCATGTTGCCGTATATGCATTCGAACCTGCCGGGCTCGACAAGATAGGTCTCGTGCCAGATGCCGATCGCCTCATCCTGCATCAGTTCTTTCATGAACCGGCCCCATGCGGGGAAGTGCTCGCCGTTTCGGTCCTGGGCATAGGCGAGCAGTTTGTCGAACGACTCCCAATATTGCTGCAACATCAGCATGCGCCACGACGCATGGGTGCGATACCAGAGCAGGCCGGCTTCGGGTTTCGCTTCCAGTTCTTTCAGCATCGTCGGCATGGTGTTGGCGAACCACCACCAACGTCCCGGAGGCCACAGCCTGTTGAGCCGCGCCCCGATGAGGAACAACACGACCGGCCTCTCCAGCCGCGCCGTGCGCCGCCCGCGTACAATCTCTCCCAATTCGTACATAGGATCACCCCGCCCGAGTGGCGGAGCAACCTTAACAGATTCGTTCCGTGTGCATAATCCTGTCCCAAAATGGATCACGATGGCGTGGCCCGGCCGTTGCACCTCCGCTCCTGTGAACAGCAGAGAGGGCGACGCCATGAGTCATCTCAATTTCAATATCCGGACGGCTCGGGCGCCGGTCGAGCGCAAGGCCTTCAATCCGCGCGCAAAAGTCTCGCTTCCCCTGGATATGTCGTCCGCATTGTGGACGGTTTTTGCGGTCATGGCCGTGGCCGGCGCGACCTTCGCGATCGTGTGGTTCGCGTAAGGGTTATTCGGGCGCGATCGTAAGCTGGATGCCATCGAGCTCCGGCTTGCATACGATCTGGCAGGAGAGCCGGGAATTGGGTTCGACCGCCAAGGCCATATCGAGCATGTCGGTTTCCGCAGGCGAGGGCGGAGGCAATTTCGCGTACCAGCTCTCCTCGACATAGACATGGCAGGTTGCGCAGGCGCAGGCGCCGCCGCACTCGGCAGCCACCGGCAGTCCGGCGTCACGCAGAATCTCCATGACGCTCCAGTCGTCACGGCCCTCCAGCACGTGCTCTTTCCCGTTGCGGTCCGTCGCGACGATCTTCATGCCACACCGAGCTTCTTCTGCAGGCTCGACGAGGACGTCGTGTACTGGAAACGAAGCTTTTCGTTCGGGCGGCAGATGTGAAAGGCCGCCTGCGCCATCAGCGCAGCTTCGTGAAAGCCGCAAAGGATCAGCTTCAGCTTCCCTGGGTAGGTGTTGATATCACCGATGGCAAAA